>JAQWSQ010000055.1 GCA_029243145.1 Planctomycetaceae bacterium | reverse complement strand
ATGTTGATGCCGCCGCTATCCGTAAAGACCGATCATGCACCGCGAAATAAAGCGGGCTGGTTTTTTCGGGTCAAACAAAAGAATGTCCAGATTCTTGGGTTTCAACCACTCGCCATTGATCCCGTGTCAGAGATTGATTCTCCGGTAGAAACAGACAACAAAGGAATCAGCGTACGACTTCTGGAAACAGAAGGACGTTCCAGACGTGTCCAACTCAGCATGCTGATGCCTCCCACTTCGGCTCGCAAGCGAGATCTTCTGGGAAATACCATCGAAGAGTTGCCGATCAAGAAAAACTCCGTCATGATCGAAATGCGAGGCCATGAACTGGCCAATATCGATCTAGGATTTGATTAGTGCTAGAGAATTTCTGGGGATTTTCCACTACTTTTGGATGATGAGACTGCTGTGCCACCAACTGCTTCAAACTCCATCATAGTGACCATTGACGGCCCTGCCGGCTCGGGAAAAAGTACTGCAGCCAGGACTTTGGCGACACGACTTGGCTTTGAGTTTCTCGATACGGGCGCGATGTACCGAGCGGTTGCTTGGAGTTGCCTGCAATCGGAAGCACCACCAGAAAACGAGCGACTCGTTTCTGAGTTAACCCGCTCGCTCAGCATTCAGTTTCAGAATGGTCGACTCCTCATCAATCAGTACGATGTCACAGATGAAATTCGTACTTCCGCTGTGAGTACAGTGGCTTCCGTTGTTGCCCAACATCCTGTCGTCCGTGAAACTCTCGTCGATCTCCAACGGGCTTGTGCCGAACATGGCAACACCGTGACCGAAGGTCGCGATCAGGGAACGATTGTTTTTCCGAATGCAAACTGCAAGTTCTTTCTGACCGCACGACCCGAAGTGAGAGCCCAACGTCGATACGAGGAAATGTCAGGTGATTCTGATCGACCCGAATTCGAGCAGCTCGTTGAAGAAATTCGGGACCGCGATCATCGCGATGCAAATCGCTCAATTGCTCCATTAAGACCAGCCGACGATGCGGAATCCATAGACACTTCTGACTCCACCTTGGAGGAAGTCGTCAAAATGATGGAAGCCCGTGTGCAGAAAAAGTCGGGCCCCTTCGGATGATCGGCTTCCCCACTTCTTCATCAAACAGAGCTTAATCAGTGAGAGCCATCATTGCCGACTTGAGTTTTTCTTCGGGAAACAAGACAAAAGAATACTCGCGGCTGTTCAGAATTTGATTCGCATCAATCTGGGATTTCACCTTATCCAGTTCTTTCTGAATCTCATCTTGTTTGTGAGCAGCAACCCGAGACAGACTCTTATTGATCTCTTTAAGCCTTCGATAGCGTTCGCATCCACGCCGATGATGCTCTCGCTGAGAATCTCCGAGCCGCTCACCCGCTTCGACACGTTGTTGTTCATCAATCAGCGTTTGCTTTTCATCGCACAATGATCGCATTTCTTCGGGAAGAGAATCTCCCAGAACTCGTTCGGGGTTATAGATCAAATCACGAAGTTCTTGCTGAAGAGACTGCTTGCGATCTTCTGCGAAAGAGTCCGCTGAATTGAGCGGAAGATGCCAAGTCCCGGACAAGGTTAAATATCCGGGGGAATCAACGCCATAAAAACGAGTCATCAGTCGATCTGTCATCTCATCATACTTCGCACCGCCGATGCCATGAATAAACAGATCCGATAAATACAGGCGAGCAAACAATGTAGTCGTTAATGCCCGAGAGCGGATTCGCCAACCATCGTTGAACAAAGTCTGGAGTTGCTCCAAGGAACGCTCGGGTTTCAGTTCCGGTGATAAATCAAGGCTGGCAAACGGCTCGGATTCGGACGCCAACAAAATCTGGTGTCCCTCTTGTTTGACGAATAAGGGTAATCGTTGAGTCGAGTTGGTATTCCACACCCAGAACGGCGACTCCAACCAGCCTTCTCGTTCTTTCAGTTCGGGAACGGGATGTGTGTGGGAACGAACTCCATTGACCTTACGATATTCTCCCAAGACTTGATTGTAGAGTTCTCGAAAACAGGGCATGTGAGAAACAAGATGACAGAAGAACTTACGGAACGACTTTGAATCGCAAACACGACTCATCGGCAATTCCAGATTCTCAAGCCCCCAGCGACGCTCCATATGATGCCGGGCGACTGTCAGACAATCGGAGAGTGGCCATTTTTTCTTCGCCGCTTCCACGGCTTGTGGCCAACACTCATGAATCAACGGGATGACTTCACTCTCTGCCATCGCATCTGAAACGTTTTTTCCAAACGCATAAAACATATCGGGATCATCAACGAGAGTTTCTTCCCAAGGCTGATCCCCTTTGACTGTGGCATAGGGGATTTGCTGTTTTGTAGGGACCGTCGTTGTATTGACGGGTACCATAACCCCAGACTGTGACCAGGCGTCGTTGTCGACAATGAGATGTAATGGGGTCGCCTTCAGTTTTTTGGCCAAGCCGCCCAGAACGAAGTTCTTCGCCCAGACACCTGAATGAAATAACAACGGTTGATGCCCGTCACAAATCAATCCATCAGAACTAGGACGTGTGACTGGTTCTTGTCGAATTTGTGATGTGTAAGCCACTGCGAGATCAAGAAGTTCTTCTCGCGTTTGAACTCGCAAGTCACTCAGTGACTCTCCTTGAATCTCACATTCGCAGCCTGCAAACAGTTCGCGATTATGAGCGTACAAATCAGCAACATCCGAAAGTGCCGGCCTCGCCAATACTGCCCCATCTTGTTGCGAGACTTGTAGACGCTCAGCCTTCCACTCTGAATCTTCAGACTGAATCCGATCGGCGCACGGATCGTGAATTTCTGGATTTTGAGGAGAGGTCGTGACTGTCACGATGTGGCGATTCCCAAACGAAACATAATTGGTCGAGCAAACTTTACTTGTATTGTGTCGAAATAATCTCTGTTTTGTCCATCATGGAACAATTTCTCACTCGAAGAACACCTAAATAACGACTCCAAATTCCTACAATCGTTGAAACTTGCCACATTACAATTCAAAAAGAACAACCCGTCGGAGCCTCTGCTGCGAGGAACTGTCGCGGTTTGGCTTGAGCCAATTCGTCTTTCCAGCGACTCTTTTCTGCTTCGAAGACCTCCCGATAGTATTTGAGTCTCTTATCGCTATCGTCGAGTGAACCGCCAAACGAGCGTTCTTCCTCAAGATAAATCAGCGGTACTGGATACTCGCGAAGCTTCAGATTTTGGGCCACAACTTGCACCCAGAATTGCATCGGCATGGCATACCCATATTCGGTCACATCGAGACGAGACAATGCCGAGACGCGATAGGCTTTAAACCCACAGAATGAATCGGTCAGGTTCAACCCCAACTCATCCCGGATGAGCTGATTGAAACGCATATTGATTGCTCGACGCGCCTCGGGAGGAGGAGTATCATTCTCGAACGATTGCAGATATCGACTTCCTGAAACAATATCAATCTCCTCGGGACTCTCCAGAGACTCGGCCAATGACGGAATCAGACACGGCTGGTGCTGACCGTCACAATCAATCGTTACAATGGCGTCATATTCGTGTTTTTGGGCAAACTCAAATGCAGACCTTAACCCGGCTCCGTAACCACGATTTTGGGGATGGTGAATGACGAAAAGATCTGGTAATTCGTCCAATAGCTCCGCGGTGCCATCTGTGGAACCATCATCGACAACCAGAATCGCCTGACTATATTTTCTGACCTCTGCCAAAACCGGCTTCAAATGATTGACTTCATTGTAAACTGGCAACGCAGTCAATATTTTTTGACGAGACATAATCAATCACTCAAATATAGGGTAGGCGTGACGGCAGACACTTCTCTGCTCGCAGAATCTCATTGTAGGAACCCTCTCGACACCTTCAACTCCTGCAGGAACCGACTCAACCACCTAAAAGGCTCAACCACACAAACAATGCTGAATTTCTGCACCTACACTTGTGAGTTTGAACTGTATTACTAGAATGAAATAACAGACAGCATCAAATCCATTCTTGATCGACTCTTTGAAAACAGGTCGAACCAGCACTTCAGTCGATTCAAGAATCAACTAACTATTCATCTACCTTGAGTTACACAGGAGAGTCTCTTATGGCTTACGAATTACCAGAATTGCCCTACGCTTACGATGCTTTGGAACCTCACATTGATGCTCGCACGATGGAAATCCATCACAGTAAGCACCACGCTGGATACATTGCCAAGGTGAATGCCGCTCTGGAAGGACACGACGACCTGGCCTCAAAATCAATTGAAGATTTGATTGCCGGCGTCAACAGCCTTCCCGACGATGTCAAAGGTGCCGTTCGGAACAATGGTGGCGGTGTCGCCAATCACAATTTGTTCTGGAGTGTGATGTCACCCGATGGGGGTGGAGCACCGACCGGTGAGTTGGCAGATGCGATCAACTCGGCATTTGGCAGTTTTGAAGCATTCAAAGAAAAATTCGCTCAAGCAGCAGCAACCCGCTTTGGAAGCGGCTGGGCTTGGCTAGGCGTCAAAGATGGTGGAGTGACTGTCTGCTCGACACCCAATCAAGACAATCCTCTCATGGCAGGGATTGCAGATTGCAACTGCACCCCGATTTTGGGCTTGGATGTTTGGGAACATGCCTACTATCTGAACTATCAAAACCGTCGCCCAGACTACATTGGTGCGTTCTGGAATGTCGTCAATTGGGACGAAGTCGCTTCTCGATTCGCGGCCGCCAAGTGATTCGCAATAAAGATTGACAAAAACCAAAAGCCCTTCCGAATGAACTTCGGAAGGGCTTTTTTATGGAATCAATCTTAAATCACGACAAACGCTATTGCGCTGTTTTTTGCTTTTTTGATTCGACCTCTTCCAAAATTTTACGAAGACTTTCTTTCTGCTCATCCGTCAATACATCTCGTACTTTGTCAGCCTCCTGCTGCTCTAATGCTTCAAGTTGCTTTTCCAAGGCCGCGACCTCAGCTTCGTACTTGGTCTGAATCGCATAAATCGATTCTTTCTGCTTCGCACTCAGACCCAGTTTCCCAAAATGGTGCCATGAATAACTGAGAAATGCCTTTAAGTCTAGAAATACAGAGTATATCTCTCAGAACAGAATTTTGTGAAACCCCCAAAAGCACCCTAAAACACCCTTTGCGGTTGTCGCGACAACCGGGGGTGACCCATGAGATTTTGAGCATGGATCTGAGATTCTGAGTGTAG
>JAQWSQ010000053.1 GCA_029243145.1 Planctomycetaceae bacterium | reverse complement strand
CAGAAATCTTCGCACAAATTTCATCCACCAAAACAGCATCATCCTCCTTACACCCCTCTTTCAGGACACGCAATAGCTACCGTCTATCCTGAAGTTGGAGTTCATTACTGGCTAACTCCAAGTCTTCGTATGACCGGCAGCGCCGCTTATCACTTCAGCTCGCGTGGTCGCGACAACGATTTTCTGATGCTGGGTGTCACGTTCGCTCACATGGATCATCCCGATCAATCAGAAATCGATAACTACGATGAGATTGAACATCGGGAAAGATTGGGATTGAACGAACCAAACTATGTGGAGCTGGAAGGACAATCCCGGACTCGACAAGAGAACTTCCAAGTCATGATGCAAAAGTATGGGGTAACAGATACTAATGGGAATTTGATTGAAGAAAGCGAAGAACCTCCCCGCGAAGCTCCTCCGTTCCCCAACTTTTAACTCCCGGTTAAAACCAACTCCGCCTAATTCGATTCCCCATAGCGCAAAAAACACCCGGCGGGAAAACCGCCGGGCGTGAGGATTTTGGCAAGCAATCTACACACTAGCTGAACTGCGTTTGACCGGGAATTGACACCGGACGCGTTGGGATATCGCCCCATTCATAACTTTCGGGGGACAGGTCAAGAGTCGAGTTCATACAGTCTTCCCAACTCAATTGCTTGCCAGTATAAGCCGACATACGACCTGCAATCGCCATCATGGAACTCATCGACATGTAATGGCCGTTATTGATGGGCTTCCCATCGCGAATGCTGGCGAAGAATTCATCATGTTCGATCTGATACATGTTGCCGCTCGGGCCTTTGTACTTCCAGACGATCTCCCCGTTCCAGTCGTAGATACGATGCTTGAAGACATCAACACGACCTTTGGTACAAAAGATGTGATCGGAAACGTCATTCGTACTGCCGCTGAAGTGTCGGCAGCGAGCAAAAGCTTTCACACCACTCTCATACTCGTAAACGACATTAAAGTGATCGTAAATATTTCCGTACTTCGGGTCGGTTCGTTGGATACGACCGCCTGTCCCGGAAACAGATTTGGGAGTCTCATCCAACATGGCCCACGCCATTTTGTCGAGACTATGAACGTGCTGTTCGGTATTAAAGTCCCCCGACAGCCAAGCGTAGTAGTACCAATTCCTCATTTGATACTCCATCTCGCTGCTACACTCTTCGCGTGTTGCACGAGGATCCCAGACTCCTCCTGAATTGTAGCTGCACTGCAAAGCGGTAATCTCGCCAGCGGTTCCTTCATGAATCTGCTCGAACGTCGCACGCATTCCGGGGTGGTATCTCCAACATAGCCCAGAGACAATCGAAAGTCCTTTTTCTTCAGCCAGCTTGCAGGTTTCGAGCACGGAACGAATCCCAGGCCCATCCACGCCAACAGGTTTTTCTACGAAGACGTGTTTCCCGGCTTCGACCGCAGCCCTCAATTGCATGGGACGGAAATGTGGAGGCGTTGCTAACAGCACAACATCACAAGATTCGATGACTTTTTTGTATGCATCAAAACCGACGAACTTGTGATCAGCATCCACATTGACACGATCACCGACCGGCGTGGCTTTCATGTTGGCAAGCCCCGCTTCCAAGCGATCTTCAAACGCATCCGCAACAGCGTGAAGTTCGGTATGTTGGTCGGCTGTGAGTGCCTGAACCGCCGCCCCGGACCCTCGTCCTCCGACACCGACAAGTCCAACCTTGAGTTTATCAGTCCCTTGGGCGTGAACGGCAGAATTGAGCTGCGTGGTCAGTCCGGCTGCCAATGCCGCCGTCGTACCAGTCTTCAAAAAGTCGCGTCTCGAGGAATTTATCTGATCGGACATCGTTTTCTCCGGTAGTTTGATCAAAAAGGAATGAGTGCAGGTGGGAATTCCAATATATCATAGTCGATTTGCTAAGTCAGAGCGGGATTCCAGATTTGCGCATTTTCTAAAGATTTTGATAACCTCATTCAATGCCTCAATTGAGCCCCAAACTAGCAATGACTACGATAGAACACTTTCAGTTTGAGAATCACCATGACACAAATGACCGCCTGGATTAACGGAGAATTTCTACCATTCTCAGCAGTCTCGCTTTCTCTGGCAGACTCCGGGATCGTTCATGGTGATGCCGTCACCGAGATGCTCAGAACCTTTGGGCACAAACCTTTTCGAATTTCGGACCATCTCGACCGCTTTCGTCACTCGTTGAATGAATCGCTGCTGAAATGTGCTTACAGCGATGAGGATTTAGAATCGGTCATCAATGAGGTGATATCGCGGTCAACAGTCGAATCCGATGTCTCGCAAGATCTCGGAATCATCCTGTTCGCGACCAGTGGCCCCAATGTGACTTACCTCGGTAAGGGTGGCGATCATCTCCCCACAGTCTGCGTCCACTCGTTCCCATTACACTTTTCATTATGGCGAAACTGTTTGGAGTTCGGACAGTCGCTGATTGTTTCAAAACAGCCTGCAATCCCTGCTGATTCCTTCGATCCGACCATTAAAAGTCGCAGTAGAATGCATTGGAGGATTGCCGATCGAGAAGTAAAACAAAGTCACCCATCTGCAACGGCAGTTTTTGCGGATTCTTCAGAGAATGTCACTGAGACCAGCAGCGGAAATCTGTTTGCAGTGATCGGAGAAGAGGTCATCACGCCTCCAGACTCCACGGTTCTCAACGGCATCAGTCGACAGGTCGTCATCGAATTGGCAGAACAACTTGGTTATCGAGTCAAGAAAGAACTGCTGTCAGTTCAACAAGCGTCCGAAGCGACTGAAATCTGGATCTCCTCAACACCTTATTGCTTGCTTCCGGTGACCTCATTCAACGATCAACCTGTTGGAGACGGACAACCAGGGCCTCTCTTTCACCAACTGCTACATGCGTGGAGTCAATCCGTGGGAATCGACATCCAAGAACAGATACTGAGTTCTCCATAGATACCGAGATGCCGGGATTGATCACTCGGGCGAAGAGACTTTCCAACGTGTCGTCAGCAAGTAGACCGCGAAACTGACCAGCCAATGTGAGCCGGCATATTCGTTGGCCTTAATCGCATTCAGCCCCGCATCCTGATGCTCCATCGCGAGCTGTGAGAGTTTGGTGGCGATGTCGGACCGTCCACAAGACGCGGCAATTGCCTTGAGCATCCATGCCCGAGAGAGATTCAGTCCTGACCAGTGCGATAACTTCCCATCTTCGGGATTCACACACGCGACCGGATCAAGCCAACTTGAGTCATTTCGGATTGCGGCAGTCGGTAGAAAGTCTTCCACCCAGGAATGATACACTTCGACATCAACCATGCGGCGTAACAAATCTGCTTCCGCCAGTCCGGGTGAGAGGAAATCGTAGGCAGAGGGTTCAAGTCGAAATGGCCAGGGAAGATCGGTCAGGTAGAACTTTCGAGCCTTATCTTCGATCAACTTCAAGACGGCAGCATCCCCATTGATCGTGGCCCAGTCATAGACCAGTCCCATCGCGAATGCGGATTGACTATGTTCCCCGCTTCGGATCGGGGCGGGGAGAGACTTCAACCAATCCATAAATCGCTGGGCGAGCAGCACTTCCAAAGGTTCTAACACTTCATGCCAGCTCTTCATCTGAGTGTTGTCCGCAGCTCCTTCTTTCAACTCCGCACACATCATCAAAAACCAGGCGACACCGTAAGGCATCTCGTATCGATCACGTGACACAAAATAATCAATCTCACCGAGGATATTCTCTGACGTGAGTGACCTGTTTAACGCAACGGTGATGTCTGAATGAAGCGACGATTGTGGAAAGAGACGCAGAACACGGACCAACACCCAATGATTGTGGACAGCCGAGTGCCAATCGAAACAACCGAAAAAGGCCGGATGCATCTCGCGTGGAGTTGCAAAATCACCCTCATCCCGCCAGAAATGCTGAACGTGATTGGGATATTCGCGATGCAGACAGTCTAATGAAATACGGACGAGGGCTTCACACTGCGTTTGTAGCATCAGTTCTGTGGAATTGTCGGGCAGAATTGTCATGGTGCAGTTTGCAAAATGGTTTTCAGTCTGGATAAGATATCAGGTCTCTCTCGTAATTTCCTTCCACAACTCACTACAGGAGAATCATTCTGTGAAGCAACTCGGATTATTGGCACTCTGTGCTCTAACTTTACTCACAACGCAAGGCGTCTCTGCCGCCGACAAAGATGGCTGGATCACTTTATTCGATGGTTCATCACTCGACGGCTGGAAAGCCAGCGAAAATAAAGAGAGCTGGAGCCTGAAAGACGGCATTTTGACCTGCAATGGCGAACGCAGTCACCTGTTTTATGTTGGTAAACATGCACCGTTCAAAAACTTCGAGCTGAAAGTCGAAGTGAAGGCTGAAAAAAACAGCAACTCAGGAATCTATTTCCACACCAAGTATCAGGAAGAAGGCTGGCCGACAAAAGGATTTGAAACACAGGTCAACAACACCTATGTCAAAGATCCCAAAAAAACCGGCAGCCTCTACGGTGTGGTCAATGTCACCGAGCAGATCATTGAAGACGATGAATGGTGGACACAACATGTGATTGTCAAAGGGAATACTGTGACGATCAAAGTGAACGGTAAAACGACGGTCGAGTACACGCAACCGAGTGACTACGTGCCGCCAGACAAAAACTTCAAACGCAAATTAGACGAAGGAACCTTCGCACTACAAGCTCACGATCCTCACAGCACGGTCCATTATCGTAGTATCAAAGTGAAGCCGTTGCCGTAATCTCAGGGAAGACACCCTCATTTGTTAGAGGGAACCGAGTCGCGAATTATGCCGTGGTGATTCTCAGTGAATCATCACGGTTTTTTGATGCCCCGATCCCCGTACGATCCACAAATGAAAGAGAATGATCGCAACAGGATAATTTGCGAAAGAGACCGAGACAAATCGCTACTTTTTCTGATTTCTCATCAGAACCCAGCCGAACAAGAAGACACCAATCAGTATGTATGAATACTTTCCTGGAGTCATGTTTTTGACATGCAGCTCCAAGAAGTATGACAACTCCGAAAAGTAGTATGTGATTCCGTAATAGATTTTACTGAACATGGCGAAATCTGGCTGTTATTGCAAAAGAATCTACAAGTGAGTTGGTCGCTCAATTAGTGGGTCTTCTCTGATAAGCCTAGCTCGTAAAACAGAAGAAATCCGCGATATTTTCCAGAGCCGTAAATTTGTTGGAAAAATCCCCTATCTGGTCATTTGGCAATGCTTTACGGCATTTGAGTCAATTGAATATCACTAAGTTGTCACGGTGCATGACTTCAGAATAGGGGACATCTCCCAAAATGGATGCGATCTCACCCGCTTTCAGCCCACAGATTTGCTTCACCTGATCGGCGGGATAATTGCATAACCCTCGACCGATCTCGCGTCCTGTCTGATTTTTAATGGCGACCAATTCGCCCGCGGTAAATGTTCCCTGAATTGATTGAATTCCGATTGCCAGCAGAGATTTTCCCCGTTCCCTTAACGCAGCGACAGCTCCCTCATCGACGACCAGAGCGCCTTTGGGTGGTATCGTGAATCCGATCCAGCGTTTCCACGCAGGAAGTGTTCTTCCATCAGCAAGAAAGAGTGTTCCGATCTCTTCTCCATTCATCAAACCCGCCAAAACTCCCTGCTGGTGTCCATTGGCCAGAATCACGCTTTCGCCGACTTTCATTGCCATTTTGATCGCTTGAAGCTTTGACTGCATTCCTCCCGTGCCGCGAGATGTTCGCGTTGCGACAGAAAGTGACTCCAGGCTATCGTCCCATGATTCAATGAGAGGAATCACCTTGGAATTCGCTGCTTGAGGATCGCCGTCGAAAAGGCCGTCAACGCTCGTTAGGACGATCAGTAATGGGTTGTGCAAGAGATTGCAGACCATTGCCGCCAGATGATCGTTGTCGCCAAATTTGATCTCATCCACACTGACCGTATCGTTTTCGTTGATGATCGGGATGACATCATATTCAAAGAGTGTATTGAGCGTATTTCGCACATTCAGGTAACGATGACGATGCTTGAAATCGTTACCCGTCAGGAGAATCTGAGCTGCGTGGTAGCCCCGATCCCGGAGTGCTTTATCGTACAGGTGAATCAGATGTGCTTGACCGGTTGCGGCGGAGGCTTGCAGGTGGGACAAATCTCGCGGACGTTCGGTGAGCGAAAGAAGTTCCATTCCTGCTGCGACAGCACCACTGGAGACGAGAACCACTTTGCGACCGGATTTGCGAATGGCGCATAATTGTTCCGCCAGATGGACGATTCGATCGTAATCTAACGTGTCATCAGGGCGTGCGAGCGTATTTGTCCCGACTTTGACGACAATCGTCTCGGCAGTTTCGACCACTTCTCGGCGAACAAGGTTTTCCATGACAGATTTGCAAGGGAAAATGAGTGTTTACGTCACAGAGAGCAACTCTGTATATGTAGATTATCTTAACGGAATGACAAGGAAGCGAAAGTGTCCTGTTGGGTATGAAGGATAATTTGAAGACGGACAGACAGAATCCTGCAGAGTTCGGTGACTTCTTGAACTCGGATCGACAAAAATTGAGATCATCCGGTTGGCTGAGGGGAATGAGGACTGTATGATCGAAAAGTGAAGGGCGTGCGACCCGCCCTACCACCGGTTTCCTCGCAAACGGCGGAACTTCAGGGATGTCTGAGCTTTACCACGAATGTGGCGTTGCGGCTGTTTATCATCTTCCCTCAGAGGATATCAGCCCTTTACTGCCTGAAGGCGACCCCAACAAAACCTCGAACTTGATGTCTCGATTGCTGTTGGACATTCAAAACCGGGGACAGCTTGCCGCGGGAATGACGACCTACAACCCGAATCGATCCCAATTGATCGATACTCATAAGGATGTCGGGACGGTCAATGAAGTCTTCCATCTTAACCACGAAGAACAATTTCGTAAGTTGATGGAGCAATACGAGGGGCCTGCCGCAATCGGCCACACCCGCTATGCGACCTGTGGAAAGGATGACCGTAGCTACGCTCAACCCTTCGAACGTCATCACATTGAGAAACCAAAGTGGTTCAGTTTTGCCTTCAACGGTCAACTTGCTAATTATCCTGAACTGCAAAATGAGATTCTCCAGCAGACGAATCATCACCTCGCGCGGGAAACTGACACCGAAATTTTGATGCACATGCTGAGCCAGGAACTCTCTCGCTCCGAGGATCACGATTTACTGGCGATTCTGAAGTCGCTCAGCAAACGACTCGATGGTGCCTACAACATCGTGTACCTCAACTCGTTAGGAGAAATGTTTATTGCCCGCGATCCTTCTGGCATTCGCCCATTGTGCTACGCGATCGATGGCCCTTTGTTTGCGGCAGCGAGTGAATCGGTGGCCCTCACCAATCTCGGCTTCCCGGCAGAAAGCATCAAGAATCTCGAAGCTGGATACGCGATTCTGATTCGCAACGGACAATTGGAAATCGAACAGTTTGCAGAAAGTGAGCGAAAGTCACATTGCTTCTTCGAATGGATTTACTTCGCCAACGTATGCAGTAATCTCGATGAACGAAGTGTTTATTTGACCCGCAAACGTCTGGGAGAAGAATTAGCCAATCAAGAAACCGTCCAAATCGATGAAGAAACAATTGTGGTCCCCGTTCCGGACACCGCCAAAGCGGCTGCCGACAGCATGGCCTATCAATTGAAAATCCCTTCTCTCGAAGGACTCATTCGCAATCGATATATTGGGCGAACCTTCATCGAAGGCAGTAATAATCGTGCTGCCAAAGTGCGGGCGAAATACACGCCGCTACCGGAAGTTCTTGACGGAAAGAAAGTGTTGTTGGTCGAAGACACCATCGTTCGTTCGACCACGATGAAAGCTCTGATTTCGCAGCTTCGCGAACGAGGAAAAGCCAAAGAGATTCATGTTCGAGTCGCCTGTCCGCCCATCAT
>JAQWSQ010000033.1 GCA_029243145.1 Planctomycetaceae bacterium | reverse complement strand
CTCGGGGGCGTTAGGATAGAAAGGGGCCGACTCCTCGGTCGAGAACGAGTACCACTTCGATAACTCCTCGATCGTATCTTCGATCCCAGTTGGACGACAACGGCTCAGAGCTTCTTGAAAGTACTCTTCACCTTGCTTCAGGCTCTCTTCAATTTCCTCGATTTCAATTGTGATTTCATCAACGAGGTCTTCTTCGAACGCTTGCCGAATTTCCGCTTCGGCTTCGTGGGGAGAATATTGACAAAGCGCAGACACCAGAAATTCGATCAATGGGATTGATTTGACTTTGAGAGCTTTGATCAACTGGTGTTTCAGCCGACTCAAGGCTTCATCCCGCGTCATTTTTCCGTCGCGCACCAGAAAGAGGTAAGTACCTGCAGCAGCCCAGCGCACGTATTCATTGGCATCTTCGCAAGAGATGATCTGCTCGATCTCTTCAAAAGGGGGGCTCGCTAGTGCCGCCAAGCTTCTTGAGAGAAACTCGGTAATGGAATCACCATACAGCTCATCAGGAGTATTTCCGGGAAGCAGGACTGATTCTATGGTGGCCGGCAGTGCTTATTTCGCCTCAAATTCGGTCAGCAGATAGAGTGCGAAGAAATGCCCATTCTCTTCAACGATCTCCCCCATTCTCGCTCTTTTTGTGGCCTGCTCGATGGCTGCGATTAAGCGGGGAATGATCTGTTCGCGGTGTTCTCGGGCCGCCTCGATGGCAGACGCCGGTAGCTCGTTGAGGTTGGGATTATCCAACTCGTTCATGATCGGATCGAGTTTGGCATCTTTTGATTCACTGATGGGCGGTTCTGAAGTCATAGGTCTGGGGCAATCACGAGAGGTTTGGCAGGTTTTGAGCAATCATTCTAGCGATTTTCGTGTGTGTGGGATCTCTGCCCAATCGGAGTTTTCGGAAAAGTCGAAAAAATCGTCATTATTGATTTGAACTACTCAGATACTCACGGTATCTTAATTTTCAGAAGTGGGTAATCAACCCAAAATAGTCTTTTAAAACAATTGATTATGGGTAATACGCCCAATAGAATCGTTAAGAGACTTTCTCTTTTCTGATTCCTCCTGTCTGATTTCAAGCAATCTCATGGCGACCAACATTCTGATTACCGGAGAAATCAAACGGACGCTCGATGAGCGGCATCGTTTGACACTTCCTACTGAGATGGCCAACGCCGTCACGGATGAAGCTGGTAACACGGTACTGGTCAAGGAACGTGCGGGGTGTTTGAGCTTATGGCGGGCGGCGGACTGGCAGAAGCGATTGGATGACGGCATTGCCATCATTGAACAGAAGATGTCAGCCGGCCGGATGGAGGAGCGATGGAGTGAAGTGCAGCGGCTCGGACGCCTGCTGTCGACTCGATCAAAAGAGATTCAATTGGCGAAGCGATCACGGGTATTAGTGCCCGAAGGGTTTCGTGAGTTTTTGAATGTCAAACCGGGCGGAGAGGTGATGATTGTCGGTGCAGCGATTTGCATCGAGATTTGGAATCCCTCCAATTGGTTGGAGTTACTACAAGCAGAGATGCCAGAGTTTAGTCCTTTGTTTAAGAATTTATCGGGCTAATTGGAAACACAATTCATTGACGAGATACGGAGAAAATCGTTCGGACTGAAGATGATGGCTGCAAGATCACTCTTCGTTCACACAGAGGATCGACTGGCTTTCACTCTTCTCTTAAAATACCAAGGATGGACTGATTGGCAAGGACGCCGCTTTTTTATTCAGCCGAACGTTTTCTCTTTTTTGAATCAAGCAGCAAAACATGGATGGTGGTCAACAAGGCTGTTGATCTCTGAGTTACGGATGGTGACTTAGCTGCCTGGTTGTGACATACGGTTTGATGATGTGTGCTGATGGATTGGCTGCATCAAATCAAACGTCACGGAGCCCCGCTTGCGGGGTTTTTTTTATGCGCACATTTTGCGGTCTTCAACAGTCCCATTGGGATCGGCTGCTCGAATCTCCCCCGTAGCTGAACTCGCAAAGAGTTCAGCAGGCCCCACGCTGTTCTTGCGTTTCGTCTGAATTCTGGTTCATCCAGCGACCTGTTCGTTGCTTCATCGAGTGATTGGCGGTTGGTTTGGGCCGGTCTGCGTTCTGCTTCTGGAATTTTGCTTTGCGTATTCCCTTCAGACTACCGAAGTTATCGGACAAGCAAGGTGATTTGCTGACACATTGCTTTCTCGTGAGACTAACCTCCCTTGTTGTAAATCCCGTGTTCTACTAGGATTCCGGCCAATGTCCGGGTGACCTCAAGGACGAGATTTCCCTTTTATGCGGATACGCCTTAGCTTTATCAAACATATGCTCTGGGCCGTCGTGTGGTTGATCTGTTTGATCTGCTGCATTGAGGTGGGGCTTCGCGTGCATACATTTTTGGCGGAAAAGCCGATCAGCGACAACGCTGAAATCGAGTTCGTCGCCTGTCATCAGGTTCATCATCATCTCAAACCGCTCGAAAAAGTTGAGTTTCAACATCCCGATACCGGACATCAGTTTTCCGAACGCTTAAATTCTTTTGGGTTACGCGGTCCCGAACCCTCCTTGGAGAAGTCGAGTGATGTAATTCGCATTCTCTGTCTTGGTGATGAAATGACGTTTGGTCCCGGCTTAACGTCTGAGGAGTTGTTTTCTTCACAACTTCAAAGCTTGTTGAAAGATTATCTGCCCAAAAAACTAGAAGTGATCAATGCGGGAGTCCCTGGGTACTGTCCGCTATTGTCGCTCCTGCAATATCGACATCGACTGCGGGCTCTCAATCCTGATGTGATTGTGCTGACGTTTGAAATGGGAGATGTCGCCGACGATTATCTCGTGCGGGGTTTCACGTCGCACGATGAAAATGGTATTCCGCTCGGTTGTCGAAATCCGTTATTAGGAAATGAATCGGAACTCAAGAAAATTCAAAATCATTTTGTCTCGATGAAATGGCTCAAGACGCAATCGGAACTTTGGAGAACCGAATCGACATTCGATTCCCTCGATCAAATCGATCATCCCGTCGGTCGGTATGCCTGGATACGTGACAATCCCGTTGATTGGGGGCCCTATTTGCAAAATTCGCTACAGCCGATTGAAAAACTCGACGCGCTGGGGAGAGAGCAGGGGGCTTTGGTGGTGTTTTCGGTGATACCGGCTCCTTGGCAGATTTCGTCTGAAGCAACCAGTGATCCCGCAACACGCAAAAAATTCGGCGTCGCATCGGGTGTCGTTTATTCTAATCGGGAACCGCTCCAAAAGATGGCCACTTTTGCAGAAGAGTCGGGTTTGGCGTTTTTGGACAACTCGAACGACTTCGCAGAACTCGGTAATCCTGAGGAGTTGTACTTGCAGACTGAGCCGTGGCTATCGGCTCGGGGCCAAGAGGTCTATGCGACTTTGCTAGCCCGTTATTTGTTTCCGCGTTTGCAATATCGATTTCAACCGCAACCTCCAGCGAATCACATTCTGCCCGCGGGTGGCGTTCAGTCACAGTGAGATTTTTGAAACGCACGTATCGCGTTCCAGCATTCATCGGGTTGTGTCTGAAGCATTAAATGTGGCCCGTCGATGGCGTGATGCTGGGTATCGGGGCGGAGAGTCTGAGATCATTTCCTCAGCCAATTGTTAGTATCTTTGGCACTCCTGATTCGGGAGCGGAACAACGACCGGTTCAAACTCCGGTGGGCATTGTTCGATCAGCGGATCAAACAGTTTCCCCGTGCCGTCCATGCCGGGTAATAAGATGATTTTGAGGGAGCTGGCGTTGTTCATTTGATTGATCTCAAGGATTTCTCTGTTGTTTTGACCGTGATTCAGTCAGAGTCAATCACGATATCCGGGAAAAAGGTTTCGTGTTGTCCGTGAATTCTATTGATCTGATCCAATCAGTCCGTAATCATCAGTATAGCATTGTTCTGATGTGGTCATTCGATACCAGCAAGGAAACCTCTCATGTTTCAAACAGTCTCTAAATATTCCAAATTGCTCGTCCTGCTTTCACTGATACTGATGACATCGCGACATCTCACCAAAGCGAGGCAATCGACGCAAATCAATGAAAGCCAACCACTTGCTCAAGGGTATGGAAGATTCGGAATCAAGATTTGGCAACATTCTCGCCAAGATTTGGTCAAGATTCGGTCGAGGTGTGTCCCCGAATCTCCGAATCTTGACATCTTGAAACGGGCGTTGAGTGTTTGAGAGACGACCGGGTCATTATGGTATTAAGCCCGCGGAGCTTGCGCTCCACGGCTATGTCTCTTGTGGCTACGCGACCCAGGTTTCAATCAAACCAATTCGCTGATCACATTGCCCGGACAGATCACAAATGGGCGGCCCAGATGATCGTGAAGTTCCAAATTGGACGGCACGCCCAACTGATGATAGATGGTTGCCGCCAAGTCGATAGGATTAACCGGGTTGGATGCGGGCCAGGCGGCTTGTGGATCAGAGGAGCCGTAAACCTGTCCCCCTTTAATGCCACCACCGGTGAGCACGGAGGTGAAACAGTTGGGCCAGTGGTCACGACCATCGGCTCCCGCACCGGCATTACTGTTACGTTGACCGACTTTCGGTGTGCGTCCAAACTCGCCCGTCCAGAGAATCAAGGTTTCATCAAGCAGCCCGCGGTCTTCGAGGTCGTCGAGCAGGGCCGAGAATGCCTGATCGGCGGGAGGCATCAATCGCTCTTTGTGATCGATGAAATTTCGGCTGTGCGTATCCCAATAGACACTCACATTCTTGATTCCTTCATTCGGCCAGAAACAAGTGACCAACGGCACGCCTCGTTCGACGAGTCGTCGAGCCTGCAAGACAGATTGGCCGTGCGGATTGCGACCGTAACGGTCGCGCATGTCGTCCGACTCTTGCGTGAGATCGAAAGCCGATTGTCCAGCGCCGGAAGCTAATAGTTCAAACGCCCGGCTGTAATGTCTGCTCATGGTGCCGAGTGAACCGACCTCATCGCTTCTGCTCAGTTTTGCTTCGAGTTGGGAGAGGAGACTTTGACGTTTTCCGAGTCTCGTTTGGGAAAGTTGCTCTTGCAAGGTGAAGTCGCCGACACGATATCCCGGTTTGGAAGGATCCGCATCGATGGTGAGCGGATCCCAGGTGGGGCCGAGCCAGCCGGCGAATTGTCCGTGCGATTGTTCGACAAAACGGGGGACCGTATTTTCAATCTTCGGCCGCATCGAAACGAATGGGGGCAGGGGGCCTTGGCCTCGCCCCAGATGGGAAAGAACAGAACCGATCGAAGGCCAGTCTTTACGCAAGTCGTTGACGAGGGGAGGTGCCTTACCTGTCAACAAGTAGTGTGTAGCCGTCGTGTGATTCACGTCGCTGTGAGTCATCGAGCGGATGATGGCAAGTTTGTCGGTGCGTTGTGCCAGTTGTGGGAAGTGTTCGCAGATTTGGATGCCGGGCACATTTGTGGAGATCGGGTTGAACTCTCCCCGAACTTCGGCGGGAGCATCGGGTTTGAGATCCCAAGTATCTTGATGTCCGGGTCCACCCCACATAAACAAGAGAATCACCGCTTTTGCTTTGCCGGGTAGAGAGACGGTTTCAGAAGCGGCTGCTTGTGATTGGAGCAGACGAGGAAGCGACATCCCCAACAGTCCCAAGCTTCCCGCTTGGACGATATCACGTCGTCGTATTTGATTCGTTTGAGAACTGCTCATCGAGATTGGCTATTGAAGTTGGTGCTGTAACAGATGGAGCATAGCAGAAAAAGCAGGTGCCACGCATCAATTTATACTGATGATATTTAGCAGTCTGCTCCTTTGATAATCGTGATCTGTCTGCGTAAGTCATTTATGGAAAACGAGTTAATTCTGCATGGCGTCGGTTTGAAGACCTCTTGGAGAATCCCGATGAATTCTCTACACTTCTTGTCCCACCTTGGGGAGTTCCTCTTGTTGTCCTGCGGAACCTCTCCAGAAAATCCCTACCTGTGCCCTCCCAATTCGCGACCTGATTCCTCGGGTGAAGTTCCTTCGTGCTCTCCATGACTCATTCGCACTCCCACTATCCATTTCGGTACTCCATTCGATTCGCATCGATTGTGTGTGGGCTGCTGGTCTGCATATTTGCAGGTTGTGGCAGTTCGATTCAGATTGAGGGAACTCAGCAGTTGCTGGCTTCAGACGCGATTGATAAATCTGTCGCCAAGATCAACTTTTCTCCTTTGATGAATCAGAAGGTTTACTTTGATTCTGAGTATATCAAAACGGTCAAAGGAGTTGGCTTTGTCAACTCGGATTACATTATCTCGGCGTTGCGACAACAATTAGTCGGCCAAGGATGTATGATGGTGGAAGACAAGAAAGATGCCCGGTTTATTGTAGAAGCACGTGTCGGCGCACTTGGCAGGAATCAACACGACATCATCTACGGAGTTCCCGAGAATAACGCACTCTCAACCGCGGCATCAATAATGCCGAATGCTCCTCCTATTCCCTCGATTCCCGAACTCTCAATCGCTCGCCGCAGTCATATGTCGGCCTCTGCGAAAGTCGCCGTCTTTGCCTATGAGAAGGACTCGGGAGAATCGGTCTGGCAATCGGGAACGTCTGTCGCCGATAGTAATGCCCGCAACACTTGGTTGTTTGGAGCGGGACCGTTCCAAAAAGGGTCAATCTATGATGGAACCACCTTGGCGGGTGAGAAAATTCGTCTGCCCTGGAAGAAAGTGAAAGATCCGAGACAACAGGAAATCGCCAACTTCCATCAGCCAAAAACGTATCGCAATCTCATGCTGGAACAGATGGAAGTCGATACGGCGATTGTCGAAAAAGAAGAGACCGCCACGAAGGATTCCGAGATTCAGCCCGCTTCTCACGAAACACCTGCGAAAGACGCAGCGAAGACAGATCTTGAACCTGCAACGGCACGCGTTAGTCCTTAATTCTCTGTTGTTTCAGCATTCCTGAATCGAATCGTGCGTTGACAGGCATTTCGGGTTGTTCGATACTTGATGCGGGTTTTCGGCTGTCATTGTGGAGCCGGACGAACCTCTTTCAAACTTAGACCCTCTAATCCGCCATGAGCACTGCAATTGAAGTCCCACAGGATCTGGCACAATACACGCGAGAAACTGCGCAACGTGCCAAAGATGCTTCCCGACAACTGGGAGCCGTTTCGGGCGCCATTAAGAATCAATGGTTGAGAACGGCGGCAACTCGCATTCGAGAACAGACGACTGCTTTGCTGGAAGCCAATCAACAGGATATTGCTGCTGCTCCTCAATTTGGATTGACGGACGCACAAGTAGATCGACTTCGTTTAAGTCCAGAACGATTGGACGGAATCGCCAATGCGTTGGAAGAACTGGTGATGCTTGCTGATCCTATTGGCGAAGTGCTGGAAAGCATTCGTCGTCCTAATGGATTACAGGTGAGTAAGGTTCGCGTGCCGTTAGGCGTCGTCTTTTTTATCTATGAGTCTCGTCCTAACGTCACAGTCGATGCGGCTGCCATCTGCGTGAAGAGCGGGAATGCCGTCATCTTACGTGGCGGTAAAGAAGCCTTTCACAGTAATCATGCGTTTCACAAAATTTTGAGCCAGACTCTCCTCGAATGTGGATTGCCCGAACATGCCGTCCAGATGGTGACCACCACTGACCGTGCTGCGGTCGGTCATTTTCTCGAACTGAGCGAGCTGATTGATGTGACGATTCCGCGAGGCGGAAAGTCTTTGATCGAGCGTGTTGCCTCGGAAGCAAAAATGCCCGTCATCAAACATTTTGACGGTAACTGCCACGTCTACGTGGATGCGTCGGCTGATTTGGAGATGGCTGTCGATATTATAGTGAACAGTAAGTGCCAGAGAACGGGTGTCTGTAATGCGGCAGAGTCATTGCTCGTTCATGCCGACATAGCACAAGAGTTTTTACCCAAAGCGGCCAAAGCATTACTGGCTGAAGGAGTGCAACTGAGATGTTGCGAACGGTCACTTCCTTTGATACCTGAAGGAATTGCCGCGACGGAAGCCGATTATCTCGATGAGTTTCTCGATTTGATCCTGGCGGTCAAAGTGGTTGACTCTGTTGAAGAGGCCGTGACTCATATCAATCATTACGGTTCACATCATACCGATGCGATTGTGACCCGGATGATCGAACCAGCCGAAACTTTTCTGAACGGTGTCGATTCTTCGGCAGTGGTTCAGAATGCCTCGACCCGATTTAATGACGGAGGAGAGTTGGGTCTGGGTGCCGAAATCGGAATCAGTACAGACAAGTTTCATGCCCGTGGACCATGTGGTCTACGAGAACTCACAAGTTACAAATACGTCATTCAAGGTCAGGGGCAAATCCGCTCTTGATGAGATTGATGGGGAGTTCTGCCAAGGATGGCCGAAGCACTGAATCGTAGCGAAGTCGAATCTCTTTTGACGGCACTTAATCCCGTGCGCACTACTCCTGTTGAGACATCCGGAATAGAGATTCCCAATGTCGCTTCACCGACAAGTAGTTCTCAACTGGCAAAACGGGTTGTGGGAGTCTTTGAAGATATTCGCAAGCAACTCTCTGCGGTGACTGAGCAATGCTTGCAAGAGTCGCTACGGTTAAAACGGTTTATGCCCGAGCGGTTGCCATTTTCAGAAGTGATCCAGAGTTCTCCCTCGGACATGATTTATCTGCTGGTTGAAAGTGAACAAAATGGTGGTGACCTGCTGGTATTATTAGAGAAGAAGTTTGCGCATCAGTTCGTGAGCCTCATGGTCGGGCAGACTTGGGAGAACATTGATCCGGTCACAGATCTGAGCACGATTGAAAAGCGATTACTGATGCGTTGGATTCGAGAAGGTCTGGCCGGGGTATTGCCTCCATCGCAGTGGCGGATTGTTGATGTTGAGTTACTGACGGCTGAAGAAGATTTCTCCACTTACAATCCCCAGTCGCCGTGGTGGTGTGAAAAATGGGAATTAAAAAGTGACCGACTCCGTGGTCCTCTACAGATTGCCGGGCAATGGGAGTTTTTCTCTGCATTGAGTCAGCAAACAGTGCGACACGAGGAAAGTGCCACTTTCCAAGATGCACAAACGACATCAGGGCCGCGCTTCAATCAGTTAGAGCTAACTGCAATCTGGGGAGAAGCAGAGCTTGAGAACGCCGAAATCAGCGAATTGCAGGTCGGGAGTGTCCTGAAAATAAAGCAATCGGTCGAGAATTATCATCAGAATGTGACTTTGGAGATGAAGGGGCAGAAAGTGGCGACGGGCCAGGCTGGTGAGTCCCAAGGATCGAAAGCGGTTGAAATTCAGTCGGTCGAGGAGACCAAAATTCCCGATCAACCGTAAGTCTTGGGGAAAATCGATGGAAAAAACCGTAGAAAAGGCTTCTCGGTTCGGTAGCAAACTGTCCCTTGGCTTTGTTATACTTCTCGATCCTCTGCCTGTTGTAAAAGCATCAGGAAAGAACCTGATTACGACAGAATACCGCCCAGACGAGAAGTTTTTGAGCGGGTGGCTGTTTTGAGTTTCATACATAAATCGTGTAATAGACCTGGTTTGAAGTCATGCCAAAGCAAAAAACCCACAAAGGGATGAAGAAACGGTTCAAAATTACCGCTTCTGGTAAAGCCGTCCACCGTCGTGCATTTCGTGGTCATATTATGAGCCACAAGTCGGGCAAGAAAGTTCGACAATTGCGAAACGACGGAATTGTCATCGGCGCTTTTGCGAAACATATTCGCGAATGTCTCGCGGCAGGAAAGTGATCCGCCGCAGTTTCCCTCGACAACCTTACATTTTCATAACATAGAGTCGTCATCATGCGTGTAACTATTGGAGCGGCCCGGCGTCGCAAGAAAAAACGTTTGTTTAAAGAAGCCAGAGGAAATTTTGGTGGACGAAGCAAATTACTGCGAACCGTCAAAGAAACGATTCTCAAATCGCGTATGTACGCGTTTCGGGATCGTCGTGCATTCAAGCGTGCCATGCGTCGTCTGTGGATCACACGTCTGACAGCGGCCTGTCAAATGCGGGGATTGAACTATTCCGAGTTCATTCACGGTATGAAAAAGGCAAATCTGGAACTCAATCGTAAATCGCTTTCCGAACTTGCGATTCACGAGCCGGCTGTGTTCGACGAAGTGTTTGAACTGGCAAAAGCGGCGCGTAGCTGATTCCAGATATCAATGGTTTCGGCGAATTGCTGAACACAGGATTCATCGACCGCTTTTGAAAACAATTCCCAATGGGATGTTTTTGAAAGCGGTTATTTTTTCATCATCACCCTTTGCAGAGCGGAGAGGCACGATGGACGTGCTCGAAGCCTTTCAGTCTTACGAACAAGACGCCTTAGCGGCGATCGCAGCCGCGACATCCTCTGAAGAGATCGAAGCTGTTCGAATCGAGTTTCTGGGAAAGAAAAAAGGTCGTCTCAAGAATCTGCAAACTGAAGTCGGTAAGGCAAGCCCTGATGATCGACCTGTTGTTGGCAAGAAATTCAATGAGGTAAAAGTGGGGGTTGAGCTGGCTCTTAACGAGAAAAAGAAAACCCTCGATAAGCCCCAAGCCGCTCTCTCCGCCATTGATATTTCGCTGCCGGGAATCGCGCCGCGATTGGGGAAAATTCATCCACTCGTTCAGACGATTGAAGACTTTAAAGACTTGATGGGGCGATTGGGTTTCGAAGTTGTGGACGGCCCGGAAATCGAGGACGAACACCATAACTTCGTGGCGTTGAATATTCCCGAGGATCATCCCGCACGCGACCCACTTGAGAACTTCTATCTCGCCACCGCCAATGTCGCCAACGGAGGGGATGGGCCGTTGCTTCTGCGCAGTCAGACATCGACGGTGCAAATTCGAGTGATGACAGAGCGGAAGCCTCCTGTCAGAATCGTTTCTGTCGGACGGGTCTATCGGCCTGATACCATAGACGCGACCCACTCTTGCATGTTTCACCAGATGGAAGGCCTAATGGTGGGTGATGATGTCACCATGGCCCAGTTGAAGTCGGTGCTCAGTATCTTCGCCCGCTCTTACCTAGGGGAGGGTGTTGAAATTCGATTTCGTCCTTCGTTCTTTCCATTCACAGAACCCTCAGTCGAAGTGGATATGCGCTGGGGTAATGATTGGTTAGAAGTGGGTGGAGCCGGCATGGTTGATCCGAATGTCCTACGCGCCGTCGGGTATGATCCTGAAGAAGTTTCAGGTTTTGCATTCGGTCTGGGGATCGAGCGTTTTTGCATGCAACGTCATCAGATCACAGACATCCGTCGATTCTATGAAAACGATGTTCGTTTTCTAGAACAGTTCTGAAGAAATCGTGTCCACTAGAAGTCTCCCAGAACTTCTTTTCCGGCAGTCGTATTCAGAGGATGGTAGACGGTCCAATAATCGACTGTCTCGTTGATAAGCTTGACTGAACCGTCGCCCATCAAGAAATTCCCCCCACCAACGTGATAGCTGGATGCACCGGGCCAGTCAGAATTGATTCCGTATTTTGAGATGTAAGTCGGCTTGTAGGTGTGCGGTCCCGTGCGAAACCAAATTCCGGGGTTTGAGGGAGAGCCGTCCGGTTGTGGGTAGGCGGCCATGATCGGCGCTTGAGGATATGTTTGATCGCCGTCTTTTGTGGGAGAAATCATCGACATGCGAAACACAAAATTGTCATCTCGAAGATGACCGCTTCCATTTGTGTAAGGAGCCCCTCCTTCAAACCCGTTGGAAGAGACCTCTCCGACGGCAATTGTGTTGGAGAGCCCATCTTGGACATGCCGAATGCGGCAGGCATGTGCGAAGCCAAACAGACCGGCTTGGCTTGTATTGAGGTGGGCAGGAACGGGATCAAACGCTATTGGATTTCCAGGCGTTCTTCGCCGAACACGCGTGGGAGACCACCAGTCGAGTCCTTCTGCACCTGCATAATTACTGATGGCCAGCCCATGTGCTTCTACAGGACCGGAGAGGGCAGCATCAGAGGGGCATCTGAGGATGTCTAATTGGACGGAGGTAATCAGTTGCCCGTCGGGAAGCGACTGGTTCCAGATTGGGCGATTAAAATCAATGGCATTATTCAGACTGCCTTGATCGAGCATCGGCAAGATTAGCTCAATCCAGGTAAAGTTACGGGGCGCCCATGTCGAACCTTCGGGAGCTGCCCAAATACTTTCGGGAGGGAAAATCTGAAACTGGTCGTGATAATTGTGAAGTGCTAAGCCAATTTGCTTGAGGTTGTTTTGGCAGCGAGTACGACGAGCCGCCTCTCGAGCTTGCTGAACAGCCGGCATCAAGAGTCCCATCAAAGTGACCATAACGGCGATGACTACTAAGAGTTCGACGAGCGTGAATCCGCGACGTTGATAATTGATTTGTAGAGTTTTTGGTTTCATGAGAGATCTGAATGTATGTAGAAACTCAGGGCGATTCTTACAGGCCACGGGAGCAATTCTCGGCAGCTCCCCTCTGGTACACCTAATCTAAATTCCCATGCAGTCACACGGAATACCTGTTTTCGGCATTTATTGCGATTTTTCCAGACTAATTCACTCCTATCGAATTTGATGAAAACAGGGTTCGTCATTGATGCCACCAGTCTACATTTATGGTCGATCTGTAACGGTATGTTTAGAAAAGGCATCAATCGGGTTGAAAAGGCAACGCGAAAAGACGCGACGAAATCTTCAAGGTCGATGACTCCATCGCGCTTTTGAAGGGGTCTGATTTCATCTTTGATCAGCAGAGCAGGTAAAACAATGCGATCAGGATAACACCTCCCATTGAGACAAGGTGCATGGCTCGGAAGTAACTTAATCTTCCGATTTGAGGGAATTCTGCCATCAGACCGTTCCAGGTTCCTTGGAAAACGAATGCTGTACTGAGCAGCAGAATCGCTGCCAGAAACAATTGTTCCATCCAGTGTGAAACAGGGACTGCAGCGTTCGCCACCACGGGAGAGATTAACAAGCTCAGCATATTCATGAAATTGGTCATGACAGCCTCCTTTCTTGTCCGGTCTCAAAAGTCTTTCTGAGGTTCAATCTCGTGTTTGTTGGATTCGGTTTCATTCACTTTGAGAACGCTTTTCAGAGGGAGGAGGATCAGAAATGCGGAAAGTTTCTAAGTCTTTTCTGTAGAACTGTTTGTGTTGCTATATTTTCGCCGGAGACTTTGTGATTATGCCGAGTTTCAAGGAATTGACGATCATGTGACGGTTCGTCTTTCCTTATGATAAATCAAGGCATCTGCCCAATGATGTTTCAGGCATCTTCTTGAAGACTGATTCGAAATCCAAAAATAGGAAAGATTGGCCATGCGACTCTTCGCGATTTTCTTTGTCTGCCTGTTTTCAGTGTCGGCTGCTTTTGCTGAGGACCCCGTCAAAAAAAACGAATTGTCAATCGAGTTTCGACGTGCCTCTTTCGAGCAGCAAGAAGGCTGGAAAGCCTCGAAAATGAAAGACGGCGAAAAAGAAATCTTTCTGCATCCGCAGGCTGAAATAGATCTCTCGGATGTCGAAAAAGTTTCTCTTAGCAAGAATGAGCAGATTGATGAGGATACGGTTATTCTTGAACTCACCAAAGCAGGCGGTGTGAAAATGAGAAAGTTAACCGGCGAACATCTCAATCAGCCATTAGCGATTCTTGTGAACGGCAAAGTCTTTATGGCTCCCGTCATTCGATCAGAGATTGGTGGCAAGCTTCAGATATCCGGGTTGAGTGAAATAGAAGCCAAATCGCTGGTCGTAGAGTTTGGAAAGCGTACCCAGAAACCAAAGTCCGAATAATGAGTTAAATCGTCGCCGAAGATGCGGTTCGATCAATGGCTATCTGACCCGCATCTGCGAGACCGTCATGAATCACTCACGCTGGAAATCTCGACTCCTTATCGCGGCTGCCGTCCATTGTGGCTTGTGGGGACTGTTTATTGTGGGCTGGCCGGATTTATCTTTTCAGGTCTACGGCTACACCGACGGTTTAACGAACACGCTGGTCTGGCAGGGTTGTGGGTTCGCGATCTTTATGTATGGACTTGGCTACGCCTTGGCATCCACCGACCCGTATCACCATTACGGGCTGGTCTTAATCGGTGCCGTTGCCAAAACTTGCGGAACACTGGGAGTTTTGTATGGATATCTCTCTGGCCAATTTTTGCTGTATTCGGTCGCGTGGGTGTTTGTGAATGACATTCTGTGGATCGTACCATTTGCATTCATTGTGAAAGATGCCGTCCACTCTGACGGGACTCTACGCACAGAACAAGCAGGTCACGAAAGTTCTGTCTGGTTCGACTGGCTGGGGGTATAATCAATCTGATAACCTGAAAGGCGAACATCTTCCTTTTCAGTGATGTCTTGGCATTCTGAACAAAATTCTCTTTCTCTGCAGTCGCAATAAAAAACGCAGTCTGACGGCAGAGCATCATTTTGCCGAGCAGGAAGATTGGAGCGTTGCTTCTGCCGGGCTCAACAAAGACTCGGCCACACCCGTTACGCCCGACTTGTTGGAATGGGCCGATGTCATTTTTGTCATGGAACCCGATCATCACTCGAAGCTTTCACGTAACTATCGAAAGCATTTGAATCGACAACGAGTCATCTGAATAAACATCGCCGACAACTACGAATATAAGGACGATAACTTGATTGACGCGTTGGAACGCAAAGGCCATCCACATTTGTAGTTTTTAAGAATGGTCCTTCCAAGTTTCCTCTTGAGTGAACCCTCTCCTTTCGGCACAATGCATCAACCCGTGTTGATGTAGACTTGCCCGCCGATTTCACTCCTTTTTCGTTTCAGAGAGTTCGATGGAATCTCCCCAATCATTCTCACGTCGCGATGCTCTTAAGGTCGGTGCAATCACCGTCTCAGGGCAATTGCTACCAGAGTTCACAGATGAGCTGACGGCGGCCGCCGTCGACAGTGGTACGGCTGACTCGGTCATCTATCTGTGGATGGGTGGTGGTGTCCCGCATCTCGATTCTTTTGATCCGAAGCCCGACGCGCCGGAAACAATTCGCGGGACACTGACCGATATTGCTACCAAAACTTCTGGTATCCATTTCAGCGAGACCTGTCCCGAGTTGGCAAAAGTGACCGATGAGTTGGCAGTCTTGCGAACCTTCTCTCACGATAGTAACGATCATTTGTTGAGCCAGGTTTACACACTCTCGGGGCGTAAGGTGACTAAGGCTCAACTCTTCACCGAGCCGAACATTGGAGCCATTGTCAATTCCTTGCAAGGTCCGCGGAATGGGCTTCCCGGTTACATCGCGGTTCCCGGAATCACACGCCCCGGTCCACCACCTCACAACCTGTTTGTCGGCGGTTGGTTGGGAAATCAGTACGCTCCGTTCTGTCTCGGTGGACAACCCGACAATCCCGACTTCACCACGGGTAAGGTCGTCGAAAATCCGTCGCCGTTGGCTGAGGAAGATCTCAATCCCAAAGAACTCAGCTTTCTGGAAGATCTTTCGGGATCGCGACTGACTCGTCGTGCCAAACTTCGCGACCGGCTCGAAGCTTCTCTGCAAGATGCCGAGAAGCGGCAGGAATTTGAAACGATCGAAGGCAACTATTCGTCTGCCTTAAATTTGCTGCTGTCTGAAAAAGTGCGATCCGCATTCGATATCAGTTCCGAGTCTGAAGAAGTCCGCGAGCGATATGGAAAAACCAAACTGGGTGGGCGCTGCTTGATGGCTCGTCGTCTTGTCGAAGCTGGTTCCCGATTTGTGATGGTTGATTACGGATACGATCATGATTACGGCAACCTGTGGGACAACCACAACGCGGCCAGTCAGAACTTTCCGCACACCTCGGAACTCGCCAAGCGAGGTTATCACGTGGCCGGTATGGATAAAGCTTTTGCCGGTTTGATCAGTGACCTGCGCGAACGTGGGATGTTGGAACGGACTTTGGTTGTCTTTCTGACCGAGTTCGGTCGGACTCCCAAAATCAACGGCAATGGTGGTCGCGATCACTGGGGAATGTGCGGCTCTTTATTCTTTGCCGGTGCCGGCATCAAAGGGGGGCAGGTCATTGGCGAATCTGATAAAGAAGGGGCTTACCCCATAACACGTGGTTATTCTCCCGCTGATGTCGCCGCGACCATTTATCATTCGCTTGGCATCTCCTTAGAGACTCGCTTACCCGACATGTTCGGCAGGCCTCACCCGCTCCTTGACCACGGCCAGCCGATCATGGAAGCGTTTGCTTGAGCTTAGTTTTGTGGAATTATCTTTGTTGTTATTCAGTGAATTCTCCGCGAACTTCAGACAAGTCTTCGTCGAGTTCCGCTTTTGAATCCGGTTCCAGTTCGCGCGCTTTTGTGAGAGCAGATGCAAAGAGACCTGACGGTATCGCCACAACACCGAGTCCAATGAGTAGGACAACAAACGTGAAAACTCTTCCGCCGACAGTAATCGGATAGGAATCACCATATCCCACTGTTGTCAAAGTTACGACTGCCCACCACAGGCTGGCTGGTACAGACAAAACTTCTCAGGTTGAGCTTCATACTCGAAGTGATAAATTCCGACAGCAGAAAGGTAAACGACAATCCCCGCCACACTCATGAATAGAATGAGCTCCTCTTTGACCAAGCGAAATGCTAAATGGATGCGACGCAACGCGCGGTTGTAGCGTACCAGTTTCAAAATACGAAACAGTCTCAATAAACGTAACACGCGCAGCGAACGCAAATCGAATGAGACTTGAAGATAGGCTGGTAGAATGGCCAGCAAGTCGATCAGCCCATAAAAACTAAAAATGAATTTCAGTTTGTGTTCCGAGACAAGAATTCGACAAAGATACTCGACTGTAAACACGGCAATTGATAATGTTTCAATACCATTGAGTATGGACTTTGTTGATTCCGACAATTCTGGAACCGTTTCCAGAGAAAATGTAACTATTGAGATCACAATGAGAAGTTGAATCGTGATGTCAAATACTTTGCCGGGAAGAGTATTCTGCCGTTCTATGATTTCTTTGAGTTTGTCCACAGGTTTCTGTCTGAGGGGTTGAGACTTTGGTGCGTCAGGCATTTATCACGCAAACCGGACCACGTAAATCGGGGGTAGGGTCGTCGATAAACATTCCCACGATTGGCCACCATCTTCGCTGACGAACAGATTTACACATGCTAACCTGATTTCGGCGTGCGAGACACTAAATTCTGACACACATTTCCAAAGATTCATTGACGCCGGGATTTTGTCTCTGAATGATAAAGCAGATGGGATTCCCACATACTTTTGAGAGACCGCTATGCGAACAATACCGCGTTTTCTGTTTTCTGCTGCTGTCCTCTGCTTATTGATAACAGAGTCTTTCGCGGCGAAACCGTATAACCTGTTGATTATTCAAACCGACGAGCATCACTTCAGCACACTCGGATGTTACGGCGGTAATATTGTCGAGACGCCACACATCGATTCCCTTGCCAAACAAGGGGCGATCTGTACCAGTTTCTATGCGACGACTCCTGTCTGTTCGCCGTCTCGCGGATCGTTGGTCTCAGGTATGTATCCCCAGAAGACGCCCGTTGTAACTAATAATATCCCGCTCGATGACTCGATTGTCACATTTGCCGAGATTCTCAAGCGAGACGGATATGCGACTGGCTTTGCCGGCAAATGGCATCTTGACGGCAACGGGAAACCGCAATGGGCTCCGAAGCGAAAGTTTGGATTTGAAGACAACCGCTTCATGTTCAACCGCGGGCATTGGAAAAAATTCGTCGATAGCGACGACGGTCCCGCAGTGGGTGCGAAGGATAAGAAAGGCAAACCAAGTTATGGTCTCGATGGTGCCGATGAAGAAACATTCTCGACCGACTGGCTGACCGACAAAGCGATCGACTTTATCAACGTGAACAAAGACAAGCCATTCTGTTATTTTCTGAGTCTCCCTGATCCTCATGGTCCCAATACGGTACGACCTCCTTATGACACCATGTACGCCGATGTCAAAGTTCCTATTCCGGTCTCTCTCAATCGCAAGCCCGAACAGATCCCGGCATGGGGTAAGTCGGCGGGAGTGAAACCGGCACAGTTACAAAAATTGATGCAACAATATTATGGCATGGTGAAATGCATCGACGACAACGTCGGACAAATTCTGGACACGCTGAAAGAGCGGGGGATTCTGGAGAATACGATTGTTGTGTTTACGTCCGATCATGGCGACTTATGCGGAGAGCATGGACGACTCAACAAAGGAGTTCCCTATGAAGGTTCGGCTCGTATTCCGTTTCTCATTACGTGCCAGGGTAAGATCAAAGCGGGAACCGTGGTCCCGCAAGCATTGGGTTGTGTTGATTTTATGCCGACCGTACTCAGCCTCATGGAGGTCTCCGTTCCTCACAAAGTTGATGGCCGGGATGCGTCGGTGCTCTTCACGGGAGAGGCCAAAGATTGGGACGATATTGCTTTTGTGCGGAGTACGCCAGGAAGCAATTGGTTGTCAGCAATCACGGCCCGCTGGAAGTTGGTCTACTCGATCAATGAAGAACCTTGGCTGATTGATGTCAAAAATGATCCGAACGAGTTGATCAATCTCGCCGGTCGATCGGAACATACCGACATAATGAAAAAGTTGACGAAGAAACTGCTCGCGTATGGCAAGGATTACAACGACCCGTACATTGACAATCCGCGAATTGAATCCTGGATGCAGCAGGTGTTGAAACGCTGAGAGAAGTTTCTCAGGGAAGTCATGAAGTTGTCTGGGACTGGTCCCGGCTTTTGTCTGGTCGAAAATATTCTGGAAAGTACGATTGATGAAACAGTTTCGAAACAAAGTTGTTTTACTAATCTTGTGTGGACTCTCAATATCAGCAATGCCATGTGAGGCTGCCGATTATGTGGTCGAAGAAAATGTCGTCTACAGCACAGTAGGAAAGGAAGAACTTAAACTCGACTTGGCACGCCCTAAAGGGGAAGGGCCGTTTCACGCAATTGTGTTTATTCACGGTGGTGGCTGGTTGGGTGGGAATCGAGCCGATTTTCGACCACTGATGATTGAGGCTGCCAAGCGTGGATATGTTTCGACAACAATCAGTTATCGACTCATGAAATTCGATATGAAGAACAGGGAAACCGCAACTGCCGACCCTATTTTTCCTGCTCAAGTCCATGATTGTAAAGCGGCAATTCGTTGGCTGAGAGCGAATGCGGATCGATATCATGTCGATCAAAAACGAATCGGTGTCTCGGGAGGTTCTGCCGGTGGGCATCTCTCACTGTTAGTCGGACTCACGAATCCTGCTGACAAGCTGGAAGGAACCGGTGGTCATGCTGAAGAGTCGAGTCGGGTTCAAGCCGTCGTTAATATTTTTGGACCAACCGAAATGGTCTCAGCGTACGAGGGGAGTTCGGTTGCCTGGATCTTTCGACTTTTTATGGGAGGAACTCCCAAAGAAGTCCCCGAAACCTATCAATCATCAAGTCCCGTGACGTATGTCAGCAAAGATGATCCTCCTGTCCTGACGATTCATGGTGATCAAGATAAGCTTGTTCCCGTCGGACAAGCGGACCTTTTGGATCGCAAGATGAAAGCCGTCGGAGCAACCCACGAGTTGCTGATTCTTAAAGGACAGGGACATGGTTTTAGTGGAGAAGCACGCGAGCAGTCATTCGAGGCTCTTTGGGTATTCTTTGAAAAACACCTGAAGCCGTAGCATCCTTTGAGATTGAAATCACGAAGCGATGAAAACCATCCTACTCCTCTTCATCGAAGAATTCCTCAGGCACATCTTCGATGGCGTCGTCGTATGCTCTTTCAATCGCATCGGTACGCGGGCGCCAATAAAGTCGCATGGGGACTTCGTCAAACGGTAGGTCATCTCGGATACAACTTTCGAGATACCGCTTCCACGATTCGTCAAACAGAATTGGATCGTTGCATTTGATGATGATGGTCGGCGGCTGAATGGCTACCTGAGTCGCGAAGTAGATTTTCGGACGCCTGTTGCGACGATGCGGAGGTTGGTTTCCGTCGACCGCTTTGCGAATGCTTTTGTTGATTTTTGAAGTCGAAATTCGAATTTGAGCTTGCTTGAAAATGGTTTGGGCGAGATTCACGACTTTCTTGATGTTCGTGCTGTCTTTAGCCGTGATAAACGCGACGGGGACGTAACGTGTTGAAGGGAATGTCTTCAGCAGGTATTCGGCCCACTTAGCCGTCGTCATGTCTTCGTCGAGACCTAAGTCCCATTTATTGACGACAAAGATGCACGGTTTGGCGTGATCAAGAATATCGGTGACCAGTTTTTTATCGACGCGAGAGATACGTTCCGAGGCGTCGAAGAACATTAATACCACATCGGCTCGGCGAATACTTTTTTGAGCGCGAACCAAACCGTAAAACTCAATATCGTTGGCGAGGCTTTTTCGTTTACGGACGCCCGGTGTGTCGATAGCGATGAACGATTTCTCGTCGACTTCAAAACGGATATCGATGCTGTCACGAGTTGTGCCCGCGATGGGGCTGACGATCACCCGTTCTTCTTCTGCCAATGCGTTGATGAACGTGCTCTTACCGACGTTACGCCGTCCGACGATGGCGATTTTCAATTCGGGATCGTTGATTTTCTGCTCACCCTCGGCGGCTTCTGTTTCGTCGGCAGGGGGAAGATTTTCAACAATCGCCTCGAGCAGTTCTCTACGATTGCGCTCTCCCTTCACGCTCACGATGACCGGGTCAGTATCGACCAACGCGCGGAAGGTGTCGGCTTCGGCATCGAGTTTGGAGGAATCGCACTTGTTGACGATCAACATCGTCGGTTTACCGATCTTCTGTAGCTTGCGGGCGACCGTTTGATCGAGAGGGGTGATGCCTTGTTGTCCATCGACGACGAGAGCCAGCAAGTCGGCCTGTTCGAGTCCAAAGCGGATTTGTTCTTCAATCTGTTCGGAGAGATCGTCGCTATCGACGATGCCGATTCCACCTGTATCAATCAATTCAAAATAACGGTTGAACTCATTCATGGTGTATGTGACACGATCCCGAGTCACGCCGGCGGTCGGATCGACCACCGAGACCAGTTTGCGGGCCATCCAGTTGAGGATGGAACTTTTGCCGACGTTCGGACGACCGACAATGGCAACGCGAGGAATGGACATGAGAGTAGCAATTTAGCAATTGGGAACGAGAAAAATATAGGGCAGGGGCCTCCCTGCCACAGATGCGTAGGGCCGGTTCCACCGGCCTTAATGTCTTATTCGTGACAACTCCACACTCGAAACTGTGAACATCCCATTATATCCAATTTCGCAGAGACATACAGCCGATGGGCCGTTCAATCGTTGGGGTTCGCAGAACTTCTGACGGTTCCCAGACTCTTCAGGTGTGTCTGAGGACTGAAATTCGTAAGATGGATGCCGTCTGAAATACAAGGTTTGCTCGTGACGTGGAATTTCTCACAACAACTCGCCGACTGGGGGCCGGATTCTGAATTTGATCCGGTTTCACTGTTGGCTGCGCGTGAGTACTGCCAGAAAGTCACCATCGAGCATTACGAGAACTTTGCCGTGGTGAGTCGGTTATTGCCAAAGGAGCTACATCCCCATTTTCAGAGTGTTTATGCGTTCTGCCGCTGGTCGGACGATCTGGGAGACGAAGTCGAGGGAGCGCAGAAATCGCTCGACTTGTTGGCTTGGTGGAAGGAAGAACTGGAAAAATGCAATCTCGGCCAACCACGGCATCCCGTCTTCGTCACGCTGAAAGAGACGATTGATGAATTCGACATCCCCCTCGAACCGTTCGAAAACTTGATCTCGGCATTCGAGCAGGATCAAGTCAAAACCGAATACCAGAATCTTGAAGAACTGACAGATTACTGTCGAAGGTCGGCTGACCCGGTTGGTCGTATCGTGTTGCATCTCTTTGTCGAGGCCACGCCAGAGAATTTTGAGCTGTCCGACCGAATCTGCACTGGGTTACAACTCGCCAATTTTTGGCAGGATATCGCCCGAGATTACGAGATCGCTCGCGTTTATCTTCCCCGAGAAGATCGCGAAAAATCTGGTTACACGGACGAGATGCTGGAACAAAAAACGTCAACACCCGAGTTCCTCGCTTTGTTGAAATATGAAGTCAATATCGCTCGCCAGTTTTTGTTGTCGGGGCGTCCCTTGGTTGATCGGTTACCCGCCAAGTATCAGGTTGATATCGATTTGTTTGTCCGAGGGGGAATATGTATCCTCGACCGTATTGAGCAAGTGGATTTCAAAACCTGGGAGACGCGACCCAAAGTGACAAAATTCGACGGGGTGAAACTCTTCTGCTCTGCTGTGATGAGAAAATGGGGACGAAGGATTGGCCTGTCTTCCAGATTTGCAGAGGTGGAACCGCCGAATGTCGAAGCTGAGGTGACGACATGACTACGACCCTCGATGAGTCTCGACAATACTGTCAGCAACTCGCTAAACAGACCGGGAAGAATTTCTACTATTCATTCCTGACTTTGCCTGCCGAGATGCGGCGGGATATGTGCGTCCTATACGCCTTCATGCGGATCACTGATGACATCGGCGACGATGAATCTATCGACCTGACCCAACGCCGACAAAATTTGAAATCCTGGAAACATTCGCTGGAAGCGACGTTAAGTGGGAAAACCGCCGAACATCTTATTTTCCCGGCGTTACTCGACATCATCCAGCGTCGGCAGATACCTGTCGAATATCTGTATGATGTGATTGAAGGCGTCTCTCAAGATTTGGAGCCGCACCGGTTTGAAACGTGTGGCGAGTTGGAGCAGTATTGTTATCATGTCGCGGGAGCGGTCGGGTTGTGCTGCATTCACATCTGGGGATTTAAGGGAGACGATGTTCGGGAACCGGCTGTCGCTTGTGGAGCCGCGTTTCAATTAACAAATATCTTGCGCGACATTGCTGAGGATGCTGACCGCAGTCGCGTCTATTTGCCTCAGCAAGATCTTCAGCAGTTCGGCTATACCGAAGACGATCTCTTGCATCGCGTGAACGATGACCGGTTTCGCGCGTTGATGCAGTTTGAAGTGGCCCGCGCTCGCCAGTATTATGAGCAGGCTGAAGAACTCTTTGCGTCGCTCTCAAAAGAAGGGCAGCCCATATTACGAGCCATGATTCGGATTTACGGCGGCTTATTGAATAAAATTGAAGCCCGGAATTATGATGTCTATTCGTCGCGGGTGAGTCTCTCGAAGCTAAAAAAATGGTCCATCGTGGCTCGCTCGTTTGTCGGCATGTGATTCGTGGAAAGGTGAGCCATTTCGACGCAAAGCCGCCGAGAGGCCAAGAAACGCAAAGGAAGAAATTAGTCCAATATCTCTTTTGCTTTTCCAGATTCCGCGACCGATTTGATGAGTTCGTTGCGGATTGAGAGCATCCGGGTCATGTATCGTTTGAGGAACAGAATATCTGCAAGCCGACCTAATGGCCCGAGAGGCGATATGTATTCGAAACGGTCGATCATGAGGGTGCCCGATTCGTCTGCTTGAAAAGAGTGGACGTGATTGAAACTGCGAAAAGCTCCGCGAAGCATTGTGTCACGAAAATGATGCGGTCGGTCAAATTCGGTGATCTTGACTGTGAGTTGCTGTCGGACGCCGAAGTGCGTCGCTTCCCAAGTCACTTCTTCACCAAGTTCGATCAAGCCACTGGTCCGTCCCGCGACGGCTCGTTCGTTGGTCTGAGCGGTCGATTTGATGTGCAGATCAATGCTTCGTGCGAGATCAAACACAATCTCGGGATCAGCTTCGATGTCGGTTTTCAATTCGATAATGGGCATCGGTCATTCTTTTAGGTTAAATTCATCCGACAGTCTGTGTCTGACAGATGCAATAGTGCAAAGATATTTGGCTCTCAGATACGCGATGACGTCAACTGCTGAATAAGGGGTAGCTATCCGGTTTTGGAAGTGATATTCTTAATACGATAGCAAACGAACACCACTTCATCCTGAGGATCTCTCGGTTTATTTTATGTCATATATGACATAAACACGAAAAGAGGAATATAGTAGTTATGTGCAAGCACGTAAAACTACTTGTTTGGTTAAAGGGGGAAGTCAAAACACCTCCCTTTTCCAAAGCTGCCCGGATTGAGACTGGAACACTACTAAGATTGCTGCAAGAAGGAGAGACAATTGGGCTTCCTCACAGTCGTCCAATGCCAAGTATCGGGAAAAGGTGCCATGAATTGAGAATCACAGACGAAAATGCCATTTGGCGTGTGATTTATCGGATAGACAATGATGCCATTCTGATTCTTGAAGTCTTCAAAAAAAAGGATCGAAAAACTCCGCAGACAGTGATTGATCGTTGCAAATCGCGAATTACGACTTATGACGAGGTGACGAAATGAAAGCTTCCAAACGCAAAATGCTCGAAGACGCCGGATGGACAATAGGCTCTGCGTCTGATTTTCTGGAGCTTTCCGAACCCGAAAAAATCGTCGTCAATATGCGCGTCGCTCTTGCCAAGAAATTGAGAGCGGGCAGAAAACGCTTGAAACTATCACAGGAAAAGCTCGCCAAAAGAATTGGCTCAAGCCAATCGCGGATTGCAAAAATGGAAGCGGCTGAAAAATCAATTTCGATTGATATGTATGTTCGGTCGCTGGCTTGTTTGGGCTTTAGCCAAGAAGAAATTGGCGATGTGTTGGCAGCAAAGAAAAAGGCAACAAAGAATAAGTCAGTCAAGAAAAAAGTTGCACAGAGGCAACGCAAACAGACATCCAAATCGTGAACGCTACTCAAGACGGTTGCCGATCTCTTGGGGCATTCGAGTATTCAGCAGACAGCCAACACCTATGGGCAGTTCGCGGAGGGGATTCACGGGGAAGCGGTGGACGATCTTGGGGAAGCTATGTCTCCGGTATTAGAAAAGGGGGCTACGGGTTTTCTTCGAGTTCGAGAACTCTGAATATCTCAGATCTGTTACCAATGAATCTGTGGAACGGATGTTGTACTTCCTTAACGATAAGAAAATGTTCGTCTGTGAATAGAGTCCTATCGATATGATCAGCGTTCGCATCGTCAGATAAAAGAACTAAAAGAATGGCCATCAACAGAGGCCCATTCACAACGAATTTCCCATCTTTCGTACCAATTTGATTAGGTTCACCCCAATGTATCAGGTCATCGACTTCGTTTGGATCGTGGTAAGACGAACAACGAATTCCATAAAGGACATCACCTAATGAGTGGTCGTTTCCATCATTTCCTCGAAATGTACAGTCAAGCAGAATCAACTTCCCTGATGTTGCGATATTGAAGATCTGAGTTGCAACCGAGTCTAAGTAACACGTAAATCGTCTTCGTGAGGATTGCTCTTGTGGGAAGTGATATTTGGATGTGGAATCAATCACTGATGCCATTTGAAACAATGCATCTTCAAGTTGGGGAGGCGTACCCCGGAAATCACAAAGCGCAACGAACAGACGTTTGGATACCCCCGACATCGTCCGTGTTATTTCTTCTGGTAGCTCTGGAGGCATTATTTCTACTCCAATTATTGCCAATCTGTTGTTCCCTGCACAAAACGAAACGACGACCGGGAAGTCCCGATCGCCGTCAGTCGTTTGTCAATAAGAGTGCGGCTGAGAGGAGTCGAACCTCCACGCCCTTAACGGGCACAGGAACCTGAATCCTGCGCGTCTGCCAATTCCGCCACAGCCGCAGATGCCATAAATCTAAGTTGTTTCCCGCTCCTCGGCAAGTGACCCGGAGTGATTTTCGGGGAGTTCTCCCCGGGATTTCCGTGATATCAGTTCATCCGCGGTTAAAAACTTCATTGACAATTTGCGGGGGCTTCCGTTCCACGGAGCGCCCACCGCCACCCAGTTTTGCCACTTTATTAATAAATGCCATTCGTTTGATTCGAGTCATTCGTGGTAAGTTTTTTTTCTCTGCGTCTTCGCGACTCTGCGTGAGTCAATCGCTTTCATCTGGGGCCATGCTTGCGTACCGAATTACGAAGACGGCATGGGAATTTAGAGTTCGACCTTCATTCCAAACTGATGAGAGCCCCAGCCACCCACAATATCAAACATGCCGACACGGAGTTTCGGCCTACGAAGAAAGTTTAAAAAGCACATCGTTCAGCGGGCACAGCCCCATCTGCTTGCGCAGAAGGGCTATGGGGAAATCGATTACCTCTTCGGTTTAGACACCTTTTGCAGGATCAGGTTCACGCCGTTTTTGTTCGACAGGACCAAATCGAGGTGTTTGTCGCCATTGAAATCGATCACCTGAAACTGGGTGCCGATGCCGGTGTCGAAGGCCGGTGCGATGTCGTGACGAGTGAACGTGGGGGCTTGTCCCGCAGTTCGTGTGATCTCATACCAATACATCAGCACGGCTTCTTTGCCGCCGGGATCGTTTCCTTGATGAGCGAAGAAGCGTTTGCCGGTGACGAGATCTTTCTGGCCATCGTTATTGATGTCGGCGAAGACTAAAGCGTGAGTTTGCGAGTTACTGCCATCGATCAGATGATACTGGAATTCTTTGTTGTCTCCTTTGTTTTCAAACCACCAGACACCAAAGGCGTGTGCCGAACTCATCATGATGTCGTTGTCGCCGTCCATATCGAGATCTTCCACATGAATGTCGGCGGCTTTATTGGAGTCTCCAGCACCACTCTCACTTAAGACCAGTGGGTGAAATTTCCAAGGACGTTCGGCCAGGTCTTTCGGGGCTTCCCACCAGCCGTGAGGGATGATCACGTCTTTGCGTCCGTCGCCGTTGATGTCTCCGGTGCCTAGGCCGTGATAATACTTGAAGGTTCCGTTTTTGCCCGGATCTCCCGGTTCACTGATGGCGACGAAGTCCCACTTTTTGTCGGCCATTTTGGGTTCGGGAATTTCGAGATAACCCATCTGGGCTTCGGGTTGCGTGCCGAGAATGATTTCCGGCTTGCCGTCTCCTGTAATGTCCTGAAAGAGTGGTGTCTCGTTACAGATCGAATGCCAGATGACATGTTCGGCCCAGTGACCTTTTTCACCTTTGGGGTTTTCGTACCAATGGAAGGGAGCACCGGGAAAACCGGCAACGATGATGTCGTCCCAACCGTCGGCGTTGATGTCGTAGGTCCAATTCGCGAATGAGTTGCTGTACCCTTTGAAGTAGTAGTATTGACCGACCGGACGAATCTCGTGAACCTGCCAATCGGGAGCCGAGTACCAGACATCGCCGGCGGCAATATCCATCTTGCCGTCTTTGTTGAAGTCGCCCGCGGTCACTCCTTCCGAACGGAAGGTGTAATCGATCAGGTGACGTTCCCAATTGATCGCTTGGGCGAATGCCGTCGATGAGATCAACGAGAGCAGGGCGGTGAGCAGCAATGTCCGGGTAGTCATCTGAAATTCTCCAGAGTGTGTTAAGTTATGTGTCTTCATAGAATATTTTTGGTTCATCCGACGAATGCGTATTCAGTCTGATGGGGCGATAGGAGTTTCGGTTCGAATTCTCTTTCGTTTCGATATCTATAAGTAGTTCGCTTCAATGTCTTGATTTTATTGTTCCTCGCCCGTAGCTGAACTCGCAAGAGTTCAGAAGGACCACGCTGTCCCCGCATTTCGTCTGAATTCTTGCGAATCCAGCTACCTGTTCGTTACTTCATCCTGCGATTGAGAAGTTGCCAACATGCTGAATTTCCCAGCGTGGGAAAGACATGTCCGCTTTATCTCAATCTTCAGGATGAATACGCAAAACCTGGATGAACCATATTTTTGGCTGTCAGTGATCGTCGATGGGCTTGTTGAGTGGATACTTAAAACTAAAAACTGAACACTCAAAACTATTTCGGCAGATACATCCGCACTCGATGATTTGAGCTGTCTCCAATGTACACATTTCCGACCGCATCTACAAAAATTCCGTGCGGTCGGTTCATTTTACAGTTGAGGGGATCGCCGTCCGGGCCATCGCCTTTTTTGCCGTTGCCGACAATTGTCTTGATGATTCCGGTTTCTTGTAGGATGACACGAATGGTGTGACTCTCGGTATCGGCGAGATAAATGTCTCCGTTGGTGCCGAGCGAGATTCCTTTGGGGCCAGAGAGATCGGCTTTCTTGGCCGGTCCTCCGTCTCCGGTGTAGCCGGTTTTCCCCGTGCCACCCAGATGATTCAGTGTCATCGATTCCAGATCGATTCGGTAGACGGCGTTCCCTTCTCGCAAGGCGAGATAGAGTGAATGATCGCCATCAAAATCGAGCGCCCGTGGTCCCTTCAGAGGTGTGCCCGCAACGGGTGCTCCGTCGGGAGTGTTCTTTTTTTCGCCGGTTCCTGAAAAGGTACTGATGACGCCGGTCTTCAGATCAACTTTGCGGATACGGTGATTGCCGATGTCGCAGATGTAGAGGTTGTTGTCGAAATCGAGTGCGATGGAGTGGGGACGATTCATGGTCGCTTTGATGGCGGGGCCGCCGTCTCCAGAAAATCCTTTCTTTCCGTTACCCGCGATGGTCGATATCTGTTGGGTCTTGGCATCCACTTTGCGAACGATGTGATTGATCATTTCGACGAAGTAGATATTGCCATCGGCGTCAAACCGGACTTCGTACGGCTCATTCAGTTTTGCTTCGAGAGCCGGTCCACCATCACCGCTGTATCCTTTTTCCCCAGTGCCTGCGACCGTTGTGATGACCCCCGATTTTGGATCGATGCGACGAATGACGTGTGTGGTGGTTTCGCAGATATAGAGTCCGTTGTCGGGTCCGATGGCGACTCCGAACGGTCCACCGACGGTGGCTTTGGAAGCGGGGCCGTCATCGCCGGTTTTGCCACTGGTTCCATTCCCGGCCAGCGTGACGACTTCACCGGCCTCAGCGAAAGGGCCGACAGCGAATAAGCCACAAATCAGTAGGATAACGATTGAGAAAGTTCGAGCGCGGTTCATTATGTCTGGCTTCTTTTGATATTCGACGTGTGGCTGGGGCGATTAGACGCTCGCAGTTCACAGTCATAGGAATTTTACCCTAAAACTTGTTTAATCAGGTTTGGGTTCACAGCCCCAGAAATTGGCACCGTTCTGGGGCTATGGAGGCTGACGATCTGATTTTGGTTTTAGACCATCAGTTTGTGTCATAAATTTCGTAAGCCTGTAAACGCCCCAGCCACCCGGAGTTCGACGACTTCTTACATCCTGACTAAATTTTCGAGCGGAATCCAGCCAGTTCCCCGATGTCCACAATCAATTTCTCCCGGATGTAGGATTTCCGCGATGATCTCTGCCGAGTCAACGACGCGCGGTCCCGGACGATTGAAGAAGTTGTGACCATCGGCAATGGCGACTCGTTTATTTTTGACGGCAGAAAGATTTTGCCAGCCCGGTCGAGATAACAACGGCTCCAACTCGATTTTTGTCCGTTCAATTTCAAAACCGCACGGCACGATGATGATCACGTCGGGATCACTCTCTAGAAACACGTTCCAATCGAGCCACGGAGAATGTTGGCCTGCCGATCCGAACAGATTCATTCCGCCAGCAATCTCGACCAATTCGGGAACCCAGTTACCAGCCGCCATCGGCGGTTCAATCCATTCGATGCAAACGACTCTGGGACGATCTTCGCGTAAAGATGTTTTTTTATGGAGCGACATCAACCGTGTTTCGAGTTGTAAGACTAATTCGAATGCCTGTCGATTCGCACCGATGGCTTCTCCGATTTTACGGATGTCGTCATAAATGTTTTTTAAGGCGTGAGGTTCGCAGGCGACCAGTTGCGGGTTCGTGGGCAGAGTCTCGCACAATGTTTTCTCGACTTCCGAGAGATCGACCGCACAGACATCGCACTGAGTTTGTGTGATGATGACCGTCGGCTCCAGATCTGCCAGCAATGGTCGATCAACCTTGAAAATCGAGACCGCGTCTTGCAATCGTTGAGAGACTTGCCGGTTGATTTCTGCGCTGGTGGCATTAATATCGATAGTGGGCTGACAACAAATTGGCAGAGAGGCAACGTCAGCCGGGACATCGCATTCGTGCGAACGACCGACGAGTTGCTCGCGTTGTCCCAATGCGCAGACGATTTCTGTTGCCGAGGGGATGAGTGAGATGATGCGGTGTTTTGTCATCGTGCTGATGCTCTTTCTAGCCGATCATTGAGCGCGCGGCCGAGTCCTTCCTCGGGAAACCGGACCGCCACGATTCGGTCGGCGTCACTCGCGTCGAGTCGTCTGAGTGCCGAGAAAAAGTGAGCCGCACACTCCGTCAGGTCTTGCCTCTCGGACAATATTTCCTGATGAAGATCTTTGGGGACATTTACTAATTCCCACGGCAACAGCAGAACATCGGCGGGTTGCAGTTCGATGTCTGATAACGAATCAACAACAACAAGTAATTTATTAGGGGCGTAATGCCGTTTGAGCATACCGGGAGCGAGTTGGGCGCTGGATTCTTCGGCCTGTTTGCCGGGATCACTGCTGGCTTGTTTCAGTGTGACAGGACCAATAACCGCCTCAATCTGTTCGACGGATAAGCCGCCGAGTCGTAGCACTTCAATATTGTCGGATAGGCAACTGACGATGGTTGATTCAAGACCGACAGAGCAGGAACCGCCGTCGAGGATATAATCGACTTCATCTCCCAACTGATCAGCAACATGCTGTGCGGTCGTAGGACTGATGGAGCCAAATTTGTTGGCGCTGGGGGCCGCCACAGGAACGTCGGCCGCTTTCAAAAGTTCTAACGCGAGTGGATGAGACGGGATGCGGACGGCGACCGTTTCCAGCCCTGCGGTCACCAGATCGGGAATGAGCGACTTTTTGGGGAATAACAATGTCATCGGGCCCGGCCAGAAGAAGTCCATCAATTTTTGTGCAGCGTCGGGGATTGTGGCGACAACAGACGCAAGCTGGTCGACGCCGGCGAGATGTACGATGAGCGGATCGAAAGTCGGGCGACCTTTGGCGGCAAAGACTTTCGCGACGGCATCGACATTGGTGGCATCCGCACCGAGGCCGTAGACCGTTTCTGTGGCGAACGCGACCAGACTTCCCGCGCGGAGAAGTTGGGCTGCGTGATTGATGTCGGTTCCGAGGGATGCGGTCATGAGCGTTTGTGATTACTTGAAATTGTCGCTTCATAAACTAACAAAACTGATTCCCGCATTCCTGTCTGATGGCTGTTCTTGTCGCTAATGGTTTGTATCTGATGAAAAATTGCGCAGAAACGCGAACAGAAGTCGCACCTGGAAAAACCTTATCGGGGCAGCAATGATCGAGAGATCCGATTTTGTGGGTGAAGAAAATAGCATCAAACAACGTGAAAGTGCTTTAATTTCAGCGGTGCAAATTCTTTGGAGTCACTTTGGAACCGCAACTATTGATCACCCAAGATCAAATTGGCACGCTTCGTGAAAATAGATTACTCAGAGACGGTTAAGGGGTCCCGCCAGCATTCGAAACCTGTTTACCTTCCTGATTGCAGCGATTCCTTAACCAACCCGCCAAGTTTCATTCTCCCGATGTTGTGCTCGCCACCGGTGTGAATACCCTCCGTGAAATATTTGGAGAGACCATGCCCGCGAATGCCACTCGAAGCCGTCGAGGCTTCACACTGATCGAACTTCTTGTTGTGATTGCAATTATTGCCGTCCTCGTTGCGCTACTCTTACCCGCCGTTCAACAGGCCCGCGAAGCGGCCCGGCGTTCGACTTGTAAGAACAAACTCAAGCAATTAGGGCTGGCATTACACAATTACCACGATACTCATTCTGTCTTCCCGTTTGCCGGATCTTCGGTCAGCTTGGGAGGAAACGCAACTGCCGATCCAATCAAGAATACCAGCGGTCTGTCGATGTTACTGCCGTTTTTGGATCAGGCCCCGCTGTACAATAATCTCGATTTCGATATTGCATCGGGAGATCGTGACAACGGCAGCGGTTCTGTTCTCGTCTCTGCTGCTGGCACTAACGACCAATGGGTTTCCGAAAAGTTAGACATCTTTCTGTGTCCCTCTGATGATGGTAATCCTTTTTATACGGTAGGAGATAATACCTATGGAATCTCCACAACAAGTGCCGCCAATGGCTTTCAGGGAGCACGCTCGAGTTACGGCTTGTCAATATGGTCTGCTTCTTATAATAATTCTTGGTATACACAGGCAAATAACTCCCGACGGCTCTTTGGGATCAATTCCAACAGTAAGATGAGCAGCATTACTGACGGAACCTCGAACACCGTCGCCATGTCTGAATCGACTCTCGATATCGATGATGGTGATGCCATCAAGTGGGGATATATTGCCCACGTTGGTCTTGGTGTCGATATTGCCTCATCTGGAAGTCGTTTCATCAACGACTGGGTTTGCTGTGTGTGGACAACTCCACCGCATAATCCGGCACGTCGTCAAGTCGGACGTTTAGGGGAGCATCAAACGCCGGGAAGTTTGCACACCGGCGGTTGTCATGTGCTGATGGGAGATGGTGCGGTTCGCTTTATCTCCGAGAACATTGATAACACACTTCGTACCAGTCTCGCGACGATTTCCGGTGGCGAAGTCATCGGCGAATTCTGATTTTCGCTCTCTTGTGGACTCTCTCATTCAATCTCACCACGCTCGGCGGGGCGACATTTCCCGCCAGCGTGATTTTCCTCAGAAGGATGTTGTTATGTTTGAACGTATCAATCAGGTTTGGCCGATCATCTTATTGTGTACCTTGATTTGTTGCCTGAGTGTCGGCTGTGGTCAAACAGACGCGGATTATGAAACGCCCGAGTTGGTCCCGGTCGAAGGGATGGTCAACATCAACGGCAAACCCGCAGCGGGTGTCATCGTGACACAATCACCCATGGGAACGACATCAGGTCAGGTCTCGTATGGCATGACGGATGACATGGGTAAGTTTGTCTGTGAATACGCCCAAGGGGGAGTTGGCTGCCCTCAAGGGCAATACGCGGTGACCTGTTCGAAGATGGTCACGCCGGATGGGCAACCGATTCCCGAAGTAGCCTCTGCCGCAGATGTAATGGCTGAAAATATGATTCCAGCCCGTTATCGCGACTCTCGAAACCCATTCATGACCGAACAAATTGGCCCCGCCGGCATCACAAATTTGACCATCGATTTGAAAATCAAGAAGTGAGCCCCTGATCGATCATCGATTGGAGGACGGAAAACCGGCTCTCCATCGTTGTGTTAAGTTCGTCAATTCGGTGACTTTTTCCTGATGCGTCTTGGCGAGATTGCGGGACTCTTCAGGATCAGAATTCAGGTTAAACAGTAGCCACGGTTGATCCGGCTTTTCACGAACGATCTTCCAGTCCCCCTTACGCAATGCCGCGTGATTGCGATATTGAAAGAAGAACGATCCGTGCGGCGTCGATTCGTTGTTGCTCAAGATCGGCAGAGGATTCTTGCCGTCAAAAACACGGTCTTCGGGTAGTTTCGCTGCGGCCAATTCGACCGCCGCGACAAATAGGTCGGGAGACCAAAGTGGTTCATCAATCACGGCGCCTGGTTTGATGTGACCGGGATAACGAGCCAATGCGGGGACACGCAATCCCCCTTCCCAGCAAGTGACTCCACCATTGCGTAAAGGCGTGTTGATACCGACATCGAGTCCGGCACGATTCAGTCGGAACGCTCCGTTATCCGACATAAAGAAGACAAACGTGTCATTCGCAATGTTGAGGTCGTCGAGCGAATCGATCACATCAC
>JAQWSQ010000019.1 GCA_029243145.1 Planctomycetaceae bacterium | reverse complement strand
AACGATGATGCGATACTCGACGGAGAAACTCCTCATCGGTACAAAGTTCTGAAGGGATGATCCCGAGCTTGGAAAGTTTCTCAACCACAAGCTTATCAATCGGTGTCGGCGTTGCGATTTCAGGAAATCGATCACCGGTCTGATCACTCACGGGCAAGATCACTTGTGTTGAGAAAATGGCATTATCATAGAATGAAACGACATAGGTGCCTCCTGCCGAGATCGAGGTCATCAACCCATCTTCATTAACCTCGACAATCGCATCATCGTTCGATTGAAATCGAGTCAGCGGAGTGACATCTTCTTTCGTACCGTCTGCCCAGATGGCAATACACATCAATTGAACCGTTTCGCCAGGTTTGGCGAATGTCATTTCTGTGGGTGTCACGTCAAACTTGACGATACGATCTGGTTTCTCATCGATCCCTTTCGCACCGTTGGCGATCCATTGTTTTAGTAATTCATGTTGCCAACTTTCCTTCTCAAATCGTTGGCCTCCTCCATGCTCGTCGCCATGAGTGGGCTTCTCGATGATCAGACTTTGATCGGGAGAGGTCAAATTCACGCGCGGCTCTTCCCCGCCGGTCATCGCTTCCAAATCTTTTTGGAAGTCATATCCAAACATCGAGAGTGTAAAACCACCCTGTCCCTGAAAAGAACCATGACACGTCCGCCCATTACAACCGACCCGACCAAGCATGGGCATCACGTGCTTTTGGAAATCGGGAACTTCTTTCGTTTGAGAGAGTCGCTGAGTAAGCCGTAGAGAAATTGCTGGTTGCGCGACTTGGGATTCATCAATCGCATCATCGCCGATCATAAGAGGTTCGGGAGCCGACAATTTTTGTCCTGCCCGAAATTTTTGAAAGACGGAGAGCTGTTTCGTCGATTCAGGATCATGCAGTACCACCAACTGAGGTCGCTTCTGATGGAGGAACTCTAAATCAGTAGGTTGGACTGGAGTTTCATGTAGCAGAACGGTTTTGAGATTCGGGAAATCCGCCAGAAACCGAAAACTGGCGGCCCGCTCTTCAAGCCCTTGCAGGCTCAGCAATTCGAGAGTCTCCAATGCCAAGAGTCGAGCAAGCCCCCCAGAAGTGATGGCCGTCTCATTGAGAGAAAGTGTTTTGAGAGTCGTCAGTTTCGTCAAAGATTCAAGACCTTCATCCGTGATCTTCGTACGGTCGAGATACAAGTGTTCGAGCTTGGGAAGTTTGGAGATGCGCGACAAAGTCTTATCAGTAATACCGGAATCGGAAAGATACAGAGTGTCGAGGTTGGTCAGTTGTTCGAGGTGGGCAAGACCGGCATCGGTGACATGGGGTGAGACGACAGCGAGATAATCGAGGTGCTTGAACGTGGCGGTTTGAGAGACATGTTCGTCGGTGACAATGGATTTACTAAACCGGACAAATCGGACGGTACCATCATGATTCTTCTGAAGATTCGAAGTGATTCCCTGTAATACGGTGATCGCGTCCGTTTCTTCTGTCGGAGTTTCGGCCTGGACATTGATCGCCAGCGACAGAAAGAGAACCAAGAGGCAGATAGCGGGGAGTCTCAACATGGAAGGACTCGTCAGGCGGGATCAGCGGGAGTAAACATCAACGTATATTGATATTATCTTGAAGACCAACGTCAGCAAAGAAAATTCTCGGTTGGTTGGCAAAGAAGGTCTCAGTTTGGCTCTGGTTCGGTTGAAAGGCCTTCTTTCAATTTGCGGACATCGGTGGGCGAAATGCCGTCGAAGTCGAGTTCGAGACGCTCAAGCGCCTCTCGCGATTGGTCCATGATGGCGCGGGCGCGCTCCACGGCACGGGTCATTTCATCCTGAAGCTCATCGCGACCGCTGACACCACTCGAACCGGTTTGAAATTTTGCGTCGGCTTCAAAAATAATTTTGCTCGCTCGTTGGAGATCAAGCAGGACTTCGTTCATTCGCTCCGCGCGGCGTACTCGAAACTTGTATTCATCATCGCGGGCCGCTTTTTGAGGACCGAGTGCGACTTTCAAGTCATTTGCCGACTGAACCACGTCTGCATAATCATCTTGGGCGTCTTCTCCCAATTGCCATAATTCGGGGAGATGACGTTTGACGGCGGCTTCGATATTCTGCGTTCCCGTTTGGTTACCGACTCCCGTACACATGCCGGCACATCCCAACAATATGGCCAGCATTAAGCCATTGATGATCCACCAGAATGTTTTGCCGAGAGAATTGTTCTTTACATTTCCCGCAGCGGACTTTTCGACCGACCATCGAATCTTCTAAGTCATATTTCTTATCGCAATAAGGACACTGGACTTCCACGTTCATGGCTGCTCCTGATGGTGAGAAACTCTTGATTCAGTGAAAAACATCCGCTTCCATAGATAACATGTCGAGGGAGCGGACTGGATGTGACAAGTTTTTGATAATTTCTTGGATATTTAGCAGCATCACTGCTGTAAACTAAAACAATGTCGATGTTTACAGCATTCTGGTATCTAGAGTGAGGATTCTGGTATCTAGAGTGAGGAGACCGGTTTGAACTCCTGCGAAGACTCCGAAGTCGGTTCTGTTAGCCAGCTTGTCCAGCAATGGGAGGCTCAGGAAAGCCCGGCAGTCGAACGGATCTATCTCGACTATTTCCCGAAACTTCAGGTTTTGGCTCGTCGAGTTTTGGGCGGTCTTCCCGGTGCTAGTATCGATGCCGAAGACGCGGCACAAAGCGCCATCAAAAGCTTCTGCCGATACATGCGGAAACTGGATCAACCCAACCAGAAGCACCGCGATGATGTTTGGCGGATTCTTTGCAAAATCGCCGCAAGCGCACTCATGGAGATCCCAAGGCCGACTTGGAAGCCATGACAGATCTCGAAATGCGAGCGGAAGATTGGCCCGAAAAACAAATATTGGGAGAGGTCTCTGCGAGTGAATTTGATGAATGGATTACGACTGCCGTCGCTAAGCTTGAGGCATCGTTACAACCCTTTGCCCTCCTGATGCTGCAAGGAGTGACACAAGAAGAGATTGCAAAAAGTCTGGAGTGTTCCCGTAGAACAGTTTCCCGCAAGCTTGAACTCATCAAAGAGTTTCTGAGGAAGTACCTGGAAGAGGAAGGGCGTGAGTAAAGAGTTCTCACACGAATCGCTCGGCCATCACTAATTCGCGAGTGATGACGAGCCTAGCCCTTCTAGCGCTTCTGCTTTGAATAGAAACGCAGGAAGGCTTAATTTCTGAAAGAAGCTTTTCGTCGAATCGATCATGTTCTCGTCAATTGACAGTTGCGTCGATTGGCCTTGTTTGGTCCGGATAAGACCGATTTTCAGATTATTGAACCCACGCTTTGTTCCCCAGAGGTTTTTACCCTGGGATTTGTAAGACATATCAACCACGATTTCTTTCTGCGTGACCGTTTCTTTTTCATTGCGATTTCCAATTTTTGAAAGCTCTTTGTTCCCTTGGTTTTTCAGACTCATCTGAACCGTTAAACTGACCGGGCTGTTTGCATTAATTGTGATGTTTGAATCTTTCAGTTTTTCTGCAATCGCAGTTTGAGCTTCAGATTTTAATGGCTCTAAAATTGATTCGGGGCCCATATTGATCTGCAACTGCACCTGATCACCCGGCTTCAACACAGACAACTTTTCCAATTGTTTGGGATCCAATTTGCGAGCAATTTCCGCAGAAGGGACGTCCACCGATCTAATTTTCGTGAGTCGCTTCCCGCGTGCGACCGTTAGTAACTTGGAATTCAGCTGAACAGGAGAAAGATCAGTGTTTGCGGTATCGTACTTCCAGACGATGGTTTGTAACGGGCGACTGATTAACTGCGATTGATCCATGAGCAGATAGTCATCACCTGCCCATACGAGTTCTGTCGCCGTTCCCGGCACTGGAAATTGATCGATAAATTCTCCATTGGATAAATCCATGACTGCGAGCGAGTTGCCCGAAGACGATTGCAGAACCAGTCCCGCCCATTTTCCATTGGGATGAATGGCGATTGCGCTGGCTGCTTCTTCGAGTTTGAGATGACCTTGGCCTTCACCCGTTCGGCTATCGAAAGCAGAGAAAGACTGATCGAGGAGCTCATTGCCTTGTGCGACCAGAATCGTGTCGCCTTGGGGAGATAATGCAAAAGTTTCGACCTTTTCCAATCTCCATACGGGAGTCAGTTCAGGTACTTTCCAGACGACGAGATGGTCATTCATGGAATGAGTCAGAATGTGTTGGTCATCGATGACGGCTGCCGTGAGAATGTCGCGATCTGCTTTTTTTTCTGCGACTTGATAGGGTCTCCAACCAGCAATATGTTTGCCCTCTCCCGCGAGTTCGAAAAGATCGAGACGACCTGCCGAGCGATGATGTTCGAAGAGTCCCCATTTGCCGTCGGGAGAGATTCCATACAAATGTACGGAATAGGGGATTACGAACCTCGTGAGTTCATCACCTTGAGTGTTATAGGTGATGATCTCCGATTGCTCACAGACCGGTTGAATCGGTTTGACATTTAAATAGAAACTATGAGGCTTATTCTTTGCCGATTGGTAATAGGTGTAACCCGAGTCTTCCAAGTCTTCGCTTAATCCACTGCGAACAGTCAAGATGGGCGTCGCGCTACGAGACGCGGCAACATCCCGAACAGTCCCCTTACTTTTGATCGTAATTGAGTCTGGGGTCGTTTGATGTGCCAACGGTTTGAGAGTGATCTTCCAATCGGTATTCGTAAGAGCTGGTTGTGCCTTCGTGAAATGCACTGATTGCAGGGGGGGAAGTTTCAGATCACTGGCCATTCCTCCCGAAGCGGCGATAGTGGCACCTGCTTGAAGCTCTTCTTCAGTCAAAGTGATCTGTTTGAGGCGTGGATCACCTCCATCGACATCGATGGCAATCAGTTGCTCGTTCCCGAGTATTTTGCGGGAGGGAAAAATCGAGACTTTATCTTGTTTTGGGAAACTGTAAACCAGGTTTTTGGTATTGATATCAATAATGCCGAGGGAGTGAACAAGCCAGTGTTGATTATCGGGAAACGATTCAAGCGTTTTGGATTGATAAACCGGGTCCAATTGATCTTTGAGACTGGCACCAACCTCAAAATTTGCAACTTGCGTTCCCGCTTCGAGCGACCAAACCACCATGTGAGACTTAGGCCCCAGATCATAAACGATGGCGATTTGGCTGCCATCGCGCGAGAAACCCAATGCACTCAACGATGACGAACTCGGCTTGTTATTCATCGACAACGCCCCGGCGGATTTTCCTGTCATAAGATCAAAAATTTCCACTTCGTGTGTTAGAAAGTTACTAACGACTGCTAGATAATTTCCGCCCGGACTGACGGCATGACCGTAAGTGGAGCGACATTTTTCCGGCCCTTGAATTTCGCGAAGCAGTTTTCCCGAGGGCAATTCCCAGACTTTAAACATTCGGCCGATGCTCGAAACGCCAATCAATCGCCCCCCGGCCACATACACGTCGGACAGATAAGTTTTGGTACTGAGATCTCCCGTTGATAAAGTCCCCAGACTTTTCTCGTTCGGCAAATCCCACACATCGACCTTTTGTCCGGCACTATAAGCGATTGCCAGATATGCCCCATCGGCAGATAATCCGACATCCTGTACGGAACTCGGAGCTTTCACTTCTGCGATTCGACGTCCTGTGTGAGCTTCATAAATCTCATAAGACTCTTTGAGAATGGCCCCTGTTTTGACAGCCACGAAGGGACTTGCCGAGATCGGAAATGCCAACCCACCTCCATTGGAGGACAGGTTTTTTTGATCGAGCTTGATTGCTTGCGCAGAACTGCTGGAGTCAGTGACGACTTCCGGAGCGGGATCCGCTTTGACCGTCCAGTTTTCAGATTTCGAAAACGAGAGAGATGGTTTTTCTGGGGTGGAAGATTTGGAGAATCCAGAACCGGATGACGGTTGGGGACGGGTCGCGGTCTCACTGCTCGCCTGGGAAGAGGAGGGAGGTGTCGTAACTGGACCGGTCGTTGGTGGTGATGTTTGGACATCTACAGGAGTTTTGGCGACTGTTGTTTCATTCTCTTTGTTGTCCCAGCCCATTACGAAATAGAGAGCAACGCCAATCAACAGCACCACACCTCCAACGATTCCACCAGCGATAACTCCTTTGTTCGAACTGTTTGAAGACGATGTCTGTCTTGGTCGAGGTGCGTTTCCATCGCTGGAAGAATTTCTGCGTGGCGGCAACGAGCGACCCTGACCGCCGCCGACTGAAATCACCTCATTACATTCTTTACAGGTGATCGTTTTGCCATTGAGACGATCGGCCACTCGGTATTTGACGCCACACAAGGGACAAGTAACGGGTATCGGCATTCTAATCTCACAAGGTACGAAAAAGAGCTGATCAGGACAGGACTGAGCGGAACCGTGAATACGGAACATCTCAACATTTTGTAATCTGACACTAATCCTGCGTGGAGAATGATGCAAAAGGAAATTTTGGGAGAATCACAGGGATTGTAAAACAAGATCGCCTCGATGCCATCATGATTAGTCTGCTTTTTGGACCTTTATCTCTTAGGCTGGTTCTAGTGAGAACTGTTTTCGTGAACGCGAATCATTGGCCGAAACAGAATGATACATAAGCCGTTTTTGTATAGTTGTTTACGACCTGCTGCCTGTTCACGTTAATCCCTACAATCCTGTCCATTTTCTTCGTAATAAATCACCCCTCGCAAACTGCTTGTTTCATTTGCCTGCGAAAATGGTGTATAAAGAGGTATGGCCATTGGCCATCCCACCTGATTGTTCTCCACACACAAATTCCGTTGCGAATGAGGTCTACTATCGTGAGATTGCCTCTTGCCCTCTCTGGCTTGCTCTGTGCCGCGTTACCAGCCTTTGCTGCTGATGACGAGGGTCATGTCTTTTTTGAAAACAAGATCCGTCCGGTCTTGGTCAAGCATTGTTACGAATGTCACTCTGCTGACAGTGAAGCTCTCAAGGGAGGATTGTTGGTTGATTCGGCTCCCGCCTTGATGATGGGGGGTGATTCCGGTCCTTCTTTAGTGAAAGGAAAGCCGGCAGAGAGTTTGTTGCTGGAAGCGATGAAGTACGATTCATTCGAGATGCCTCCTGCTGGGAAATTGCCCGACAATGTGATCTCCGACTTTGAAAAATGGATCGCAATGGGCGCTCCCGATCCACGGACAGAGATGGTTCAGCCCAAGCACGCGGCCCAAGGAATCGACCTGGAAGCGGGACGACAGTTCTGGGCGTTCCAACCTCCCGAAGCGCACGCGGTGCCTCAAGTCAAACAATCTGATTGGCCAAACAACTGGATCGATCATTTTGTGCTGGCAAAACTCGAAGAGAACCAGCGAGTGCCTTCGCAGCGCGCTGACCGAGCAACCTTGTTGCGTCGCATTGCCTACGATCTCACCGGCTTACCACCTCGTCCCGAAGTCGTGGAAAAATATGCTTACAGCGATGACCCCGCACAAATCGCCGAGTACGTCGATCAGCTTCTCGATTCGCAGCAGTTCGGTGAACATTGGGGTCGTCATTGGCTCGACGTGGCACGATACGCTGACTCCAATGGCGGTGATTTCAACGCAACATTTCACAACGCGTGGCGTTATCGCAACTACGTGATTGATACGTTCAATCAAGATCGACCTTATAACGACTTTGTCGTCGAGCAGATTGCTGGTGACCTACTCGATTCCTCCACGATGGACGAACAGGAACAAAATCTCGTCGCGACCGGATTTTTGATGTTCGGAGCGAAGATGCTGAGCGAGCGTGATAAAGAAAAGCTGCGCATGGATGTCGTCGATGAACAGATCACATCCGTTGGCAAAGTTTTCATGGGGATGACATTGGGTTGCGCCCGCTGTCACGATCACAAGTTCGATCCGATTCCCACGACCGATTATTACGCATTGGCGGGAATCTTTCGCAGTACACAAACTCTCGATGGTGAAATTCAAAAATACGTCTCAAACTGGACCCGCCAACCACTACCGATGACGGAAGAACATCAAACGGCATTGGCGAAGTACCAGAAAACGACCGGCGAGTTGAAGAAGAAGATCAAAGAGGGCGAAACACGCTTAAAGACTCACGATTCAATGTCGTCGAAGTCGCAGGTGTTGAAACAGGGAATCGTGCTGGACGATGAAGTCGCAGAAAAAGTAGGGTTCTGGAAAGCATCCACGTTCTCCAAGAATTACATCGGCAAAGGATACATTCACGACGACAAACAGGATCTTGGCAAGAAGAAAGTGATCTTCACCACCAAAGTGCCGAAAGCCGGCAAGTATGAAATTCGTCTGGCATTTCCCGGCTCGGGTGGTCGTGCTACGAACGTGCCGGTGAAAATTACTCAGGGTGACTTTGAAAAAACAGTCACCGTTGATGAATCGAAACAGGCACCGATTCTGACGATGCTCAAACCGTTAGGCCAATATGATTTGAATGCCGAGCAGGATTTGGTCGTCGAAATCTCCAACAACAAGGCCAATGGCTATGTGATCGTCGATGCCTTGCAGATCGTTTCGGTTGAGGAGTTGAAACAGGAAGCCGAAACCGATGGCACAGGCGTATTGGCAGAGGTCGAAACACTCAAAAAAGAAATCGAAGAACTCAAATCACAATTAAAAGCTGTCGAAAAAGAGGCTCCCCTGCCCGCTCCGAAAGCGTTGGCGGTGATCGAGCGTGAGAAGCCAGACGATTACTTTGTTTGTATTCGTGGTGAACATCGCAATTTGGGGAATAAAGTTTCTCGCGGTTTTCTGACAGTCGCAAACTACGAAGGTGCCCCCCAAGTCACCAAAGATCGAAGTGGGCGATTAGAGCTCGCCAAGTGGATTGCCGATGCTCGACACCCGCTTACCGCACGAGTTTATGTCAATCGTATCTGGCATCATTTGGTAGGAGCAGGAATTGTTCGATCAGTTGATAACTTCGGCAAGCTGGGCGAACGTCCCACTCATCCATTGTTGCTGGATCAATTGGCAGTCGAATTCATTGAACACAATTGGTCCACCAAATGGCTGGTACGAGAAATCGTTCTCAGTAGCACTTATCAGCAATCCACGAAACATGTGGAAGCACAATGGCAGGCTGATCCCGAGAACCGGTTACTCTGGCGCATGCATCGCAAACCACTCCCGGCAGAAGCCATACGCGACACGTTATTACTGGCCACTGGTGAATTGCAATTTGAGCAAGGGATTGCCCCTGTGAGTAATCTGGGAACATTAGTGTCTCAGAACAATCCGAACGATCAACAAGTCAAAATTGAATCGACCAATATTCGCACACTGTATCAGCCGGTCATTCGTAACGAATTACCGACCATGATGCGCGTGTTCGATTTTGCCGACCCGGATTTTGTCACGGGAGACCGTCCTGAAACAACCGTCCCGACACAAGCGCTTTGGATGTTGAATAGTCCGTTTCTCTCGAAACAAGCGCAGAAAGTCAGTCAGCAAGTCATCGATAAAAAGTATTCGACCGAAAGTGAATCTCTGGAATACCTCTATCTGATCACGATTGGTCGACCACCCACTGATCCTGAAATTGAACTCTCGACTCAGTTTCTGCAAGCGAACGAAACAGACGCGAAAACAAATTGGGCCGACTTGGCTCACGCACTCTTAGCGTCGTCGGCATTTCGGATGCTGGATTGATGAACGTGACAGATCGCCGTTGTACACGAGTGCGGCGTGACCTTTTTAGACAGACAACCCATCCCCAGAGCTTGCGTTACAGGGCTATCATTTTTGGAATTTCACCATGACTATCAATCGACGAGATCATCTCAAACAATTGGCTCTTGGTGGAGTCGGGCTCTCGATGTCCGGGCTTACGGGTAGCACGCTCGAAGCGGCGGGTGGGTCTCAACCTCAGATCGTCCATCATCCGGCTCGCGCGAAGCGGGTCATTTTTCTGTTCATGCACGGCGGACCGAGTCACGTCGATACTTTTGATTATAAAACAGAACTTCAGAAACGGGATGGCGGGGAATTACCTTTTGAAACTCCTGACAATATTGACGCGCAGCGAAAATTAATGGGGTCGCCATGGAAGTTTGCCCGGCATGGCGAATCGGGGCACTGGGTCTCCGAATTGTTGCCGAACATTGCCGAGATGGCGGACGACTTATGCGTCATCAAATCGATGCACAGTCGCGGTCAATCACACGGTCAAGCGGTTTCGATGCTACACACCGGCAGCGATAATCTGGTCCGCCCGTCGGTTGGTGCGTGGGTCTCTTACGGACTCGGCAAAGAAAACAACGATCTCCCCGCGTTTGTCTCGATTGGTCCTTCCAGCGGACATGGCGGGCCTCGTAATTACGGCTCCGCATTTCTTCCCGCCGAGCATCAGGCGACCGCCATCGGTCGGCAGGGAAAGTTTGGCGATGGACGAATCGAATTTTTGAACCCGGCAGAGAAACAACCGGAACGCGAAGAGCGCAGGTTGTCTTTGATTCAATCATTTAATCAATCGCATCTCGACCGGTTCGGTCCCGATGGTCGTATTAAAGGGATGATGGAAGCGTACGATCTTGCCAGCCGCATGCAACGTGTCGCACCGGAAGTTCTCGACTTGTCCAAAGAGAATGCAGAGACTCAAAAACGGTACGGCATCGGCACGAAAGAGACCGACAACTTCGGACGACAATGTTTACTCGGTCGGCGTTTGTTGGAAGCGGGCGTCCGCTATGTCGAACTTTCCACGGGTAACGTCTGGGACCAACATGGTGGACTCAAAGCCGGGCACGAAAAGAACTCACTGGCGACCGATAAGCCAATCGCTGGCTTATTGGCCGATCTGAAAGCGCGCGGCTTGCTGGACGATACGCTGGTTGTCTGGAGTGGTGAGTTTGGTCGCACACCGACCGTACAGGGATCAAACGGCCGCGACCATAATCCACAAGGGTTTTGTTGCTGGATGGCGGGCGGTGGAGTTCAGTCGGGCATCTCATACGGTGAGACAGATGACTTCGGATATCATGCCGCGGTTGACCGCGTTCATATGCACGACTTGCACGCAACCATTCTGCATCTATTGGGGATCGATCACGAGAAACTAACGTACCGGTTTGCCGGTCGCGATTTCCGTTTGACTGATGTCGCGGGCCGCGTGGTCCACGAAGTGATGGTGTGAGCAACTTGGCTCAATAATCGAACCACATGCCGAAGCCGTAGAGTTCTTCGTCATCGAGACCAAGAACATATTGGCTGGTCGCTCCGTTGTAATACTGGAATCCCATTCGCCATAACCGGTCGGAGGTTACACCCCGCCATTGCCAACCGGCTTGCACAGTGACATTCCCGCCATAGTTGGCCTCTTGTCGCAAATGTGCATTCACGGCAGCAAAGGGTGAAGAATAGATGCCGGTCGCGGCCTGAGCTGAATACTCAGCACCAAACTGTAACTCGATGGGTTCGGCACTTCCTTTGGCAATGACAGAATATCCAATCTCACCATAAAGCCTGACGAAGTCGCTCGGTTCATGGCTGATGGCGGCAACGAGCGCCTCACGCACGAAATGGTCTCTCACAAATGCTGGGTTGTTTTCCATAAACTCATCCCCAACATGTGAGCTGATATGGTAATAGCCAAACTTATAGGAAGTTGGCCCGTTACGATACGTGATCGGGGCGCCGAATCGAAAGTCGACTGCGACCAAGTCGTTCTTACTTTCCATATCCAGACGAGGCATGGCGGCCCCTTCCATATCGAGTTGCCAACCTTGCGGCTTGATGTTGTCCGTGGTTCCGTAACGAAGTAAGCCGACTCTTCCGCCGAGCGTGGAATCCCAGACATATCCATGACCAGCGAGTTCCGCCCAGAAACTCGCGAAGCGGGGTTCTTTTTCACCCGCGAGATAAGACTTATACACCAAGCCGTCTGGGAGGCGTTGAAGCGTCCAGCAATCGCTGTTGCAGGAATCCAGACTGCTTTGGAAATTCACAGTGTCCACGGTTGTCGGTCGTGTCGAAACATTGTGACCGGCGAGAATCGCTTCAGGCTCTGGAAGTTGGAGCGGTGGACTGGGTTCCGAGAAAAGCATCGACTGGGGATAGGAATCAAATCTCTGACCACGAGGTGCGGGTATTTGGGTTTGTCTCACCGACTTGAATTGTGGCGTGACCGAGTAAGTCGGGCTCACGTACCGCGTCTTTGGCCCTGCGTGCTGCGCATAAATCACCGTTGATGTCACTGGGCTGACCAGAAACATTAACAAGGTGAAATTGATGATTTGACGTGTAAAACACCTCAATTGTGCAGTCTCCAGCGCGAAGATATCCGTCTGTTGTCAGGTCATTGCTTCAGTTAACTCACTATCGGAAAAGCAGTCGGGATATAATGATTGGATTTATTGAATCAGTGGTACGAACTGGTCAATATTTTGGGATTGTGACTAATTTGTGTGTTTGGGCGATTTGGGAGGTTTTTGAATTCCTCCGCGCGAAGCATCGTTCGTCAAAAATGACGCTGTACGAATTGGAGATCTGGGCTAGAATCCCCGCGCAGTTCAGCAAGAAATCCACGAGTTCGTAGTTCAAGGAAGAGACCGCATGGTAGCGGCCCCCCCCCAACCCAAGGGCGTATTGACGAAAAAATTGAATCACACGCGACGACAATTGCGTAGCTTGTGGCTGAAAATGTGGGGAGGTGGATTACTGTTTACGATCTTCGCCTTCGGCATTGCCTGGTTTTTTGTGGAGCCAGCGCCTCCACATACCATCATAATAGCTGCCGGCCCCGCGGATGGGGCTTACTATCAGATTGCTGAAGAGTACGCGGAATACTTCGCCAAACATGGCATCGAATTGATCGTTCGTGAAACAGCCGGCTCAGTCGAGAACTATCAATTACTGAAATCAGATCCCGAGATCAATATTGCCATCGTGCAAGGAGGGACTGCACCGGAAGGAATTGAATTTCAGGCCGGCTTGGAATCTTTGGCAAGTTTGTACCTGGAACCGGTCTGGGTGTTTTATCGAAACGAACAGGAAATCAATGATCTCCGCGATCTTCGCGGGATGACGGTCTCTATCGGAGCGGATGGAAGTGGGACTCAGGCGATTGCCGACCGGCTGTTATCTATCAGCGGCGTTGAAGCAGAAACCACCACGACGTTCCTCGACCTTGGCAATGAGGTAGCAGTGACAAAACTGAAGTCGGGAGAGATTGACGCGGCCATTCTTGTCGGGCTTCCCCGTTCGCGAACCATTCAAGAGCTATTGCGCAACGAAAACATCCGCTTGATGGACTTTGATCGACATGGAGCTTGGTCGCGTTCTTTGTCTTATTTAAGCGACGTCACTCTTTTTCGCGGAGTGATCGATCTTCAAAAAGATATTCCAAAACACGATATTGAGTTGATTGCACCGGCCGCCAATCTGGTGGCAACTACCGACTTGCATCAGGCGTTTGTTCCATTGTTCATGCAGGCCGCCGAACAGAGTCATGAACGAGGAAACGAACTTGTTCCCGAAGGAATTTTTCCCTCGCAACGATTGATCGAGTTTCCTCTCAACGATCTGGCGAGAAACTATTTCGTCTCTGGGCCTCCCGTTCTTCAGAAACATTTGCCGTTCTGGGTGGCCTCGAACATCAATCGGGGTAAAATATTGCTAATCCCCGTGCTGACGTTATTATTTCCATTATTCAAAATTGCGCCGCCCATCTATCGTTGGCGGATTCGCTCTCGCATTTATCGTTGGTATCGATTACTGCGCGAGATCGAAGCAGACTTGCGCGACGGATCGACTGAAGATTCCCTCGGACAACACCAAGCGGCTCTCCGGGAGATGCATGGCGAGTTGGATGAAATTACGTCTGTCCCGTTGTCCTACATGGAAGAGTTCTACAATTTGCGTCTACATGTGGAATACGTCGGCAGGCGTGTAGAAAGTGCGCTGAAATCGAAATCGTGACATTCGTCCCACAGAATAGTACCAAGGGACTCAGTGGTTATTTGAGTTGTCACGGTTGCTCGCCCAACGGTTAGAGGTAGGCAACCCGGCTAAAATTTGAACAATCACCCTGGTAGTGGCCTTAGCGTTTTCCAACTATGGGGAAGCGATTAATCACAAAGGCGCAACAAACATTCGCACTTGCGATCTTGTTCCATTATTCTGAGGGACTGACCCACTCACTCGGAATTATCGCCATGAAATTTCTCTTTGCGCTCTGCCTTCTCCCTTTGACTGTCGCATCCATTTTCGCTGAAGAGTCCCATATTCTCATCGTGGTCGGACCGAGCAATCATCCACCCGGATCGCATGAAGTGGCGGCTGGTGGTCGTGTCCTTAAGCACCTGCTCGAAGAAACCGAAAATGTTGACCACTTAATAATTGATTTGGTTGACGAGTGGCCGAATGAAAAGCTGAGGAAACAGGCATCAACCGTTGTCTTCATCGGTGATACGTTCCCCGCTAACCGATTTCCCGATCCGCAACAAAACCTGGCCGACTTGTCGAAAATGATGGATCGCGGTTGCGGCATCGTCTGTCTCCATTACGCAACAGGATTACTGGGACAAGATGTCACCAAGGACGGCGATCATCCACTCCTCCTTTGGATGGGCGGCTATTTTGCCAACCGTTCCTGTCCGCATCACGAATCGTTCGCCCGCATCTATCCGGCAGCGACCATTACGCCGTCTGCTCCCGATCATCCAATCTCCCGAGGCTGGAAACCGTTCACGTTAAACGACGAACCGTACACCAATAATTACTTCGGCCCCGACAAGAACCAACCCGCACCCAATGTCACGATTCTTGCCACATCAATGCTGCCACCCCAGGATCCCAAACTGGAATCGGTTGCGTGGTGTGTGGATCGAAAAGAAGGAGGCCGGGGATTTGGTATCGTGATGCCTCACTTCTACAAAAACTGGAAACAGGACGAACTCCGCAAGTTCATTTTGAACGCCATCATCTGGACCGCCCAGCGGGAGATTCCCAAACAGGGTGTGGAAACCTCCCTCGCAGACATCAAACAATTCGAACCTGAATCACTCGAGTTCATCCCACGTAAAAAGAAATGAGCGCGTCAAAATATTGTCGGCATAAACGATGTGAATACTCGTCTCTCTCTTAATCTCCATCTTGGCAGTAGACCAACAATGGGGGGAGAGACTTCGTTGTTACCGATTGCCGAAATTTTCCCTCCCATTATGGGTGATCTGGGCATATAATGGTGGTTCCTACCTCATTGATCAAAGACCCGCCTCATTGCCGATACATCCCTGACGACAGGAGCAGCCTCGTGCTTTGCGTTCATCGACTGATTTCAAGTTTTGCCATTCTGCTCAGTGTTCTCGCTCTTTCGGTGTCTGCCGACGAAAAGAAAGCCGACATTACACCCGAAGAGGCCGAGTTCTTCGAGAAGAAAATCCGGCCAGTCTTTGCCAACAACTGCTACGAATGCCATAGCACGAAAGAACAGGAAGGGAGCCTGCGTCTCGATAAATATGCGTTCGTGATCAAAGGAGGCGACACCGGCCCCGCAGTCGTGCCGGGAGATACTTCAAAAAGTGAAATCGTCGATGCCATTTTGTACGACCCAACCGGCTACCAGATGCCGCCTGATGGCAAGTTGCCACAAGAAGACATCGACAACATCATCGCCTGGATCAAAATGGGCGCTCCCTGGCCGGGTGCCGATAAAGAATCAACCGAGGATGGACCCTCCAACGACTTCAACATCGCGGAGCGATTAAAACATTGGTCATATCAACCTGTCAAAGAGTACGCCGTTCCCGAAGTCGATCACCCTCAATGGGTCAAGACCCCCGTCGATGCGTTTGTGCTTAACAAATTGGAAGAGAACAAGTTATCTCCCGCGGCGCAAACCGACATGCGAACTCTTCTAAGGCGTGTCACTTTCGACCTCATAGGTCTTCCTCCGACGAAACAGGAACTCGATGCGTTCCTTGCCGACGAGAGTCCGCAAGCGTTCGAGAAGGTGGTTGATCGTTTATTGGCCAATCCCGCTTATGGAGAACGCTGGGGACGACATTGGCTCGATCTGGTTCGTTTCGCCGAAACCGCCGGTCACGAATTCGATTATGAAATCCCGCACGCTTGGCGTTATCGCGATTATGTAATTCGAGCGTTCAATGACGATCTACCTTATGATCAATATTTGATCGAACATCTCGCCGGTGATTTGTTAGAAAATCCTCGAAGACAACCAGAAACCGGCAACAACGAATCAATTCTCGCCACCGGGTATTATTGGTTCGCGCAAGGGAAGCATTCACCCGTGGATATTCGGAGCGAAGAATGTGACACAGTCGATAATCAAATCGACGTTCTCGGTCGAGCGTTTCTCGGCTCGTCAATTGCCTGTGCGCGCTGTCACGATCACAAATTCGATCCTATTTCCGCTCGCGACTACTACTCGATGGCCGGCTTTCTACAAAGTTCCCGCCGCAATACGGCCATCATCAATGCTCCCGAAAAGATGGGGCCACTGGCTCAACAAATTCGACAGATACAGGACGATCTGAAAGTCGAACTCCGACAGACTGCCGCCAAAATTCTAGCGACGGCTCTCGACAACCTACCGGGTCAATTGCTCTCCGCGTCCGATGCCTGGACGAAGAACGCGGAGGCAGAGGGTTGGCCCAAGTATCTCACACAAATTGCCGCCAAGAACGAACATCATCCGTTATTTCTCTGGTCGCAACTCGGCCATATCACCGACGAAGCAGAATTTCTTAAACGCAAAGAACACTTCCAGCGTCATTGGACAGGACGACTGGATGCCTCTAAAAAAGCTCCAGCGGACGCGGTTGTCTTTGAAGACTTTTCATCCCCCGAGATCACCGACTGGTTCACGTCAGGCCCAGCATTTCAAAACGCCATCACCACCTCGAACGAGCTAACAGCCGGAACTACCGAACAACCCGTTTCACATCTCTGGGACGCTGGAAAACTCAACAGCGGCTTAGCCGGCGGTCAGTGGCAAGGATTCTTCCGCTCACCCACCTTTGAAATCAGTCACAACTCAATATGGTATCGCGTGAAGCGTGTTGGTGGAAAACCGAATCTTGGTCGTCGTCATAAAAATGGCCAGATCAATTTGATCGTCGATGGCTTCCAACTGATCCAGAACCCCTTGTACGGCATGTTGTCGATCAATGTTCCCAATGATGGAAACTGGCATTGGCTTCGGCAGGACGTCAGTAAGTTTCCCGGACATAAAGCGTACATCGAACTCGGTGACGAAGACGACGGCACTCTGGTCGTTGATGAAATCCTGTTTACAAATCAGAGACCAACCGCCGATGCTCCCGAGACGATGCAGTTCGCTCTCGCATTTGAAGAATCTGTGATCAATCGCGAGAGTCTTGCGCAGGCCTATGCCAAAAGTATGAATCAAGCCATGCAAGACTGGACGAACAGTCAACAAAGTCGCCTTCCGCTATCGGCAATCAACTGGTTATTGCAGACGGACTTGATCGAAAAGACCATGCCGGTTGCCATCGAACCAGAGACATCACTCGGTCGATCACTTCAAACGATTGCCCAGTTACAATCACAGATCCCGGCTCCCGCCTATGCCCTCACGATGACCGAAGGGACACCCGAGGACGAGCATATCCTCATTCGTGGACAACACACCAAAGAAGGAAAGGTTGTCCCCCGCCGTTTTCTGGAAGCATTCGATCCGGGAGAAGAATCACTGTCTCAAGAGTCCAGTGGACGGTTGGAACTCGCTCAGAAATTGACCTCGCGCGATAATCCACTCACTGCACGCGTTATTGTGAACCGACTTTGGCATCACCACTTTGGCAAAGGAATTGTCCCCACGGTCGACGACTTTGGCCACATGGGGAAAGCTCCCTCCCATCCAGAATTACTCGACTGGTTGGCCACCGAACTGGTCAACAACGGCTGGTCACTGAAACACATGCATCGTGTGATGTTGTTGTCGAACACGTATCAAATGAATTCCGATTTGTCGGATCCTGAGACCGAACAAAACGACCCCGAAAATCTTCTACTGCATCGTATGAACCTGCAACGTCTCGAAGGGGAAGCGATCCGTGATGGGATCTTACAAATCTCGGGTCACTTAAATACTGCTCAATACGGTCCGAGTGTTCTGCCACATCTCTCGCCATTTATGGAAGGCCGGGGGCGACCGGGCGCTTCTGGCCCATTGGATGGTGGCGGACGACGCAGTATTTACATCAATGTGCGGCGTAATTTTTTGACGCCGTTGTTTCTAGCGTTCGATTTCCCGACACCGTTCACCACAATGGGACGCCGATCCGTTTCCAACGTGCCGGCACAGGCACTCACGTTGATGAACAACGAATTCGTGATCCAACAAGCGAAACATTGGTCCGACAATGTCCTGAAAACTACCTCCAACGAGGCAGAGCAATCAACCGTCAAACGAATCAACACTCTCTACGAAACAGCGTTGTCACGATTACCGACCGAACAAGAGATCCAAATCGCTCAAGAATTCATCGCGGCACAATCAAAAGAATACGGCGCGGACGACAATCATCCAAACGCCTGGTCCGACCTGTGTCACGTCATGTTCAACCTGAAAGAATTTTATTACGTGAGGTGATGTAGCAACTAGCGATTAGTAATTAGAATATAGCCCTCGGGCGCAAGCACGAGGGATGCGTTCACTGAAAACTGAAATCTTTATACTGAACACGGCATTCTCATGCATTGTGGCAACTTTCAATCTCGACCTCTCAATCGTCGGCAGATGCTCGCGCAATCCTCTAGCGGACTCGGTGCCCTCGCACTCACATCATTGCTCAATGATCCCGCTTACGGTCTCTCCAGCAACCCATCCGTAGGGCTCAGCGGACTCCATCATCCCGCCAAGGCGAAGAACGTCATCTACCTCTACATGGATGGTGGACCGTCACAGGTTGACACTTTCGATCCGAAGCCGCTCTTGACTAAAGAGAACGGCCAAAAATTCAAGATGAAAGTGCAACCGACGCAGTTTGATAACATCGGCAACACGCTCGGCTCGCCGTGGAAGTTCAACAATTACGGCGAAAGTGGCCTCCCCGTCAGCGACTTGTTCCCAAATGTGGCACAGATGGCCGACGAACTGTGTGTGATCCGTTCGATGACTTCCGAGTTTCCCGAACACACCAATGCCAACTATTTCCTGCACACTGGGCACGGTTTACAAGGCCGACCGAGCATGGGATCGTGGGTCACCTACGGTCTCGGTTCCGAGTGCCAGGATCTCCCCGGCTTTATTGCTTTGAATGGAGGGCTCATCCCCCCCGGTGGACTCGATTGTTTCCATAACGGTTTCCTTCCCGCCACCTATCAGGGATCAGTCTTCAAGAACGCCGCAGAACCCGTCGCCGACTTGAAACGTCGCGAAAAAACAGACGCGGCCCAACTCCGCAAACTCGACCTGATGCGCAAGCTCGACAGAATGACGGTCGCTAAAACGGGTAAACACGATGCCCTTGAATCGGCCATTGCCAATTACGAACTCGCGTTTCAAATGCAATCAGCCGTGCCTCAAGTCATGGATATCTCGTCCGAATCCAAAGAGACTCAAGAGATGTACGGCTTGGAAGAGAAATCAAAAGGGACCGCCAGCTACGGTCGCCAATGCTTGGTGGCCCGGCGACTGATTGAACGCGGCGTGCGTTTCATCGAGTTGACTTGCCCCGGTGTCGGCCACGACCGTTGGGATCAACATGGAAATTTGCAAAAAGGTCACACGGACAACTGCCTGGCCGTCGACAAGCCAATCGCCGCGTTACTGAAAGACCTCAAAGAGCGCGGTCTCCTCGACGAAACGCTGGTAATCTGGTCGGGTGAGTTCGGCCGCACACCGATGGCACAAGGCACCAACGGTCGCGATCACAATCCATACGGCTTCTCACTCTGGATGGCGGGTGGCGGTGTGAAGGGCGGACACACTTACGGAGCCACCGACGAATACGGCTATCACGCCGTCGAAAACAAACTGCAAATCCACGACCTGCACGCGACCATGCTCCATCTCTTGGGCGTCGACCACGAACGCTTGACTTATCGCTATTCGAGTCGCGACATGCGACTGACCGATGTCCACGGCCATGTCGTCCACGATATCATCGCATGAAGTATTCATAGCCAGAGTGCGCAAGCAATCCGGGCCTGAATTATGTCGATGTAGGGCAAGAGCCTCGTTGCCGAGAGAATTGATTTGTGCGTCACGCCGCGTTCCCCTGCCGACTTCCGTCGGCGGCTAGAATTGGTGAATCTCTTGCGTTTCTGTTTTCTCTGCGGCTCCGCGCCTCTGCGTGATTTAAATCACTGCTTCCTTCTCTCTTCAGCAACCGTTAAGCTAAAGTCTTCAGGCACAGCCTGACCTACAATAATCCAGCTCGTCGTTGACTCTGGCTGGTTCTACCGGCCTTACAAATCTTCTCATTATCCGCGAGGAACATTCCATGCGATTGCTGCTCACTTTGTGCTCATTATTGATCGTTGCCTCCTCCGCAACCCACGCGGCAGACAAACCCAATGTCGTCATCGTCTTTACTGACGATCAAGGCTTCGGTGATGTTGGCGTTTATGGACAGACAAATTTCCAAACGCCCCATCTCGACCGGATGGCGGCTGAGGGGATGAAGTTCACTGATTTCTACGCCGCTCAAGCAGTCTGTTCGGCTTCGCGAACCGGTTTGCTCACCGGCTGTTATCCGAATCGTGTCGGCATTCTCGGCGCACTGGGGCCACAATCGAAAACCGGCATCAACCCCGATGACATCCTCATCTCGGAAGTCCTTAAAGACAAAGGGTACGCCACCGCGATTTACGGCAAATGGCATCTCGGTCATCATGAAAAGTTCTTACCACTCCAGCACGGTTTCGATGATTACTTCGGTCTGCCCTATTCCAACGACATGTGGCCGTTCCATCCGACTGCCGGCAAACGATTCCCCGATCTGCCGTTGTTTGAGAAAAATGAAATCATCAATCCGAAAGTGACCGGCAAGGAACAGACTCAACTCACCACTTGGTACACCGAACGAACCGTCGAATTTATCACCCAGCACAAAGACGAACCGTTCTTTGTTTATCTCCCCCATTCGATGCCTCACGTGCCGCTCTTTGTCAGTGACAAGTTCAAAGGAAAATCGAAACAGGGACTCTACGGCGATGTGATCATGGAGATCGATTGGTCGGTCGGACAGATTCTGGAAACTCTTAAAAAACTCAATCTCGACGACAAAACGCTCGTCATCTTCACCTGCGATAACGGGCCGTGGTTATCTTATGGAAATCATGCCGGCTCAGCAGGACCATTACGCGAAGGGAAGGGGACCGCATGGGATGGCGGACAACGGGAACCGTGCATCATGCGTTGGCCGGGAAAAATTCCCGCAGGAAGCGTCTGCCAGGAAGTCGCATCGACCATCGATATCATGCCGACGATAGCCAATCTGGTTGGCCACGATCTTCCCGAAGATTACATCATCGATGGTAAGAATATCTGGCCTTTGATGAGTGGCCAGAAAGGGGCCAAGTCACCCCACGACGCATTTTATTTTTATTGGGCTGCGGGTTTGAACGCAGTCCGCAGCGGCGACTGGAAACTGCACCTACCTCACGCTTATCGCTCGCTCACAGGACAACCCGGACGAGACGGTGTACCCGATGGATATACGCAGGACAAGACGGGGTTGGCGTTGTTCAACCTGCGGGAAGATGTCGGCGAGCGGTTTAACGTCGCCGATCAGTACCCCGAAGTGGTTGAAAGGCTGATGAAGCATGTGGAAACGGCCCGCGAAGACTTGGGTGATTCGCTGGTGAAGCGGAAAGGAAAGAACGTTCGCGAACCGGGCCGAGTGGAATAAGGAAGGAATCGGGAGTCAGGAAACAGGAGTCAGTTCTTATGACGCGAAGGGATAGCCCAACTGCGCAAGCAGTCGGGATGCGTTGATTTATCTCTCACGTCAATTTTACTATCAAGAAGCCGCCAGCGTAACCGCAGGGATGAATGATGTTGATGAGAGTTTTCTGACTTATCACGTCTGCGGTGTCTTAATAGATGCATCCAGTCAACAAACAATGGAAGGCTATCTGGCGATTGCAGAAACTGGAATTCGCGACGAGAGTTCACCGTTCGAATTATGGGGTATTTCCGGTCCACATGAACCGGGGGAACGAATCACAGATGATCGAGGGCGATTCGTGGCTACCTTCATCACAACCGGTATGAAAGATCTTCCCATAGACTGTGTTCCGTTACCACCCATGATCGAGATTCACATTCAGTTTCGTCCAGGCACTTGGCGATGCAGGGAAGTACCCGTCCTCTCGAAGACTCAAACTGCGATTGCCGATCACGAGTATGAAATTGATCTCGGTGAAATTGTCGTCGATTACGATCTCTGTCGTAAGCCAACAAATAAATAATACGGGTTGGCTCAGGAATTGAGTAAATTTGGATAATCAAGACAAGCGCTGAATGACTGCAATATCATCAATTTAACGGGGAAGACAATGGCTTTGATGCGATGTGAAGGTCGCCCGTCATAGGCTGTTCGTATGTGATATACTCAAGAACGGCATTTAAGTCGTGAAGATATTTGAATTAATCAGGTCTACGACGTATGGAACAAAGGTTTGCATCAATCGCTCTGGTGCTCGGACTGCTGGCAGTATGCTTGTCAGTAGATGTCAAAACGTCCGGCTTGACGGTCTCCAATAACGAGCCCGAAGATTCTAAGACCGCTTCGCTCGTCAATCAATATTGCATCGACTGCCACAGCGGAGACGACCCGGTCGCCAACCTGGATCTTTCCACGTTGATCGATCAACCGATCACCTCTCACTCGGCGAGTTGGGAGAAGGTGGTCAAAAAGCTGCAAGCTCGGCAGATGCCACCCAGCGAAGCGTTACAGCCTGAAGCCGGGGAACTCACCGACGTTCTAAAATCATTAACACGGGAACTCGATCAACATGCCGAGGAACATCCCGAACCGGGACGAACGGCAACATTTCGTAGGCTGACCCGCACCGAATACAAAAACGTAATTCGAGATCTCTTGGCACTCGATATCGATGTGGAATCGTTATTGCCGGCCGATGAAGTGAGTCATGGGTTTGATAATGTCACGGTTGGAGAACTTTCACCGACTTTGTTGAACCGTTATATTTCTGCGGCTCAAAAAATCAGCCGACTGGCTGTGGGACGTGCTTCCAATTCTCCCGGCGGGAAAACTTATCGGGTCCGCCCGGATGTCACCCAGGAAGAGCGGATGCCCGGTTTGCCTTTTGGGACACGCGGTGGAACGCAGGTCACACACACGTTTCCCGTGGATGGAGAATATGAGATTCGTATCCGCTTGTCGCGTGATCGGAACGAACATGTCGAAGGGTTGTCGGGTTCGCACGAAATAGAGTTGTTGCTCGACCGAAAGAAATTGAAGACGTTTACCATCGAGCCTCCTCGTGGAAAAGCCAAGCCGGGACAGTATGGCAAGCCCTCGCAAGCGAATGTCGATCAACACCTTGTCACCCGCATCACAGTGAAAGCCGGCGCACATCAGGTGGCGGCGACATTTCTGAAAAGCCCAAGTTCTCTACTCGAATCGCAACGTCAACCGCTCAACGTACATTACAATATGTACCGCCACCCCCGACTTGGTCCAGCCGTCTATCAGTTGTCCATCAATGGACCATTTGAAACCTCTGGTCCCGGCGAGACCCCCAATCGCAGACGTATTTTTGCGTGTCAACCGAACTCTCCTTCACAGAATGAAAGTTGCGCTCGTCAGAACCTGTCATTGTTGATGCGAGTGGCTTTGCGACGACCGGTCACCCAAGACGATCTCAAGCGACCACTGGACCTCTTCCGAGAGACGTCGCGAGAAGAGGGTTTTGAAGCGGGCATCGAAATGGCCCTCAGTTCGATCCTGATGCATCCCGAATTTCTGTTTCGGATCGAACAAACCCCGAAAGAGATACCCAGTGAAACGGCCTATCGAATCAGCGACATCGAATTGGCGTCGCGACTCTCGTTCTTTCTCTGGATTAGTCTTCCTGATGAAGAACTTCTACAACTTGCAGAAGCGGGACGATTATCTGACACAAATATTCTCACGCAACAAACAATGCGCATGTTGAAGGATCCACGCTCGCAATCGTTGGTCAATAGCTTTGCCGGGCAATGGCTGTATTTGCGGAACTTGGAATCTATCACTCCCGACGGGCGGTTGTACCCCGACTTCGGAGACAATTTGCGACAAGCTTTTCGCCAAGAGACTGAACTGTTATTTCAAGAGATCATTCGCGAAGACCACAGCGTGCTCGAATTGATCGATGCCGATTATACCTATCTGAACGAGCGACTGGCTAAACATTATGGCATTCCACACGTGTATGGTTCTCACTTTCGTCGAGTCGAATTTCCGGAGACAAGCGAACGTGGGGGGCTGCTGCGACACGGCAGCATTCTCACTGTCACGTCGTACGCCACACGCACCTCACCGGTGATTCGTGGCAAGTGGATTCTGGAAAACTTACTCGGAACACCTCCACCCCCTCCACCTCCCGATGTGCCAACCCTTCAAGACAACACTGTTTCCGCCAAACTTCCGGTCCGTGAGCGATTGGCACAACACCGAACCGATGCCGCCTGTGCAAGCTGTCATAATTTGATTGATCCTGTCGGATTTTCGTTGGAAAACTTTGATGCGGTCGGACGTTGGCGCGATTTGGAGAATGGTCGCCCAGTGGATGCGTCGGGAGGCATGCCAGATGGTCGACGATTTGTGGGAGTGGACGGTCTGGAAGTTGGTCTCCGGGAACTGTCCGATGTTTTCGTCGGCACTCTCAGCGAAAAACTGTTAATCTATGCCTTGGGTCGAGGCATAGAATCGAATGATGCACCTGCCATTCGCAAAATTGTCCGTGATGCCAAACCATCCGACTATCGATTCTCATCATTGATTTTGGGGATCGTCAAAAGCACTCCTTTTCAAATGAGGATGTCTCCATGAGCTTCATGAAGAAATCACTTCCGAGACGAACCTTTTTACGCGGCACGGGAACGGCGCTCGCATTACCGTTACTCGACGCGATGATTCCTGCGATGACGGCCATGGCTCAAACTGCCGCCAGCCCTGAGAAGCTTCGGCGTCTCGGTTTCGTCTATATGCCAATGGGCTCAGACATCTCGAGTTGGACTCCTCCCAACGCCAAGACACTCGATGTGCTTTCTCCGACTTTGAAATCGTTGGAGAAGGTGAAGCAGCATGTCACGGCTGTTTCGAATCTCGAATTACAGAACGCCTATCCGGGAACTCACGCGACTTCCAATGCCGCGTTCTTGAGTGCCGCCAAAGCAAAACGAACGGAAAGCACCGATTATTATCTCGGCACAACGGTCGATCAAATCGCCGCACAACAAATTGGTCAGTCCACACAATTGCCGTCTTTAGAAATGTCGATGGATTTGCTGTCGGTCGTGGGTCAGTGCGACAATGGTTATGCGTGTGTCTATCAGAATAATCTTTCCTGGTCGACGCCGACAACTCCGTTACCCGCGGAAGCTCATCCGAGGCTTGTGTTTGAGACTTTGTTTGGTGAGGGAGGGAGTGCAGAGGAGCGCAAAGCGGCTCTCAAAAAACGAGCCAGTCTCCTCGATTCACTGACCGGTGAGATCAAACGCTTACAAAGCAATCTTGGCCCACAAGATCGCCAGACGGTCAGTCACTATCTGGAATCAATTCGCGAAGTGGAACGACGAATCCAGCAAGCCGAAACCGACACAAAAGAGAGCTCACTTCCCGACTTGGATCGCCCCGTCGGAGTGCCGGCTGCTTACGCCGATCATGCACGCTTGATGTTTGATTTGCAGTTGTTGGCTTTACAAGGTGACATCACACGAGTGATCACGTTTCAATTGGCCCGTGAGACCAGTAATCGAACGTATCCCGAGATCGGCGTGAATGATCCTCACCACCCGTTGACTCATCATGGCAATGATCCTGAAAAGATCGCGAAAGTCGCCAAGATCAATCATTTTCATGTCTCTTTGTTTGCCGAGTTCCTGGAGAAGCTTCAAGCGACTCCCGAAGGAGCGGGATCATTGCTCGACCACTCTCTCTATCTATATGGCAGTGGGATGGGGAATCCGAATGTCCACGATCATACAAATCTTCCGATTCTCGTCGCGGGGGGAGCTGCTGGCAACATGCAGGGAGGACGGCATATCAAGTTCGACAAGCCAACCCCCTTGGCAAATCTGCATCTGACTCTACTGAACAAAATGGGAATCGAACAAAAGTCGTTCGCCGACAGCCGAGGAACGGTTGATGAATTATTCGAACCCCTCGATATCTGAGATTTTCATGTTTATTCGCTCCCAGCGACTTCTGGCAATCCTGTCATTGCTGACAACTTTCGCGCTCGATTTCCCGACGGAAGTTGTGTTCGCAGTAGAAGGAAAATCAGTATTGGCGATTGCAGTCCAGAACAAGCAGTGGGATCGGCTCGATGGTCTGATAGAGCAAAAGATCGATGTGAATGTCGCCCAGGTTGACGGGATGACGGCTCTGCATTGGGCCGTGCTTCACGACAATGGCGGAGTTGTCAAAAAACTGATCGATTCTGGTGCCGACGTGAATGCTCAAAACCGTTACGGCGTTTCGGTGCTTTACTTAGCCTGTTTGAACGGCAATGGAAGGATCGTAGAACAGTTGCTCCAAAAAGGCGCTGACGCTCATCATGAATTGACCGGTGGCGAGACCTTACTGATGACGGCTGCGCGTACGGGAAAAGTGACGCCCGTGAAGCGACTGCTCGACAAAGATGTGAAAGTTAATGAGAAAGATCGCAAAGGGCAGACTGCCATCATGTGGGCAGCAGCCGCCGGGAACAAAGAAGTCGTCGAGTTATTAATTGAAGCCGGAGCCGATTATCGAACACCTCTAAAATCGGGTTTCACTCCGTTATTTTTTGCGATTCGTGAAGGTCGGACGAACGTCGTTCTTCGACTTCTTGAAGAGGGGTTGGATGTCAATCAGCCCATGCAGATCGAGCGACAATCCGGGAAGAGCCCTCGCAACGGAATGACTCCGTTGATGCTCGCCATCGAGAACGGGCACTTCGAACTGGCGGCGAAACTTCTGGAATTGGGAGCCGATCCCAATGAAAAAAGAACCGGATACACTCCGCTGCATGCACTCACCTGGGTCCGAAAACCTGTTCGTGGTGACGGCGATCCCTCTCCCATCGGCTCTGGAGAAATGGGCAGTTTAGATTTCGTACGCGAACTCATCAAACGGGGAGCCGATGTGAACGCCCGGCACGGAAAACATTCTGCGGGAAATCAACGGCTCAACAAAACTGATGCCACCGCGTTTCTATTGGCGTGTGAGACCGGCGATTTGCCCTATCTCAAACTGCTGTTGGAATTAGACGCCGATCCGAGTTTGAAGAACAAAGACAACACCACTCCGCTCTTGGCGGCGGCAGGAGTCGGTATTCTAAGTAACGGCGACGAATCTGCGGGGACCGAAGAAGAAGCCATCGCAACCGTCGAGTTGCTATTGAAACGGGGAGCCGACGTCAATGCCGTAGACGATCGAGGGCACTCGGGAATGCATGGTGCGGCTTACAAAAGCTGGACGAAACTTGTTCAGTTGCTTGCCGATCATGGTGCCGATATCGAAATCTGGAATCAAAAGAATCACTTCAAACGCACACCACTCGAAATCGCTCAAGGTCATCGTCCGGGAAACTTCCGACCGTCTGCTGAAACCATCGCTGCGATTGAGAGAGTGATGCAAGCTGTTGCAGAATGAGTGCTCACTCATTTCACCGAGTTACCGAAGGCATCGACTTCATGCGTTGCAGCATGAGAGAGTGGCGGCTGCATCATCTTATTGATGACCGCTTGTAACTTGATGCGGGCGGCTTTGGTCTCAGGAGTCGATTGCTCCCGATCAACCAGCTTCTCGCGAAAGCCGGTCCCACCAATGTGAAACAACCGTCCGTCGGCGAACAATTTGTACTGTTTGTCGAGAGCGAAGATATCCCGTTGGAACTGATCTTTGTCCCAACCGGGTCGTGGGTCGTACCAGAAGAAAGCGGAGTCGCGGGGCGTTCCTTTGTTGCCGAACAATTGAGGGGTAAAACTGACGCCATCCGTAAACCAATCTTGGGATAGTTTCTCTCCCGCAAGTTCTGCCAGCGTCGGAAAGAAGTCGGAAGCATCAATCAAATCTCGGCAAATCCCCGCTTCAATTTGTCCTGGCCAATTGGCAATCAAGGGAACACGAATACCGGTTTGTGTCGGTTGCCCTTTTCCACCTTTGATCGATCTGTTTTTGAATTGAGAGGTGATGCGCAGATCGGTCCCATTGTCGGAATAGAAGATGATCAGCGTATTTTTACGGAGTCCCAATTTGTCGACTCCCTCCACAACTCGACCGACCAATTGATCCATGTACTCAACCATATCGGGAAAATATTCGGTGCTTTCTTCGAGGCGTCGTGAGGGATCGGACCAGACTTTCGAAATGGGCGTGGGCACCATCGGCCAGTGAGGTAACGCCATCGGATAGTAGACAAACATCGGTTCGTTCTGATTTCGTTTCATGAAATCGAGAATGTAATCAACAGTAAGATCTTCGCCATACTTGCCGGTCCATTCTTTGTGCAGCGTTCCATTTCTCATAAACGTCGGATTGGCGTATCGCGAGCCTTTATCTTCGGTTTCTTCGGAATGAAACAGCATGTACTCGTCAAACCCCGCATCTTTGGGGTGCGTCCCGGTCCCTCGGCGTTTCTCGGCTCCCGGAAAGTCGGGGGGATCGTAAGACGTGAGCTGCCACTTACCGGCGATTAAAGTTTGGTAACCTCGCGCGCTCATCAGATGTCCGAACGTTTGCTCTTGTTTTGGCAAGATGCCGAAGGATTGCCAGTTTCGCTGATTGTATTTGCCGGTCATGAATTGCACTCGGGTGGGTGTGCAGAGCGGTTGCGAATAGGCGTGAGTGAATCGTAAACCCTGTTCTGCCAGCTTGTCGAGATGCGGTGTCTTGTACGATTTTCCTCCGTAACAACCAAGCCCCTCCATTCCTAAATCATCGGCCATGATCAAAATGATATTCGGTTTTCCGGCAGCAGATGCCGAGCAATAGGGAGCGACAACCGATAAGACAGCGAGCAGCAGCACACGCATAGTCATGAGTATTCACTTCTTCAAAGAATGGAGCCGCAGGTCGGCAGAGATGAGGTGGCGTTGAAAAGTCTGTTACTTCACAGCATCGACGGCGGCTTTTTGAAAGTCACGACGTAAATCCGAACCATCGCTGTTGCCGAAATTTGATCGCTGAATCATTAAGACAAAAATCATTTGGCGTTCGGGATCAACCCAACCTTGTGTGCCGAACAAACCGCCGTGGCCATAGGTTCCTGGAGAAACTGCTGCCGTGATCCCTTGTGGTTCGCGAACAACACACCAGCCATACCCCCAACCGTTTCCGGGTGTAAAACCTGTTACGAGATCTTCCGTCTGAATTGTGGTCATCTCGCGGACAGTCTTTTCGGACAAGTAACGAATATTTCCGATGGTCGCTCCATTGAGAATAAACTGATAGAACTTGGCCATATCGGCTGCCGAAGAAACGAGACCGCCGGAGGGATTGGCGACCCGCGCATCGGAAAAATCAGTCAACCAGTGATCGGCTTGCTTCAAAGTTCCTTCTTCGTCGCCCGGTTGATAGACCCGTGCAATTCTTTGCTGTTGAGCCTTTGTCGGAAAGAATGTTGTGTTGGCCATTTTGAGAGGACGAAAGAGTCGTTCTTTTAGAAATTCGTGGTACGGTTTTCCCGAGACGACCTCAATGATTCGACCACACACATTCAATCCCGGACTGTATTGCCACTTTGTGCCGGGTGGAAACGCGAGTCCCCGTTCTAGGAGAACTTGCATGTGTTCTTCCAGAGAACTCACCACTTGTTGGTCACCGTATAATCCTGCTGTGTGTGTCATGCAATGGCGAATCGTCACCGGTTCTGGAGCCTCACCCGATTTCAATTTGATCTCAGCAAACTCGGGAATGTATTTCGAGACGCGATCATCAACAGAGACTTTTCCTTCTTCGACCAATAGTATCAAGGCGGTCGCCGTGATTGGTTTCGTCATTGACGCGATGCAGAACAACGACTCATCCGTCATCTTGCGCTCGGCTTCAAGGTCCGCCATCCCGATGTTGGTGATGTCTACTACCGTGCCGTTTTTTGCGACCAAGGTCACGGCTCCGCTGATTCGTCCCGCATCGCGTTCTTTTTCCAGGACTTCGGCGATCTGAGCGAACTTGGGAGCATCGAGACTCACCGTTTGCGAATCGCACGATTTGCGTTGTGCGAAAGAGATATCACACACCATGATTGCGGTAATCGATATCAGTAGCAGAACATATTTGTGGCGGTGCGATGGCATTTGAGCGACTTTCTCGGAGTATGAAGAAGATTGCGACGCTTCTATCTTCACTCCTATGCCACCATGAGGTCAAGCAGTGAATGATGTCATCCGCAAAAAACTGTCCTATCAGTCCTCTTTCGATTTTCCGTCCTGATAATGTGTTTCCATCTCGATGAGTGAAACTTCCGTCATGGTTTTGCCCTCTTCGCGGACGCGATCTTCGATGTAGCGAAAGCGACGTTCGAACTTTTCGTTGCTTTGTCGCAGCGCTTCTTCCGGGTTGATGCCCCAACGCCGAGCGACGTTCGCCAAGACAAATAAGACATCTCCGAGTTCGCTTTCCACACGCGACTTCAAAGCCCTATCATCAATTGGTTCATCGGGAACCATCTCGGCATCGACTTCTGCGGGAACATTGGGGATCTCTCCGTTCGGGAACAGTTCGTCAGCGAGTTCCGAGAGTTCTTCCTGCAGCTTGGCAAACAACATCTCTCGTTGGGGAAAATCATAACCAACACGGGCCGCCTTGGATGCGAGTCTGGAGGCACGCGCCAGTTGCGGGAGTGCGGTTGGTAATCCATCGAGCAGAGATTCACGATCCTTCTTCTCGGCTTCTGAGTTCTTTGCAGCGTCCCAGTTTCGACGAACATCGTCGGTAGTTTTGGCGATGGCATCACCAAAAACGTGCGGATGCCTGCGTATCATCTTCGCAGTGATCCCTTCGATTACTTCCACAATTTCAAATCGCCCCTCATCCGCTCCAATCTGAGCATCGAGCACGACTTGTAACAAAACGTCTCCCAACTCTTCGACAATATGGGCATCGTCACCCGAATCGATGGCTTCCAGCAATTCGTAAGTTTCTTCGAGTGTGTGGGGCTTGATGGTTTCGAGTGTCTGCTTGCGATCCCACGGACAACCTTCCGGCGAACGCAACTTGGCGACCACTTCGCAAAACTTTTGAAACGCAACCTGATTTTTTTCAGGAGCCGGAGGAGTGCCGGGAGCAGGTAAGGAGACAGTCATGAGAACAGCCCAACTATAAGAACTAAGACCAAATGGGTCGTTCTATCCTAACGGCTCATCAAGACACGAGGGAGTCTTCCAGACCGGAGAACTGATTCAATCGAGCTTTTTGAGCGGCACGGGTGCAGAGTCTGTCTCTGGAGACTGAATCAATGTCGGACCTTTCGGTCGACGAACTCGGAATTTCTCTCCCTGTAGCAGTTCAAATCTTTCGCGTTGTTCCTCGGTCAAGACGGCAAGCATTTTCTCCTCGGCCTGCTTGCGAAGACGCTGCATCTTCTTTAAGAACTCATTTCGTCCTTTCTGGCGTTCCTCGAACTGTTGACTCACCATTTTTTGACGTTCGGTAGCCAAGGTGATATCGAGATCCTCAGTAATCATCAATATTTCTTCGCGTTGTTCTTTGGTAAGCCCCAACAGATCAGCAATTTGATCATCCAGAAGGGATTCGACTCCCCGGTACTGCATGGAAATTCCTGTGAGTCGATTTCTCTGTGAGGGTGTTAACACTTCGAGAATTTTCGCTTGTTGTTCATTGACGAACGGAGACGTGGCAACTTTTAATTCTCGTATCTTAGCTGACTGTTCCGCGCGGGGTAATTTGCGAACATCCGTAAACTGCTGACGCAGATAGAGCTGCATTGACTTTACCTGGTCCGCAATCTGTTTGCGTTGATCGTCAGAGAGATCGAGCTCTTTCTGAATTTGCGGGATGCCGACCAAATTCGTCACAGATCCCATGCTATTTTGCGCACGTTCCCGAATCCGTCGTCGTCGTTCTTCGGGAGACTCTTTGCGAAATTCGGATTTTGGTTTTTTGTCTTTCTGATCAACCGCGGGGTCATCGGTTTCTTTCTCTTTCGCCTTCTCAGATTCTTCCGTGACGACAGGTTGTCCGTAGAGATTTTGTACGGATACAGCATGAGAAAGGGCCAGGAAGAGCAGACAGACCAAGCAGGCCATAAACGACGGTCGAAACGTAGAGAGCGACATAATATAACCTCGTCGAATTGAAACGACATGTTGCCAGAACGACAGCCGCATGATGAATCGTTGAAGATCGATTATACGAGAAATCAGATGATAAAGTCGGAAAAAATAACACCTTTCCTGATATGCTGATATGAGAAACGACTTATCTATCGATAATCAGGATCCATCGAGCAGGCCAATAATGCACACAGACACTCCACAATCGCTCGCGACACATCTTCAACAAAGTGGAGAACAATTGGTTTTTGCGGAAAGCTGCACGGCAGGACTGGCTTCGGCGAGACTGGCCAGTGTTGCTGGAATTTCGCAACATCTTTGTGGATCGGCGGTTGTGTACCAGATACCGACCAAAGTGGCGTGGCTCAATATTGCTCCCGCTTTGATTGACCAACATGGTTACGTTAGCGAGGAAGTCGCCATCGCGATGTCTGAAGGCGTCTTAGATCTGACCTCTCATGCGACGATCGCCGCCGCCATTACGGGTGACCTGGGACCGAACGCCTCTCCCCGAACGGACGGCACCGCCTGGATCGCCATCATCTCTCGTGACCATCGACGACTGACAAAACTTGTTGAATTACCGGCTACGATTCCCGACAATCAAGCCGAAGACGGGATTACTCTACGACTCTATCGACAACGGGCTGCTGTCGAATTGTTGTTACAAACTGTGATTGAATTTCTGGAGACTTGAACCCCCCTTTTTTCAAAAGGAACATTTTAATGCGTCTGCGCCTCGCACTGCTGTTGACTGGTCTGACAATATTCGTCTCATCCCCTCTCTCGGCCGCACCACCCAACATCATTCTCATCTTCTGTGACGATCTTGGTTACGGTGATATTGGCTGTTTCGGTTCTGAAAAACATCGTACACCCAACATTGATCGCCTGGCTGCGGAAGGCATGAAGCTAACGAGTTTTTATTCCACTTGCGGCGTCTGTACGCCTTCACGATCTAGCTTAATGACCGGTTGTTACCCCCGGCGTGTCAACATGCACGAATCGGCACGCGGTGAATGGGTGCTATTTCCACTCGCACGAAAAGGATTGAATCCTCAAGAAACCACTATTGCGGAAGTTTTGAAAACCAAAGGCTACGCCACTGCCTGCATTGGCAAATGGCATCTGGGTGATCAAAAAGAGTTTCTGCCCACCGAACAGGGATTCGATCAATACTTCGGAATTCCCTACAGCAATGACATGGGATCGAAACAGCGCAAACAGAATCCTCCCTTGCCTCTGTTGGTGGATAAGACAGTCATTGAAGCACCCGTCAATCAAAACACGATCACGAAACGCTATACCGAACACGCCGTCAAGTTCATCACCCAAAACAAAGACAAACCCTTCTTCATCTATCTCCCTCACACCATGCCCCATAACCCGGTTCATTCCAGCAAAGAGTTCGCCGGACAAAGTGTGAATGGAGGCTACGGAGACTGCGTGGAAGAGATTGATTGGTCGACCGGCGAGATCTTGAAGACACTCGCAAAGCTCAATCTCGATGAGCGAACGCTGGTTTTATTCACCTCCGACAACGGTGCCGCCAGCCGTTGGGGAGGCAGTAACAAACCGCTTTCTGGCTTCAAAGGCAGCACGATGGAAGGGGGCATGCGAGTGCCGTGCGTTGTTCGCTGGCCGGGACATATCCCAGCCGGGTCGGAGTTTGACCAAGTCGCCTCGACCATCGATTTACTGCCGACGTTTGCAGAACTCTCGTCAGCAGACGCACCGGCCGAAAGTCATATCGACGGTCGATCAATCGCCGAGGTTTTTCTGGGCACGTCGAAGAAGTCACCTCACGAAGCTTACTACTATTACTTTCGCGATACGTTGCAAGCCGTCCGTTCTGGTCCATGGAAACTGCATTTGGCAAAAACCGTCAAACCAAGAAATAAGCCAGCACAACAAATTCCTATGAAACTCTATAATCTGGAAGACGACATTACGGAAGCGAACGATGTGGCAAAAGATCATCCTGAAGTTGTGAAGTTGCTCTTAGCTTACGCAGAGCGAGCCCGCCAGCATTACGGCGACAAGGATCAAACAGGAGAACTGCAACGTCCCGCCGGGATCGTGAAAGAGGCAGTTCCGTTGGTGCTGGGAAAGTAGTGGTTGCTGATGTGCTGATCAATCAGAACTCATAGCAGTATAAGCGACAATCAGATCGTCACTGGTGTCGATGATCCCATCCTCACAACACTGCGTAACGTGAACTGCCCTGATTTTCCTTCCACCGGTAAAATGACCAGCGGATGCCCCCAGATATCTTTCCCGGAGTCAATCATCTCCGAGAGTGAGTGATCTCGTTCTAGATATTTTTCAAATAATTGCGGCAACTCCGTCACTTTTGTAGTCGCTGACCCTGTGCCCCAATAACAATCCTGAAGAGCCGCCCCAATCCTACTGATGTTGGCGTTAACCTCTCCTGATGGAGGTTCTACCGTTACGTTGTCCCATGGCAGTAACCAGTTCGCAGCCAGAATCGAAAGACTTGCGATAAAACAAAAACGAACCCAGAACCCGATCGAATTTTTCTTTTCGTACGAATCATTAATGTCGGAATCATTTCCGGCGTAGCGTCTTGCGATCAATGCAACTGTTGTCAGAAAAAGCACGAGCGAGATAAACGGCAAGATGAATCGAGCAAATTCATTCACGGAACAAAATCAACTTTGACCGTTCGATCAGAAACATCGGTCACGTTGCCGAAGTCAATCTTCTGAGCAAACGCATCCACATCGGTCACGGGTGACAAAGTGATCGACATTTGATTGCCGGAGTAATTGGACCTCATGGAATGGCTGTTGCCGTCCGTCATGCCTTTTAATTTTTCCTGCACTTGTTCACGGTCGGCTTGATCGCTAATCCCCGAAATTTCAAGAGTGACAGTCACTGACGCATCTTGTTCTCCACATCCTGCGGTGAGAGAAACTAAACAAATCAGCACAACAATTTTCAAGTGACGTTCCAGCAAAAGCGAACGCATAAGATCAATCCTTTAATGATGAGACTCTTTCAGTTTACTGAGAGAGGTCAAGCAGGATCAAGAATGATTCGCAGTTTTCGTAGACAGAACGGCCAAAGCTCGCTCACTTCTCGGACATTCACAAATGGGGTGATCAGCACCCCAGGTAGAAGAGTGACTTCAACATTCCATGAACTGAGGTGTACATCAACGTTATTTTTTGCTGATCCTTGACCTTCAAATATTCCAGATCCGCACCCACTGCCAGTGTGACGATTTTCATGGGTGTTCTGAGCGGAATTGGACTATTATTCTTCTCGATCATACGCAGCTTCAAGAGGTAGCGCGGTTTGTCTGAGATGGAAACAGCTCGATCACTTTGTCTCAGTTCTCGAAATTCCAGAATTTCTGCCCGGAAAGCACCCAGCCCGTGGTCAATCCAGACAGGTCCTTGAATCTCTGTAAACTTATGCTCAGAAACGGAATCCGAAGAAGAGGCGACCAGTGCTCCGGTCAACGCCATGACGAGACAAACGCAAAGTAATCCGAAACGCGGCAACATGAGTCGTTCTCCCTGCAGAGAGTGTGGATGTAGCTATCTACATCAAAAATGGTTCATTCGTTGGACGAAATACGAAGATCTTCTGACATAGTTCCATCTATTGCAGGAATTGTGTCGTAAACGCCTTCTTCGGATCGACTGAGTCCGGCTCAATCGCGTCAACGTCGATCATCTGCTGATGCAATGTCTTCCACCGCTCGACGGTCATATGTCCGGTGCTGCCGTCCTCTTCTTCGACGATACACAGTGGCTTCATCGCTTCGACTCCGTAGGCAAGAATTTCGAGCCCCATCTCTTCATTCTGCTCGTGAATATGGGCGTTGGTCTCTTCCGGTTCGGCGAGATACTTGTCCCACCCTTTGATCGATGCAGTCACCATTTTCTGAACCAGTTCTGGTTGTTCGTCAATGAGGGATTGTTTCGTAATTAGCAAGCTCGTATATGGGTTGAAGCCGAGTTCGGAAACAAGCAAGCTGACCGGGTCGCCTCCTTCCTGCTCGGCGACAAATGGCTCGCTGAAAATGTACGCCTGCTGTGCATAGTTTTCATCAACGAGAAACTTGGCAACGGCGGCACCTTCCTGTAACTCGACGCCGTCGAGAGGCAATGTTTGTTTGAGAAACTGTGCCCAAGCCTTGCCACCACTCATCGCCAGCGTGACATTTTTGAGCTGATCAAAGTTTTCAATTCCCGACGACTTATGCACCATCACACAGCGCGGCGATGTTTGCAGAGGTGCCATCACCGCAACGACATCAGCATCCTGAGCACGCGCCAACAACACATCATCGGCATTCGTTACGCCGAAGGTGACATCTCCGCGAGCCACTTTTTGTTGTACGGGAGATCCCGGACCGCCGGGAATAATTTCGACTTCAAGACCGGCTTCTTTGTAGTAGCCGTGCTTGAGAGCCGCGTAAAATCCACCATGCTCGGCTTCGGGAAACCAGTTAAGCATGAGCGTGACTTTGGTGAGTCCGTCTGCAGTCGTTTGATTGGCGGCCTGTTCATCCGAGTTGCAACCGCTCAAGCAAACAAGGGCTAACAACAATCCCAACAGAGTGGACCGATAATAGTTCTGAGAAAATAATGACACGTCAGATTTCCTGATCAAAGAGAGAGTGAAGGCGTCGAGATTAATTTTAGTTAAGGCGTTGTCGAAAAACCATAAGCGAATGGTGATCACTCTTCAGTTTTTCGTCTCATGCGGAATGAGTTCATGCTTGTTGCGATGTCATATCAAATTGTCAAAGATATATCGGCTTTGCTTCTGCGGACCAACCTGAAACGAATGTCCAGACGACTTTCATTTCAGAACACTCAACACCCGTTTCAAGATGTCAAGATTCGGGGATTCGGGGACACACCTTGACCAAATCTTGACCCGGCATCTTCCATACTCTTGAGCAAGTTGTTGACCCCCTTCGATTTGTGTCAATTGTATTGAAGAGATACTGCTTTTTCTGGGTGCGTACCTTCCACGTCACGCGAGATCGCTTCCTTTCTCACGTTGCAGCACTCGTCATTCTTCAACATTCTATTCGTTTTTGAGCCGCCAGCGCAAGCTGGCCGGGCAATGTCACTATTCGAACCACGAACGCTAACTCTGGTACGAACGAATTTGCAAGATGAGTTATGCCCGATCAATTTTTTGACGCAATGGTGCCAAACAGTCACAAGAGGCTATTTTGGAAACGAATTGAGCGAATCGATATCAGCCTCGTGCGCCAGTCGATAAGAGCAAGCCACTCTTTTCCGCGGTCTCCCTAACATCAAATCATTCTCTGATAAATGCGTTTGATGAAACATGATCGTCGCTCAATGAGTGAAGATGATCGAACATTTTTGCGAACGGTTTCAATATTGACGTGTCAGATATCATGAGTGCAACTTCTTCAGTCAATCACTACGGAAAGAAGAAACGCCAATCCCATGAACGATCCAATTCCCTATTGTGGGCATCGAACTCTGGAAGACTGGCATCGCAGTCAGAGACTTACCGGTGAACGGCGAGTCGATCGTATCTATTACCTCATCCTTCTCGTCATCGCCTTCAGTACGGCAACTTTGATGTACCTGAATCGTGAGTCTGACTATACGCTCGAATTCATGCTCGCGTTTTTAAGTTCTTTGGGAGCTTTTTTCATCACTGGCTGGCATTTCAAATGGATCATTTGGAACCACCAGCAGCGGACACAAAATGCGAAGGAACAAAAAAGCTGGTTCGTATTGGAAGAAGGAAATATTAGTGAAGAGGGGCTTTCGTATCGGTATCATGAAGAGCATTGGCGAGTGGAAGGATTTGTTGCTTGGGACTCATTTGCCGAACTGCTGATCGACGATGATTTATTACTTCTTTTTAATCAGAACTCATACAAGCCGGGAACTCTGAAACAGGAGTTCTTCGATACCGATGCAGATTGCCAGCGGGTACTCGCCATCATTCAATCACATGTGAAAGAACGCGAGTGAGTTGGTTAATCAGAGAGAGAGTTTAGGGTTGATTAAAAAGGAACAAAGTGATGGACAGCGATAATTGTTCTGAAGATCGGCATACTCCTCAAAATCGTCGAACCTCCGTCTCTAAGCTTCGACGCAATCAACGTTATTGTCCGAGCTTGACCGCCCGTCCCGAACAAACCGACCGTGCGACTTTCGGGACGGGCCATGGCAGCCGTCGCGACTCCACTCGCAGCACCGGTGCGCAATTGTCCCAGATAGTCGGCTTTGATGAACGCGGCCATCTCGCCGGTTTCGTTATCGTAGATCGCGACGTGAAACTTGGCCCCATGTTTTGTGGTCGTGTAATTCTTCCAGCCGACGTATCCGAGATACTCGGCTCCCGCACAGAGCGAATGCAGCACGATCCCGGGCGCTTTGGCGCGTCGGCGAGAGACATTCATTGCTCTGCCGTCCGCCCATTGCAGGAATGCTTCTTGGACCACATCGACGGCGGTCGACATATCAACGAGAGATTTGACATTTTGCTCGATGAGAAATAATGCGGTCATAGGAACCAACTTTGTGTTTGCCCGGCGTGCGTGCTTACGCGGCTCAGAATAGTCATTCCACCAGCTTGGCAATCTTGGCGTAATCGCCTTTCAGCGATTGATACAGATCGCCGTAGATTGGGTAATGTTTGTTGTAGGTCTTCTTCGTTTTTGCAATCGGTTTTGTTTCGGTGACGGTTTCAATCGTCGCATTGCAGGCTTCAACGACATCTTTATAGGCGCCCGTTCCCGCAGCGGCGAGCAGAGCGACACCGAAGGCCGGGCCTTCCTCGGCATTGATGGTGACACACTTGTGTCCATAAATGTCGGCTTGCATCTGACGCCAGAACTCCGAACGGGCTCCACCACCCGAAAGTCGAATCTCTTTGACGGGAACATCGAGCCCTTTAATGATCTCCAGCGAATCCCGCATCGCGTAGGTGGCACCTTCCATGACGGCACGTCCCATGTGTCCTTTGCCATGTCGCAGAGAGAGACCGACCCACGCTCCATGCGCGTTCGGGTCTGCGTGAGGTGTTCGTTCACCGGTCAAGTACGGCAAGAAGTAGAGACCTTCCGAACCGGCAGGACACTCGGCGGCAGATTGAGTGATCAATTCGTACGGATCGACTTTTTGTTTCTTCGCCTGCGCGACTTCTTCCTGACACAATTGATTGCGATACCATTGCAACGAACCCCCCGCCGACAAGACGACTCCCATGATGTGCCATTTGTCGCGAACCGCATGGCAGAAGGTATGTACTCGCCCGGAGGGATCATATTGAATCTCATCGCTATGCGCGAAGACGACTCCACTTGTCCCCATCGTGGCCGAGATGATTCCTTTTCTCACGATACCATTCCCGATGGCCGATGCCGCTTGATCTCCACCGCCACCGACGACGGGAGTTCCCGCGTTCAAGCCGAGCAGCTTGGCACTTTCGGTGGTCAATTCGCCCGAGACTTCCTCAGACTCAAAGACTTTGGGAAGCAGGTCGCGAGAAAGATCGAGTTTGCCGAGCAGTTTCTTGGACCAGTTCCGTTTTTTGACATTCAGTAGCAGCGTTCCCGAGGCGTCGCTGACCTCGGTCGCGAATTCACCCGTGAGTCGAAAGCGGACATAATCTTTAGGCAGGAGAACCTGAGTGGTCTTGTCGAAGTTTTTCGGTTCGTTGTTACGCAACCAGAGAATCTTAGGAGCCGTGAATCCAGTCAGCGCGGGATTGGCGACCATTTGAATCAGCTTCTTGCGTCCGCCGGCGAGCTTTTCGATCTCGTTGCACTGTGCGGCGGTCCGTTGGTCGTTCCATAAGAGAGCAGGGCGAATCACTTCGTTCTTTTTATCGAGAAAAACCGAACCGTGCATCTGACCGGAAAGCCCGATCCCTTTCACGTCGTCGGATTTGATTTTCCCAGCCTTCATGACGGCATTGATGCTGTCGATGGTCGCCTTCCACCAATGTTCGGGCTCTTGCTCTGACCAACCTGGTTTGGGGCTCGAAAGTGGGTACTCTTCCGTCGCCGATGCGAGGATCGTGCCGTCCTCTTGAATGGCGAGCGTTTTGGTTCCGCTGGTACCGATATCAACGCCGAGATAAACACCCATTGAAGTCGTCTCCTGCAAGTCATTCGTGTGTGGGATCTACTGTCTCACAGTATAGCATCTGCGAGGTCGAGGATCCTCTCTTTAACTCGGCAGGGCGCATAAAAAAACCGGACGAAATTTGAGCCGTCCGGTTTTGATATTCAAACTAAGATTCGATTATTGCACGCAACCTTGAGCCGGTGCGGCACACGTTTTTTCTTGTGGGCAACAACCTGGATCAACGGGAATTTTGCGGCAAACGGTGCGGGGCACACAGCGAGTTTTGGTCACACACACTTCGCGACACACTTTCTTGCACACGGTTTTGAATTTCGTTTCGCAGACGGTGCGGCATTTGGTGTAAGGAACCATTCGTGTTTTGCACTCTTTGACAACCTGACAAGTCGTGTAAGGAACTTTGACAGTCTTACATTCTTCGACCCAGGTGCAGGTGGTGTGAGGAATTCTGACAGTCTTGCACTCTTCGACCCAGGTACAGGTCGTTTTGGGAACTTTCTTCGTGCAACATTCTTCCACCCATTTGCAGGTGGTGTAAGGCACTTTGACTGTTTTGCACTCTTCGATCCAAGTGCAACACGTTTTAGGAACTTTCTTGGTGATGGTGCAAGGAACCTTTTTGCAAACCGTGTAAGGAACTTTCTTGTGACAGACTTGCTGTTCGTAGCGAGTGCAACAAACCGTTTTCTTGACCACTTTGGGAACCCACACTTTGCGGCAAATCATTTTGGGTTGTGGAGCACAACAGTCAGCAGCGACGTGACCAGCATCAGCACATTCTGTCGGAGCGGCACAGCCGGGATCGACCGCACAAGGTTCCATGACGGTATTCCATTCACCGCAGCAAACATCGACCTCTTTGGTGTAATGAACCGGCTTGCAAGTCGTGTAACAGACATCTTTGTAGCAAGTTTCATATTGATTCTTGTAAGTGGTGCATGACACATCACAATACGTCGTCTTGTAGCAAGGACGCTTGGTCTTCACACACTTCTCTTTGTAGCAAGTTTGGTAGACTGGTTTTCTGACGGTATAACAAACATCTTTGTAGGTTGTCTTGTAACACGGCTTTTTCGTTTTGACACACTTTTCGCGATAGCAAGTCTGATAGATGGGGCGTTTTGTCTTGACGCACTTTTCTTTGTAGCACGTCTGGTAGACTTTGCGTTTCGCGGTGTAGGTTTCAGGACGATAGCACGTCTCGTACACCTTCTTCTCGCAACAGACGGGAACTTGCTCGTAGATGGTGTCGAACACCTTCTCTTTGCAAGTGTAGTGCTCAGTTTCCCAGACGGTCTCTTTGACGACTTTGTATTCGACACAGCAATCGCGCGCTTCGCAGAACAATCCGCAAGGCATGATCTCTTGGTCGGGACAGTTGTTGTAACTGGCCGCGCCGCAGTAACCGGCGTCTGCCTGAGACATCCCGAAAGAGGCCAGCAGGGTCAAAACAAACGTCATTCCAATAAGGCGATTCATAGCCAAGTTCCCCAGCTCCTCTGAGTCCATCGATGGTGTTGACCGATTCATGACGGAATATCTCCACGTGTGTAGAGTCCCCAACATTATCTGTACTCGGCAGTCTGACACACTTATCTCTATTGATTCCGAAAATAAAGAACGACTTCACCGAAATTCTCTCAAACCCCTGAGTGACAGGTACGGCACAACCGTTACACTCATCCCAGTCTCTGGTGTCAAAATAGAGAGTCTTTAACGATCACAATTACTATGCGGCAAACTCGGCGACCTCGAAAGCACAATTGATTCGTGATACTCTTTGGATCATCGGCAAAGGTTGCCGGTCTCGTCATTTCTATCCCTCAGCGCGCTGAGTATTTTTCATCAGGACATCAATTATGAAATTCGCCATCTGTCAGGAACTCTACGAAGACTGGGCGTGGGAACGGCAATGTCAATTTTCCGCAGAGCTGGGATACACTGGGCTAGAGCTTGCCCCGTTCACTCTGGCAGAAAAGATTTCCGATGTTTCAGCGGCAGAGCGCCAGCAATTACGAAAAGTGGCCGAAGATCATGGCCTGCAAATTATCGGTTTACATTGGTTGCTCGCTAAGACGGAAGGATTACATCTAACGACGGCCCATCAATCGGTCCGCGATGCAACCGCCGACTATCTAATTGAACTGGGAGAAGCCTGTGCTGACTTCGGTGGAGACTTGATGGTCTTCGGCTCACCGTTTCAACGAAACCTGGAAGAGGGTCTCAGGGAGGACCAAGCGTACGAGAACGCGGCAGAAGTCTTCCGAAAAGTGATGCCGATCATTGCAGAACGAAATGTGCGAATTTGCATGGAGCCGTTAACTCCCAAAGAAACCGATTTTGTCAACACATGTGCGAATGGAGTACGGTTGATCGAAATGGTGGATCATCCTTTGTTTGTTCTGCACCAGGATGTGAAAGCCATGCTGGGGGCTGAAACCGATACTCTTCCCGATTTAATCCATCGTCATGCAGAGATCACTGGCCACTTTCATGTGAACGATACCAATTTGTTGGGACCGGGTATGGGAGAGACAAAGTATGAACCAATCATGAAAGCTCTGGTCGAAAGTGGTTACTCGGGATGGGTGTCTGTGGAAGTATTTGACTACTCACCCGGTTGTGAAAAGATCGCGCGCGAGAGCATTGAGTATCTCAAAGGGGTCTTAAATTCGTTGAAGTGACCTTTGTCGCATAGTTTTTCAAAAAAAACTCGAAATATTTTTTCCGCTCTTTTGGCTCTTGTGGAGTCTCTCACAAAACAACAACGCGCGACTCGTTGACAATGTTGGCATTGAGGATTATTTCGATTTCATTTTGATCAATGGCAATATAACACTGTAATTCATGCTGTTTTTATTTGTGTTCGTTTTTTTGCAGTGGAAGAAGGAATCCCAAACGTGAGTCGCAACGTTCCATCAACAAAACGATTGCTTACAAAAACGTCTTCGTTTCGATTTGTGAGAAACGTGTTGAGATGCCTGTGAATGAAAACAAAGGGCTTGCAGATTTCGAGAAAAAAATTAGCATAATGATCACGTTGCTGATGAAACGATGGAGTGTTGAAAGAGACAAGTCAGCTTTGATTCGCGCTCGACAAACTTCATCGTTCACTCAGCCCAACTTGTCACGGTTGACAAGATGTGAATTGGACACGTTTGGGTGACGACAGAAACCGTTCAGCTTCCGGTTTGCCGGCGGTTCAAAAGTCACCGGATAGAATTTTAAGGAGATTTAAGGTGGCTAAGAAGAAAGCAGCCAAGAAAAAAGCAACGAAGAAAAAAGCAGCTAAGAAAAAGGCTCCTGCTAAGAAGAAGGCAGCCAAGAAAAAAGCTCCTGCTAAGAAGAAAGCTACTGCGAAGAAGAAGTAGTCCGCTTTCTGCTGGCTTGGTCATTCAATTACCAGCCATCATTGTTACAACGAGAAAGAAGCGATCGCAATTTTTTGCGATCGCTTCTTCTATTTGATGATCCTCGTTTTGTGATGACTCTCGGCACGGCTCAATCATCGGCCACAGCACTCACACTTCAGCAAAATACTTTCCCGGTCATAAACAGACCGTCTTTCACCGAACATGTCGCTCTCAGGTCACGCTTCATTCTGAGGTGATCAGCAAACTCCAGAAGTCATGGAAAACGGAAATCAGTGAAAATGAGTTCTCTACCGAATGGAGATCTCTCGGACGTCATACTCACGAAACTGCTCAGTCCTTGCTCATGCCTGTGTATTAAGATTTATCCATATCTTAAGCGATTTCTATTCCTTATTCACACACACATCTGAGGATCGTTTTCATGCTCACTCATCGAAAGATGAAGCGTGGCTTCACGCTGATCGAATTATTAGTGGTCATTGCCATCATTGCCGTCTTGGTCGCTTTGTTACTCCCCGCCGTTCAACAGGCGCGAGAAGCGGCTCGCCGCAGTACCTGCAAAAACAATATGAAGCAGTTGGGGCTCGAGTTTCACAACTATCACGATACCTTCACCATGTTTCCTCCGGCCAGTTCTGCGGATGGAGTCGGAAATAATATGGACCGAGTCGATGCTTGGGGTTGGTCTTTACGTTTGTTGCCCTACATCGATCAAGCACCGCTCCATAGATCGGTATCGGAACACCTTCTCGAGTCCCCCGAGATCCGGGTAACATGGCAAACCCATTGTTTATGGCGAGATTCAATTTTTGGCCCAGCCGGGTCAAGATAGCTCACCACCATCAGGATTCGCCGAAATCATTGACGGAAAATACACCACCGTGGAAACGGGTCAAGGTATCGCTCCGGGAAAATATACGCTGCGAATTTCCGCCTATGATGGGAAGTTTGCCGAAGTCGAAAATGAAGATGAAACTGCAGAGAGTGCTGCAGCAGGACCGAACCCGTTATTTATTGATTATGAAATCGAAGCCGAGCTGACTCCTCCTGAGCAGAATTTTGAAGTCCCCGCCGACGCGGAGGGACACGGCGTTTCCCGCAATGGAAATTCGAGAGCTTCGGAACCGTGATCTGCTAGAGCAAAGAACTCACAATCTAAGTTCCTCAACCGTATTCCAATCGACTTCGACGCCCAATCCGGGGCGGTCGCTGATGGTGATCGTTGGTCCGTCGATCACAAGCGGTTCTTTCACCACGCTGACCGAATGATAATCGGGGCCCATAATGTCGCCCGGATATTTTTCCACGTTCATGTTGTCATGAGCCAGTACCAAGTGACACATGGCTGCCGAGGCAATGTCGAGTTCCAGATTGGATCCAATCGAACAGGCGACATTGTGCTGTGCGGCTAAGGCAACAATCTCCAACGATTTTCGCAGTCCCCCGTTTTTGCCGGGGTAAACGCTAATCACGTCACACGCATCGTGCCGAAGGCATTCCCGGGCGTGATTGAGATCGAAACAGATGTCATCCGCCATCACTTCGGGTTTGATAGATCGGCGAACTTCTGCCAACCCGGCGTAATCGTCTCTCGGAGTCGGCTGTTCAAACAAGCCTACGTTGCAATCAGCCACTTGTTGAGCCATCTCAATCGCCGTCGCGACATCAAAGCCACAATTCGCATCGATCACCATTTCGTAATCGAGGCCGATGGTTTCCCGGACGATACGAACTCGTTCCACATCTTCTTCGAGTTTTGTACCGACTTTCACCTTGATGGTCGTGAATCCGTTTTCGATCAACTGACGGGCTCGCTCTCGGGCACGGTCGGGAGCATAAGCGCCCATCGAAAATCGACACTTAATGGTGTGGGATCGCGCGGGCCCCCCGAGAAGTTGATAGACCGGCTGTCCACGATCTTTCCCTTGAATGTCCCACAACGCCATCTCTATCGCCGACTTGGCAAACCAATTCCCCACAGCACATTGATCCATGAGTGTATCGATTCTTTCGACATCGCAGGGGTCACAACCAATCAAGGCCGGCGCAAAAGCGCGGTCAACGATTGCCTGAACACTCCAAACCGTTTCACCACTCCAACGCGGCATAACGGTTGCTTCGCCCACGCCATCAATATCAGCGTCCGTCTCCACACGAACAATCAGATACTCAGAAACCTGATGGTGGCCGAGAGCCGAGATCATATGGTATTCGGGTTTCAGCGGAATCCTGACCGGATAGCTGATGATCTTTGTGATTTTCATCGTTTTTCCCTGTAGAATAGATCACGTCCGGGAGCGTCACCGCTCGATGTGATGTCTACCAAGTGTGTGGAGTCCGTCATGAAACCTCAAGCAGGAGTTTCCAGATCTTCGATCACTCCGACCAAACCGGTTGAATTGACCGGCTGGGGGTATTATCTCAAACGATTCTGGTTGGACGTCCATGACTCATTAAACGCAACGGCCATCGTCATCGAGAACGCCGAGACACTTCTCGCCATAGTTTCCGTCGATTTAATGGTGATCAGCTCTGACTTCACCCAGCAGATTCGTGCGGGTGTTTCCCAAGAGACCAGTATTCCCGCCGCCAATATTCTTGTGACCGCCACTCACACGCACAACGCGCCCGCTTCCGGCGGATTACTTGGAGTGGGTGAAGTTGATCCTGACTACGAAGAGTGGGCCGCCGATCAGGCGATTGTTGCAACCGTCAATGCCTGGAAATCACGAGAGCCGGTCTCTCTCTCAATCGCAACGACGGAAGTCGCCGATCTCACATTCAATCGAACTCGTCTCGCTGGCCCCATTGATCCCACATTGACCACGCTGCAAATTCAACGCGGCGATGATTCGACGTTGGCTTTCGTGGTCGGCTTTCAGGGACACCCCACGATTACGACAAATCTCCGTCCCTCTTCAATCAGTCGAGATGTTCCTGGAGAACTCTGCGACCATCTGGAGCGAGTCTTTCCAGGTTCAACAGCCATCTATCTGCAAGGGGCATGCGGCGATGTGAATTTTCACCATTTTTATGGCGACTCAGAAGCTTCGGCCTCTATTCCCGCCCGGTCACTTTGTTTTGCAGTGATCGAATCGCTCCTCAAACGAGATTCATTGGATGCATCTCAGATCGCCGCCCATTCGGAAATTGTGCAACTTCCCACCCGTCGATGGACGCTCGAAGAAATCCAACACGATCGCCGGGAAGCCGAGCAACGTCTGAATGATCGTGATCTCTCCGGCTGGAAAGAAACCATCGGTCGTGTGATGACGACTCGTCCTCACGAAATGATCGCACGCCACGGGGGAGATGAATGGAAAGCGGTCGCCGCGATGTGCCGATTTAATGTGGAGTGGACCGACCGCATGCTGGTCGATTATGAGACACGCCACGAGTGGTTGGAGACCGAAATCCAGGCGATGCGGATGGGTGAGTTCGGTATCATCGGTAACTCCTCCGAGTTTTTCACATCGCTGGCGTTGGAGATTCGCGAACGTGTCCACCTGCCACACGTTATGCTGGCCTGTTATTCCAATGGCCGGATCGGTTACCTGCCCGATGCCTATGATGTCGAGCGAAAGACGTATGCCGCCTATCAATCCCCCAAATACTGCAATCAATTTCCGTTCACGGCAGAATCAGGACCGGTGATGGTAGCCGCGATGAGCGATTTGCTGAACTCGCTTTAGAGATCCCTTTTTTTACCGAGTTCGTCGCGTCTTTTTCTCAACCGCTTTACGTTGCGCGGTTGAAGATTTTAATCCCGGATTTTGTTCCAAGATGTCAGCCAGAATTGCATATCCAGACCGTCTTTGGGATCGAAAGGCACGTTGAATACTTGGTTGTTTGATCACTGACAAACACCACAAGCAAATGGGCGCGGTCAGAATCCATGCGGGTGTTCCCGGAAAAAGGCCCGCATACAAACCGAACCTACTCCAGAATGTGGAATTTATACTTTTGAATTGAATGCCACCAATGAAGATCAACACCGAAGCCAGTAACCCCGGCAGAGCAAAAGGGATCAGAAAATGTTCTCGGGAAGAAGGAATCACGGTTAACAGAAACATGCAATGACAAATGAACTTGAAGAGCCAAAATTCGCCGGGAAGGTTCGCCCAGCGGGGAATACCTTGAATGAGCAATTGATTGGAAAACACGAAGCCACACCACTCCCTCAAGAACCAGCCCCCTTGGCATTGCAGGCCATTGATGTCGTCATTTCTTATGGAGGGCAACCTGCGATCAAACATGTTTCTCTCGATATTCAATATCGAAAGATTACAGCGATCATCGGCCCCTCAGGATGTGGAAAAAGTACATTGCTGCGTGCCTTCAATCGCATGAATGAGTATGTCCCCAATGTAACTATGGAAGGTCAAATTCTATTCCATGGTGAAGATCTTTACGCTCCCGCAACTGATCCAGTCGAGGTGCGTCGTCGTGTGGGGATGGTTTTCCAGAAACCGAATCCCTTCCCAAAATCCATTTTCAACAACGTGTCGTGGGGCCCCAAAATCAATGGATACAAGGGAGACCTGCACGAACTGGTGGAAAAGTCTTTACGTCAAGCAGCGTTATGGGATGAAGTTAAAGACCGACTGTATCAGTCTGCTTTAGGATTATCGGGGGGGGCAGCAACAACGGCTCTGCATCGCTCGAGCATTAGCGATAGAACCAGAAATCATCCTCATGGATGAACCCTGTTCTGCACTCGATCCTGTTTCCACGGCCAGCATCGAAGATTTGATGTTTGAACTCAAGGGCGAATACTCCATTGTCATCGTCACTCACAATATGCAACAGGCAGCGCGTGTTTCAGATAATACAGCGTTCCTGGAAAATGGATGTCTTATTGAATACGGCATCACTGACCAGGTTTTCACTAAACCAAAACAACAAAGAACAGAAGAGTATGTGACAGGACGTTTTGGTTGATCAGGTCAAAATGATTCAATCATTTGTCATGAGAAATGGAATACAACATGTCAAAACATTTGCAACGCGATTTGGAACACCTTAAGAAAGAAGTCCTTTCGATTGCTTCTTTGGTTGAAGCCGCTCTCAGCAAGGCGATCCTCGCGCTTATTGATCGCCGCAGTGAACTGGCGGAAGAAATCATCCAGGCTGATCGATTGATCGATGAAAAAGAAGTGCTTGTGGAAGAAGAATGCTTGAAAATTCTGGCCTTGCATCAACCAGTCGCTGGTGATTTACGTTTTATTATTTCTGTCCTCAAAGTGACCAATGATCTGGAGAGAATGGGCGATCTGTGCGTGAATATTGCAGAGCGCGCATCGTATTTGTCGGTTCACTCACCCCTTGACATCAGCCTCGATTTTCCCTCTATGACTCGAGGAGTTCAGAGAATGGTCCGGAACTCTCTCGATTCATTGACCACTCTCGACACCAAATTGGCCAGAGACGTCCTGGCACAGGATGACGAAATCGATGCCGCCAACCGAGAGATGTTCAATGCTCTACAAGAACTGATGCACCAGGATAACCAAACCATCGAACGAGCCGTTCATATGCTTTCCGCATCACGCCATTTGGAAAGAATTGCAGACCTTGCCACAAATATAGTGCAAGACGTGGTTTACATGGTGGATGGCGAATTGATTCGACATCGTCATGAAGAGTATTTTGACTCTCTCACAACAAAGTAAGCCACCCTCTTTCTGATATTTCTCTGTATTGGAGGTTTCCTGTCCCTTCCAATTTCATGCTCATCCGTTCCGTCTTCAAATCCGACCTCCTCTGCAACGGTACAGGACGCCGGGACGTGGGGCTCATTTCGGAAGCGGAACTGTCCATCGATTGACAACTTCATTGAAGAGAACAATAAGCAGAGTTTAGCGACTGGCGGTTGACCGAGTGGATTCCGGCTCACTCCGTTCAGCCGCCGCAACAACCATGCTCCATCGCGTTGTGGCAAATGAGCGGTTTTGAGACAAATCAGCGTGATGTGGAGTTCCAGAGGACATGCCCTCGATTGTAAAGCGCATTCATCGACGAAACGAGACTGTTTTTGTTCTCTCGGTTTTTCGTCAGAAATGAACTTCAAATCTGGGAGGCAATCACCCGAATCGCGTCCGCCAGACTTCGCATCCCTTCGTCAATTCGGTCGGGAGGCAACATGCCGTAACTGAGCCGCATGTGGTTACGTTCCACGGCGTCGGCCGCAAAACAAAGTTCTCCGGGAACGTACATGACATTATGACGCTGCACGGCTTCTTCAAACAGACGCGAATCGAATCCGGTTGGAATATTTTCCGGGAGAGACATCCAGACATACAATCCGCCGTGTGGATGTTCCCAAGTCACACCCTCGATATCGCTGAAATATTTGTCCGCAGCGGCAAGCATCGCATCACGCTTCGCGGTGTAAGAATCTTTCACCTGATTGACGTGCTCGCCGTATTGACCGGAAAGTAGCACGTTGGCCATCAAGCGTTGATTAAGGTGGGCCGAACCAAAATCATCATTTCCCTTCAGGTCCGAAAATGGTTTCTTGAGTTCTTCAGGCAATATTCCGAAGCCAACACGGACACCGGGGGAAAAACTTTTCGAGAATGTCTGCGTGTAAATGACATGTTGTCGATCAGCATCAAAGCTCCAAATTGACGGGTAAACTTCGCCATCATATTGCAATTCTCGATAGGCAGCATCTTCGAGAATCATCAATCGATGAGACTTCGACCATTCTTTTGCCAGTTCAACGATCCGCTTTCGGCGATCTGTTGCGAGGCTCACGCCGCTCGGATTCTCATAATAACTGACGAGATAAATTAGTTTAACACGTCCCAGTTCACCTTTTTGTTCGAGATCAGCCAAAGTCTCGTTCAGAGCCTCGGGACACATGCCGTCGCCATCTGTCTTGACTGAAATGGCTCGTGCTCCGACTGCTTCGAGAGCACCGAGAAAGACAAAGTACGTCGGTGCGGCGACCAGGCAAATATCTCCCGGATCAAACAATGCGTCACAAGTCAAAGCGAGTAACTGCTGAGAGCCGGTCGTCAATACAATGTCATCGGATGACAAACCCAATTCTTCGGAAGTCGTTTTTTCGAGCGTTGCGAAAAACGGCAGCATCTCTTGTCTTAGATGTTCTGAACCGGGGGTCGTGCCGTATTGCAGACATTCTCGCGCCCGACTGTCGTCACCTAACAACTCCGTAAGTTGCTGTTGAGCCAGTTCGACGGGCAAAGTGGAGGGATCGACCAATCCAGCCGCCAGTGACAGCACACCAGGGTTTTCGACTCCCTGCTGCATCAGGAAACTAATGGCACCACGCGACGCCCGCTGGCTGCGATTGCTGAGTTGAAGACCGGGGATGGCTGTCATGATGAGAATTCCATCGACATGACGTCGAATCGTTATTTAAGTTGTGTAATCCGCTGAATGGCGATTGGTTTCAGTTCGGTCTCTTGTTTCGGCCAATAGAGATTAAATTCCAATTGGTCGAATTCCTCGTAATGCGGCAGTGAAGTTTTGGCGAGTTCGAGAATTTTTTGTTCGATGACGATGACCCGGTCTACATTTTCCACGGGGTCATAATCGATTTTCATTGTCACCCGCAATGTATTCGGAGCATTCTCTTGCCCTTTTGCTCGGCCACCTTCAACAACGGGCCGACTTTCTGCCAGTTCTTCGGTGGCGATAATCGCTTGTTGTAATGGCAGGAAAGGAGCCAGATTCAATTTCCAATAAAACCACATGCAGCCTGTCATCATGATGGCAAATGCGAACATTCCCACGACGACAAGTTTACCAGAGATAAACACGGGCTCTTTGGTTTCAGAACTGCTCGTCACGGCGTTTCTCCCAGGTACTCACGAATGAATTGTTGCGGATTCGCAATTGGCTTCGGCTTGCTGTTTTTGAAATCGACATTCCCGGCTCGATCCACAAAAATGAGACCGGGTTGTGGTTGATTGATTTCCAGATCGTAGCGGCCCCAATTTTGATGGACGGCGTAACCAAGATCTGTCAACAACGGATATGGATACTTATTCCGTTTGTTGATTCGTTGGCCATCCTTTTCGATGACTTCAGTCGTGCCAATATTTTGTTGCGGCAATGCTCCACTGATGCCGAAGACCTTCGCTCCTTTGCGATCAAACGCATCTTTTCGTTGTTTCAGAAACTGCATGATCTCGGAATTATCGACTCCCTTATCTCCATTGTAAAAAACAACGAAAATATCATGCCGCGACAAATAGGAATCAAACCTCACCATCTTCGATTCCTGATTATACAACGGAGGGATTCGAGGAGCCGGTTGTTTGAAAACCAAATCCTCGGCGCGCGGTTGAGGTGGATATTTTTTGGTCACTTTCCAGACGCAAGCTCCCCCAATGAGGCCACCTGCGAACAAAATGACGAGGATTCGTTTATCCATAACAATTGATTATAGGCAGATCGCCCATTATAGGTTGGCTTTTTCTCTTTCAGCAGGCTTTGAATCTCGATCAGACCAGGCACGATTCAATGCGTGCAAATAGGCCCGCGTGGAGGCTTCGATGATATCGGTGCTGATAGCACGACCGTGATATTTGCGTCCGAGATAACTAATTTCGACGATCACTTCTCCCTGTGCGTCTTTTCCACTGGAAATACTGCGGACATCGTAATCTTCCAAACGGGCTTCAATCCCCACGATGCGTTCCAATGCACGGAAAACCGCATCGACCGGACCGTCTCCCGTTGCCGCATCGGAAACCGGTTCTTCTTCATCGTGTTGAAGTTCGACGGTCGCGGTCGGAATCATGCCAGTCCCGGCAGACGTATGAAAGCTGTTGAGCACCCAATGCGCTTCGAAGTCGGTCTTTTGCGACTCGATTAACGCGGTGATATCCGAATCGAAAATTTCCTTCTTTTTGTCAGCCAACGTAATAAACCCATCGAAGACTTTTTGGAAAGTCTCGTCATCGATTTTATAGCCAAGCTGATCCACACGGTCTCGGAAGGCGTGTCGACCGCTGTGTTTACCCAACACAAGATTCGTGCCCGTCAAACCGATATCCTGCGGCCGCATGATCTCGTAGGTCGTGCGTTCTTTCAGCATGCCGTGCTGATGAATGCCGGCTTCGTGAGCGAAGGCATTTTGCCCGACGATGGCCTTATTGCGTTGCACTTTCATTCCCGTGATTCGCGAAACAAGCTGGCTCACAGGATGCAATCGCTGGGTATTGATATTGGTATTGATGCCATAATAGTCATGACGAGTGCGCAGCGCCATCACCACTTCTTCCAACGCTGCGTTTCCCGCACGTTCCCCTAATCCGTTCATCGTGCATTCAATCTGTCGAGCCCCCGCTTCGACGGCAGACAAACTATTTGCGACGGCAAGTCCCAAATCGTTATGGCAATGAGTACTGATAATCGCCTGGTCGATATTGGGAACTTCGTTTTTGAGAGTCGAAATCACATTGTAATAATGTGATGGCGTTGCGTAGCCGACCGTATCGGGGATATTGACGGTGGTTGCACCGGCGGCAATTGTTTTCTCGACAACTTCACAAAGAAAATCGAGTTCGGTGCGGGCCGCATCTTCGGGTGAGAATTCGATGTCGTCGCAATACTCTTTTGCACGAGCGACCATCTCGACAGCCGTATCGACGATTTGCGCCTTATCCATTCCCAATTTGTGTTCGCGATGAATCGAACTGGTTGCCAAGAAAACGTGAATCCGTTTTTTCTCGGCATCCATCAGTGCATCGCGCGCCCGGTCGATATCATCCTTACGACTGCGAGCCAAGCCGCAGATCGTCGTTTGGGCACCACATTCACGAGCGATCCGTTGAACGGCTTCAAAGTCACCCGGCGAAGCAATCGGGAATCCGGCTTCGATAATATCGACTCCCAGCTCCACGAGTGCCTTGGCCACTTCAATTTTCTCATCGGTGTTCATGCTGCAACCGGGAGATTGCTCCCCGTCACGCAGCGTGGTGTCGAAAATGATGACTGTCTCGTTGTTGGTGGACATCGTAATTACCTGTGTTCAATGCCTGTCGTGTCAGTAAGAAGCAACAAAAAAACCCTGAAGTCTTATGAGAGACCGCAGGGTTTTGATCGATTCGTTTTGAATTGTCTCAGTGCAAACCCTAAGCTCTCCCGCAAAGTAGCAGGCTCGGTAGGAGCAAGTTCAGGAGATTTATAGATTGCATAATTGAGACTGTTCGTTTGAGACACTAAAATTAACGTCGGGTTCGATCTTGGTCAAGTCATGAATCAGATCCATCCTCAACTCGCGACAAATCTCACTCGAAATAGACCGGATATCATGACTTACACTTGGGCCGAATATTTCGACTGGCTCCATGAAAAACCACTGAAATGGCCAACTCCACCACCCGTTCAGCCGGTTACAGCACAAGCTTCGATTCAGCCTTTGCCTGATATCAAAGTCGTTTTCTGGGATTTTTATGGGACTTTGGTTCGTATCAGTGACGGGCAATTAGTCAGACTTGTGAACGACGATTTTCGCATGCAAATTGCCATCGAGAAGACTCTGGAAGAGTTCTCAATGTGGCAAAGCATGACGCGAAAACCGGGAGCACCCTGGAAATACCTGCTAAATCAGTACCAGGAATTGCTCGATCAACTAACAATGACCAGAAGTTGCAGTCCGGGAGACACCCCGCTCGTTCGATTGAGCGAAATCTGGTCTCGAATTCTGGACCGCTTAATGAAGAAAGAATATCATTGGGACAGAACGATTCATGGAGATCAAGAACGCCTTGCCCAACACATCGGATTCCTCTATCATCTTTCTCTGCAAGGGGTTGAGACTTCTCCTGAAATTTGCGATACCTTGCTGACGCTCAACAATCGAGGTGTCCGTCAGGCAGTTTTCGGAGAGACAGAAGAGTTTTCACTGCCTCATTTTCTGTGGATGATACGGAAAAAGACCGATCACGAGGTTCCCGTCGGACTGTTTGATTCGTCCCTCTCTGTAATGTCACACAATCTGGGGCTTCGCAAATCGTCACAAACCTTTTATAAAACAGTAGAGAAACAACTGTCGGAACAAAGAATTCAACCTCATCAAGTGCTTTCCGTTTCGACACGGTTAGAAGGAGATCTGGAACTTGCCAAACAGCACGGTTGGAAAACGGCACTCTTGGCCAATGACCGATTGTCTCTGCGTGCAAGTTCCTCACAATTGAAAGAAGAACATTTGAAGCCAGATCGGCTATTAACTTCTCTTAAACAAGTCATTGATCTCCTCTCCCCATAAATTGCCAAGCGATAGATTCAGACTGACAGAAAGTGTATCGAAGATGCCTGAAGCACCGTTTTTCGATCCCGAACAATTCCAGGACACAGAACCCATGTTCGACCTGGACGAAATTCGTAAAATCAATCCGCAACGACATGCCATGGAGCAACTGTCGGCGATATTAATGGTTGACTGCGAGAGCAATTCTCTGGTGGGATACAAAGATGTCACCGACGACGAATTTTGGTGTACTGGTCATATGCCCGGTTTCCCTCTCATGCCCGGTGTAATTCTTTGCGAGTGTGCGGCACAACTCGCGGGCTTTTATGCTCGCAAGTACGATATTCTTGGTGGTGGAGATTTTCTCGGATTCGGAGGGATGGAAAATGTTCGCTTCCGAGCCCCCGTCTATCCCGGCAACCGATTAGTGGTCATGGCCAAGGTTTTGAAAGTGAAACCGAAACGTCGTGCCGAATTTTGCTTCCAAGGATTTGTGGGCAAAAAAATGGTCTTCAATGGTCACATGATTGGTGTACCCATTAATCGAACCAGTTCTCTGGGCGACGAAAACTAATTTATCGATTCTCAAAACACGATTGTATTGATTCCTATTGCGATGAGAGCACCTCCTGGCGAGATCATGTTTCCGTGGCTGCGACGCAGTCATGAGATGGAAGTCACACCCCTCGATTGGGCCGAGTTCTTCGGGAACGACAATCCGGTCGAACTCGATATCGGTTGTGGTCGCGGTCTCTACACTTGGAAGGCCAGCGAAGCCAACCCAGAGATTAACTATCTGGGGATCGAACTCGATTACAAAACGGCACGACGCGCCGCGGGCAAGTTGTATAAACGAGAGATCCCCAACGCGCGCATTATCTCGGGGGATGCACGGGAGATTCTCGACAAGCTAATCGTGAACGGTTCAGTTCAAGCGGTCCATTTTTACTTTCCCGATCCATGGTGGAAACGCAGGCACAAATGGCGACGACTGTTTACCGACGACTTTGCCGATCAGATCGCCGAAGTGCTGCAAATGGGAGGGATCCTGCATTCCTGGACCGATGTGGAAGATTACTTCGAGGTCATCTCGGCGTTATTAGAACATCACACACAGTTCGAGACTCTTCCTCGTCCGGCAGAACAAACGCCCGATCACGACTTTGATTATCGAACAAGCTTCGAGCGGAAGAAGCGAAAAGAGGGCGAAACGATTTACCGCGGTCAATGGAAGAAAATTGCAGAGCGCACTACCTGATAAGTGACAAGAAGCTTTCTGCAAAATACTCAAGACACCCCACTCAATCATAAAGTGACATTCTGATGAGCAAAATACGATTCGGCATCTTGAGTACCGCCAACATCGGCACCGCAAAAGTGATCCCCGCCATGCAACAGGGAGAGTTCACGGAAGTCACGGCGATTTCGTCACGTGGGTTGGACAAAGCTCAAGCTGCGGCTGATGAATTGAAAATCCCCAAGGCTTACGGAACTTATGAAGAAATTCTGGCCGACCCGGATATTGACGCCATTTACAATCCGCTACCGAACGACATGCACGTGGAATGGTCGATGAAAGCGCTCGAAGCGGGCAAGCATGTGTTGTGCGAAAAACCGATTGGCTTGAGTTCTGCTGAGGGACAAAAGCTGGTTGATGCCGCCCAACAATACCCTGACCTCAAAGTGATGGAGGCGTTCATGTATCGCCATCATCCGCAGTGGCAGAAGACGAAAGAACTCGTCACCTCGGGAGCCATTGGAACACTGACCACCATTCAATCTTACTTTGCATTTTTCAATCGCAAGGGAAATGATATTCGCAACAAAGTGGAAGCGGGTGGTGGCGCGCTGATGGACATCGGTTGTTACTGCATCTCGCTTTCGAGATTTCTATTTGATGCAGAGCCACAGCGAGTGAGTGCGCGGGTGGAACGCGATTCGGATTTCGGGACCGACAAGCTAACTTCGGGCATTCTCGAATTTTCAGCGGGAACGTCCACATTCACCTGTTCGACACAGACATTTCTCAGTCAACGAGTGACCATTTTCGGCACAGACGGTCGCATCGAGATTGAGATTCCGTTCAATGCACCGCCCAATCGTCCGACCAGACTTTGGCACACGACCTCTGCAGGAACGGAAGAAATCACGTTCGATCTCTGTGATCAATACACGATACAGGGAGACTTGTTTGCTCGTGCGATCCTGGAAGACACCGAAGTCCCAACACCGCTGTTTGATGCTGTCCAAAATATGCAGGTGATCGAAGCCGTCTTTGCGAGCGGCGAGAGCGAACAGTGGGAAGCCGTTGGGTGATCATTTCGGAGAATAAGGTGAGATCTTGCCCTCTTCCGAGATTTGATAAATGGCTTTTTTGTGAGGATCGGCGACCAGTAAACCGTTCTCCGAGAGTGATAGGCCGACTGGATTTTTGAACGGCTCCCCTTGGGCAAATGCGACGGGTGCGTTTCCTGATTCGATTTTCCAGACAGTCTTGGCGTACCCATCGACAACAAATGCGGTCGTGTCATCTTTCAACACGATGTCATGTCCGAATTGAAATGCCATTCCTTTGACGACGGTTTCGACTTTCCCGTCTGCTGGATTCAGTTTGAGCAGATGATCGGGACCGTGGGAGACAATCCAAAGCATTCCGGTCGAATCGATGGTCATACCACGAGGAGCGCGAACCACGGCCACTTCTTCCGGCTTTCCTCCCTCCGCAGGAACTTTCCAAATGCGGTGGAGTTCCAGGTCGGCCACATAAATCTCACCCGACTTGGCAACCGCCATCGCCATTGGAATACCGATCCCGCCGTTCGTTAAGGGGACTGGTTTGTTGTTTTCATCGAAACGAAATATCTCGCGTGTCGAAGAATCGCCGGCCAACAGTCGTCCTTTGTGATCAATCGCCAGACAGCGAATGGCATTCAGTGGCGTGCGAAACTTCTTCGATCCTTGAAAGAAGATCTCGGCGTGACCATCTGTGATTTTCCAGACGCCGGGCAAGTTTCGGTCGGCGACATACGCCGTCTGCTTGTCGGCTTCGATGACATCCAAAGGATATTGCATCTCTTGAGCGGAGAGCATCGAGGTACAGACGATCAAAAATGTCAGGCAGTACAAAGGGAGTTTCATAAGTCTCTCAATCAAAACGAACTGTGAAATCAATGAGTTCAAAGGCGACTACCGTACCGAGTTCCAATCTCGAATTTCCGTACGGAACGACGGACGCGGTTGACGACGAGTCTGATACTCTTGCAAATAGTCACGATGCTTGGGTGTGTTGGGAAACGATTGTTCCGGCTCATAAGGATACGCTTTCATACCTCTGAAAGGCAACGGTTCGACTTGTTGCCCTTGCACTGTGTTCAAGTCGGCATCTTTATCCCAACCAATATTGTACAAGATAAAGTCTCTCACCCAGCCTTCGGGAAGTTTTTTCTGAGGGACGGCAAAACGAACTGTCATTTCGTCGCCCGCCCCCATCACCACTTGTAAGTCGTCTCCCTCTTCAATCAATTCTGTCACGTCGCCATAACGGGTAAAATCTCCTCCCATCGGTGGCCAAAGTGGCTGCGTGGTGACACTCTGATAGTCAAAAGATTCGGATTGATTGTGTGGTTGAGGAATGCGTTTTGAGAAGCCTCGGTCATGCAAATCTGCTCCCAGTAGATTTAGTTCGGTCAGGTCGAACTGAGCCGGTGTTTCGTCCACGGTATAGAAGAGATGATCCCACCGAATTTCCATGTTGGTCACGATACGAACGCGGTAATCATCGGTCAAAAATTTGTCGGTTAAATCCACGACAATCGTTTTGGTCTTCCCGCCGGGAAAACCAATGTACGGTGAGACTGTCTGCCATTCTCCATTTTCGTCGGGAACTTGCAGCATAGGCGGTTGAGGCCGAGGCATCTCGGGGTTCTGCGAGATCGCAATATTCAGTGACGTATCGGTGGGAAAGACCCAACCTGTGAGGAACAGTTTGAGATTTGACGGCGCATCGTCGTATTCACCCACGCTGAATTCCAGCCAATGCGTTTCGGTCAGTCCTTGCGTGTAGGAATCGCCCCAAGACTTGGTATAGATTCCATCCGCATCACGGACCTGAGATAACAAATCTCGGTTCTGTTGATCGACGACAACTTCGGGGGTCAGCGGTTTGCGGGCAGTGTGTACTTGGAACTCCGCAATCTCGGCGGGGCCCACTTTTTCGTTGGTGAAGATATCGACTTCTGAGGGATGATCGACGGTCATCAGTTTGACCGAATCATAATAGGCGGCTTCCCAAAGCTCTTCGGTCATTTGCAGAACATACTCGCCATCTTTTGGGACAAGCAAGTCTTCGGAGATCTTCAAATATTCCCAATCGCGCGCGGGTGCCAGAATCCCTTGTGCGAATTGCAAACCGATCGGTGACGCCCACAAACAATCAGTCGCAAACACAAATTTCTCGCCGTCCCAAGTGTAAAGATAGGGGCAAGAGCCTTTGAGTTGCTGTTGCTCAAAGATCATGCCGTTCGTTTTGGGGGAGAGCACGTTGTGGGGGATTCCATTCGTCCATAGCACTCGCAAAATATCCGCATCCGATTGTTGACCGAGGCCAAAATGTGTCAGAGGGCCGTTGACGATTCGGGCCTGATACAGTCCTCCCGCCTTCACTTCCAGCAGGCTCCCCACACCGTGCATATTGCAGCGTTCACGAGGAGTTTGAGCGATTTCTTCTGCTCGCAGTCGGACATTGATCCAGTTGTTTTTGTTGCCGCCTTCGTTGATCACCAAATGGACTTTCCCCTTCGAGAGCAAAACTAAATCCTGATCACCATCGCCATCAAAGTCGATCACTTCCAACTGCTCTGCCCCCGGCATGGAGTCAGTGAGTTCTGCCTGATGTTTCAAACCCTTATTGAGATCCCCCTCATAAATCTGGAGCCCTTCAGCATTCCACGTGATCACATCGAGAAGGCCATCGTTGTTGTAATCCCAAGCAGACAAGCCATCTCCCGCAATGTCCGAAATCTGCTCCGTCGCACCCGGCTTCCAGCCTCCTGATTGCAGAGTTGTGCCGGGAATGAAAGTCAGGCCGGTTTCTCCGACCGACAAAAGATCCCACGAAGCATCCCGATTCACATCGACAACCGCGATCGCAGAAGCGGTCTCCATCGCAACATTGAGCGGACGTGACACATATCGGCCATGCAGATTGTTCTCCAAGAGAAAGACGCCCGGCTCAGAGTTGGCGGCCACGACAAAGTCGTTGAGCAGGTTACGGTCAATGTCGGTGGCGACAATTTTTTGCAAGCGTTGATCGGGTGCGGTAAGATGTGAAAACGGAGTAAAATTGGTGAAGCTCCAGTTTCCGTTATTCGACCATAATGTCATGCCGACTTGAGAGAGCACTGTAAAGTCGAGGTCTCCATCATGATCGATGTCGGCAACATGCGCATCGTTGATCTGCTGCAACTCTTGTAACTCGTCTGGAAGTTCGACGAGCGAAAGTTTCACTGCTGTGTCTGCTTGTTGAAATTCGTTTTGGATCAGTAGTAGTCCCTCTTTCCCCCACACGATCAGATCAAGATCGGTATCAAACAACCCCTCATTGACTTTTTTGAGTGCTTCGTCCCGTGTTGATTGATAATCGCGGTCGAGATCGGCGGCCACAATACCCAAAATTTCAAACGGCAGGTCCAATTGGAAGAGAGGTTCTTTCGACTGAGGAAGTGCATACACAACTAAACGATTGCCGGCACCAATTATGAGTTCCGGTTCGCCGTCGAGTGTGAGGTCGGTAGTTAAGAAGGTAGTGAGGCTGGATTCGATGCCGCCGAGTTCTAATGTCTTCGTTTGAAAGGCCACATCAATCGGAGCGGGAGACTGAAACAACGGTTCCGCGGAAAGACTGTAAAAATCCTCCGAGAAGTCCATCGCGACGTATTCGAGGGGATGCGGATTCAGACGATTCAAATCATTCGTGTAGGCGATTTCGGCCAGCAACAGGTTGCCCGTGAATCCGATTTGAGTCTGGGCGATCTTCCAATCTCCCCCTTTCACTGCGCTGGCGGCTTTGTCTAGCAACTTGGGAAGTGTCTCACGCACGCGAACAGAAAGAGGTATGAACAAGTCCCGCGCTTGCTCCAGAATTTCAAGAAACAAGTCGTCTTGAGTCTCTGCCAGAAAACGCAGATAAGCCACCACGACGGCAATGTTTTCGGGAGACCGTTGATAAGTCTCAGCAATGGCGGCCTTCTTTTCCGAGACATCGTATTCGTCGGCGCGCTGCTGCATCAGTTGGAACGCTTGATAAGGTAACACGGGGTCAGTCTTGCTGAGTTCGGCCGCTCGCAAGTAGGCAGCGATGGCTGCGGCGCGGTCTTCAATCGCTTCGTACATTCGTGCGGAGAGAATCACTTGTTGCGGAGACTCCCCATGAATGGAAGCCCACGACGTGAGCGTTTCGGCAAGTCCTGCTTGCGTGGAACTGTACGCGTCTGGTTCTTGTGCTTTGTTCAACGCGGCCAATTTTAATAACGCGGTGATTGTCAAATTTTGGTAGCCCAACGATTCGTTGGGCGTTAATTCAATGATCGTCCGAAACCCTGTTGTCGCTTCGTCCAGTTGGTTATTTTCCAATTGTGCGATGGCCTGGTTTTTCAGATCGACGATTTCGAGCAAATTGGCCGTCGATGTGGGTTCTGGTTGTGGGGTCTCGCTAGGAATCAAGAAGAACGCGACCACGGCACCAATCAACACCACCACCCCGAGCAGCCAAGGTATCAAAGAGGTCGAATTGTGTTCGGGAGAGCGATCGGTCATGGCGATTAAGTTCGGGTAAAATGATCAGAAAGTAGGTCAATTATGATTATGATCGAGTCCGTTGATCGATGGAACTGTCATTCAGCGATCAGAGGCCGGAGGCATCGAGAATCCACATTTTAACAGACAGTTAAGGAAATAATTCTGTTAATTTCGGCCCAAATCGGTTCTTATGGGGTTTAGGTCGAATGTCGACAGTTCTCGATTCACCAATAGCCATCCTGCCAACACACCCGCCAGAAGAAAGTTCCATTCATGCAAAATCAAGACAATTGCTCCGACTGCGGCGATGGCGTCTCACGCCGTCAATTTGTTCAGACACTCGGAACGGCAGCCATTGCCGGCAGCGCCATGCTCAATACAGGCAGTTTGCTTGCGGCTGGTGACAAGAAAAAGGCGGTTGCCGAGACGGCTGTCACCGAACTTTACTCGACATTGACGGACAAACAAAAACAGACGATGTGCTTCTCGTTCGATCACGAGTTGCGCACGCGCATCAACGCGAACTGGGCGATCACCAAACCGACCATCGGCGGAGCGTTCTACACCAAAGAACAACAGACACTCATCAAGAAGATCCTTCAGAATATCACCAGCGAAGATGGCTTCCAACGATTCATGAAACAAATGGACGAAGATACCGGTGGCTGGGATCTGAATCATATTGCCATCTTCGGTGAACCAGGGACCGGCAAATTTGAATGGGAACTGACTGGACGACATGTCACATTACGTGCCGATGGCGATTCTGTCGCGGGAGCCGCGTTCGGTGGACCCATCGTTTACGGACACGGTGAAGAAGATCCCGCACAAAATGTGTTCCACTATCAAACGCAAGCAGCCAATGAAGTTTTCAAGGCACTTGATACCGATCAACGCAAACTGGCCTTACTGCCAAAATCTCCCAAAGAAACACAGGTCCAATTGCAAGGTAACAAACCGGCATTCGGCGGTGTTTCTGTCGGCTCACTTTCCTCCGATCAAGTGGAACTGGTGGAATCGGTCATCAAGACGATTCTCGCGCCTTACCGAGAAGCCGATGTGAATGAAGCATTAGCGTTCATCAAAAAGGGTGGCGGTCTGGAAAAGCTGAACATGGCGTTCTACCAGAATGGCGATCTCAAAAACGACAAAGTGTGGGACATCTGGCGAATCGAAGGACCGACATTTGTCACTCACTTCCGCGGCGCACCGCACGTTCACGCTTACATCAACATTGGCATGAAGAACACTTAGACAGCCCGTTTATCAACAGACTGTTAGACAATCATGACCAATTGAATTTCCAAGAGCGACCACTTTCGAGTGGTCGCTCTTTTTATTTTTCAGACGATGGGTCTAAAACCCTCGCCTTGAATCACGCAAATGTCGCGGACGAAATCCGCATCCCACGCCAGCGAAGGCATGTGGAAGAGTTCAACAGTGTGCACCTTATGTAATGGGTGACTGGGGCGTTAACAGCCTATCAAGCAAGAGTGACGTTTGATGGTGTCTCGAACGACCAAAGTGTCTCATCACTCATAGCCCCAGAAACTCCAGCGGGAACCTCTCTCATCTGGGGCCATGTTCGTGATCAAGTAGATCGCAAACAATTCAGAAAACTGACTCATTCTGGACTGCAAACTTGAGAGCGCCCCAGCCACCCGACGCGTTTCTCATTCACACTTCTGGACGAGCACAGCAGTGAAAGAAAAACTCACGCGGAGGCGAGGAGGCGCAGTCATGATGGGACATCTTGGATTTCAGCACCCGGCTCTTTTTTGATGGAGAGAACCAAAACCATCTTCTTAAAGTAGCTCGCGAATCGGTTCGCCCGCATCAACCAGATATTGAGGACGGCCGCGCGGATCGAGAAGAGTCGTCTGCGAGGCATCAATCCCCAACGATTCATAAAGTGTGGCAAAGACATCCTGATAGCTGACCGGTCTTTGTGTGACTGCGGAAGCCGTGCGATCAGTGGCACCAATCACCTGTCCGGTGGAAATCCCACCACCCGCCAGAATCGCCGGTCCTACGCGGGGCCAATGATCGCGGCCACCTTTGTCATTAATTCGGGGTGTGCGGCCAAATTCTCCCCAAGCCACAATCGTGACATCATCAATCAGGCCACGTTCGGTCAAATCGGCGACCAGAGTCGTCAAGCCATGATCGACAATCGGCAGTAAATTTCTCAGACGCGGAAAGTTCGACGAATGCGTATCAAAATCCGAGATCGACAAGCTAACCACTCGCACGCCTGCTTCAATGAGCCGACGCGCCAGCAGAAACTTCAAAACAGATTCTGGACCTTCTGCCGTCCGAAAACGGTCTTGATCAATCGACACTTTGGGCGTGTAGCGGGCGATCACTTCCGGGCGTTCTTTGGTCAGATCCAAAGCATCCGCCAATCGCCCCGAGGTCAAAATGCCGACCGCCTGCTGTGTGAATTGATCCATGGCATTCATCATGCCGCTGGAATCGACTGTCCGTTGAATGGAATCGAGCCCGCGTAAAAGTTCAGTCCGCGAGGTAAGACGGTTGACGGTCAGTGAACCGTCAAGTGTCAATGAGGTACTGTGGTCTGCTCCCAATCGCGCGAGTTCACCTTTCATCCCGGCTTCAAGTTCGCGATCAAACATCTCAGAGATGTCTGGTCGGAAGGGTGAGAAGGAGGGACCGAGAAATCCGGGACGAGCACTATTACGAACCAAAGGCCGTCCTTGCATCAAGTCGATGAAGGTGGGGGCATCATCCTCTGGAGTTCCCACAAGTTTTGACATGACCGAACCGAGGGCCGGTCGGCCTCCCATCGATTCTAAATCTTTGTAGTGGAAACCGGATTGGCATTGGAACCCATCGTGTCGGCCTGCCGAACCGACTAATGATCTCACAAATGCAAACTGCTGACTTTGCTGCGCCAGTTTTGGCATCAACTCACAGATTTGAATTCCGGGAGTTTGCGTCGCAATCGGAAGAAACTCGCCTCGCAGTTCAAGCGGTGCGTCTGGTTTGGGATCGATCATGTCCATTTGTGGTGGGCCACCATCGAGATGAACGAAGATCAAAGACTTTTGGCGGCGTTGCGAAGACGCTTCGGCCCTTAGCAGGCCCGGCAAGGTGAGCGCACCGAATGCCGTCGCACCCACCGTCAAAAAAGAACGCCGGTTGGAAGAGAAGTCATATTCTGGTGTGGTGTGATTTTCCACAGCTTCAGTGTGCCATTCTATTAGTATTTCAGGACTCACAGCTTAACACATCAGACGATACTGATGGAATTCCTTTTCCGACCTGAAAGCTTATTCTTTGTGCAAAACTCTCTATTTTAACAAGATTCGTCGATTCTCAAATAACACACCTTGCGTTATTGCAACTCAACTGCAATAATAAGGCGTCACATTTGGAATAACTGTCATGTTCTCGCGTTTTCACAAATCCACTGCTTACCTGCTATTGGCAGCCTGGCCGACAATGATCGGGCTGGCGACTGGTTGGCACGTACACAGTCACGAAGTGAATTGCGAGAGTGAAGAGTGCCAACAAGAGCTGTCTCATCTTGAGCATACCCATCATGGTCACACACATTCTCATCATGGGCATTCACACCACAATCATTCACACTCGCACGATACAGGCCCGGAAAATAATACCTCGTCAAACAAGACGAACGATCCTTGTCCAACCTGTCCTCATGATTCTGAGGATTGTCAGTCCTGCCAGATTTTGGCGCTGACGGGATCTGTCTTCGCCGTGACGTTTGTGGAGCCTGAATGTGAACTCATGGTCTCCGAGGACTCGCTTGTCGAGTCATTGATTTCTGCACTTGCTCCTTCCTGTTTTTATCTGCGGGGACCACCCGCCGGGATTATTGTTTGACATTTCTTCCCATTGTGAGCGTAAGTCTGTTGATCAGATTTGCGCAGTCAAACTTTATTAATCCCAATCATTCAGATAATTACAGGAGTATTCACGCATGTTATCTTACCAACCGCGCCGTGCGCGCGGCTTTACACTGATCGAATTGTTGGTCGTCATTGCCATCATTGCGGTACTCGTTGCCTTATTGTTACCCGCCGTCCAACAGGCGCGGGAAGCCGCCCGTCGTTCATCGTGCAAGAACAACTTGAAACAAATTGGCTTGGCATTACATAACTATCACGATACTCACGGCGCATTCCCTCCAGGTTGGATTGGTGTGGAACAGGCTGCCCCCTTCCGCCCTGATGTGGAAGGCCCATCAGGAATGAGCTGGCAAGTCATGATCTTGCCGTTCATGGATCAGGCACCGCTTTACAATCAACTCGATTTTGGTCAACCGGTGATTCAAACGGCTCCCAATCAAAATAGCATTCTTTTCAATACGACAATCACTGGCTATCGTTGTCCGTCTGATCCTGGTCTCGAACGTTGGGATATCGAAGAGGAAGGCTCGCCGGGAACCGTTTTACAAACCAACTTACCAACGGCGAATTACCCAGGAGTCTTTGGTACCACGGAAATTCACGATTGCGAGACTGTTGGCTTGGGAAATAATTGCTGGGGTAATGGGGTCTTCGGCCACAATTCCGCCTACAAAATGCGAGATCTGATTGACGGATCCAGCAATACGTTTCTCGTCGGTGAGCGTGCCACTCGATTACAAGTTCCTGCGGGCGACCCGGCCCATATTTCGACCTGGGTCGGAGTGATCCCCGAAGGGGAAGAAGCGTTCGCCCGCATTCTCGGTGGAACCGATCATCCTCCGAATGATCCTGCCGGTCACCTCGAAGACTTCAGCAGTTACCACGAAGGCGGTGCTCAGTTTTTGTTGGGAGATGGCCGGGTGAGGTTTGTGAGTGAAAACATTGACGGTGGACTCTATCAAGCGCTGGCCACTCGTCAGGGTGGAGAAGTTGTCGGCGAGTTTTGATCGATACTTTCAACTCGAATGGATCTGACTTCAAGCGGCTTTCTGCAAGTGTCGTGCTTTCGACTTTGGTTTTTGTGCGATGCAAATCACGCTTAAACCGAAGCCGAAGCTGACATTGTTTTCGATCCCTCGAAACCAGGTGCGCAAGCTGGCAGCGAGGGTTCTCTTTAGAATGCCTTGCTGTGAATCGTTTCTCAGAGAGGTATTCAGCTCTTTTTTCAAGACTCGTTCTGAAAACCAGTAAGGAGCCACTCCCAGCATGTTCCAGAAACGGGAGGACTGTATTTCAAAGCCAGTCTGTTGAATGCGATCAACCAAGACTTTTCGAGAGTACCGACGATAATGACCGACGTTTTGATCCCGTTTTCCGTACAACCATTGATGAGCGGGGACGACAACCACCAATCGGCCTCCTTCTTCAAGCCGATCGTACATTAACTCCAGTTGACTCCCATCGTCCTCGATGTGTTCGAGAACGTCGATGATGGTAATGGTCTCGAACTGCTCGGGAATGGTCGCGAGGCGGTCCCCTTCCCCTTGATAAATTTTCAACTCGGGATTCATGCGCTCTGCCAACGAGATCAAATCTTTATCCGGCTCGATGCCGACGGGAGAAAACCCCTCCTGCTTGAGAGCATTGAGCAAACGCCCGGCTCCACAACCGACATCGAGGACACGCGATCCCTGAATGTAGCCACAAATCAAACGAATGAGGTTGGCATTGCGGAAGTCACGCTGCTGGTCTCCCAACCCTTCATAGAGAGTATTAAGTTGGACGGCGGCCTCGGCTGAGGGAATCTGCTGATTGGTTAAAGACGTGAGGGGCATGAGTCAATCCTTGACTTCAAATAAAATAGATCAGGACTTATTTCTGTGAGTATTTAGCTTAATCTGTAAGTAATGTAAACGGTGGAATTATCGTTCCATCGCCAACATTGGTGTCTCGGATGACCGCATGCGGCCCGACGACACAATTCTCACCGATAGTCACTTCGCCTTCGATGAGACTAAACGGATGAATAATGGTGTCTTGTCCGATTGTTGCTCGCGGATCGATATCAACGAGAGCAGGATTCACGATTCCCACTCCTGCGGCCATCAATTTTTCCAAACCACGTTGATGTAACACTTCGCGAACATCAGCCAGATGTTCTCTGGTATTGACACCCATCGCTTCATCAATTGAGAAACATGGGGAGGCAACCACAGTCTTGCCTTCGTTCAATAAAATGGCCGGGCAATCGGTCAGGTACAATTCTCCCTGATTATTGGACTTATCGATTTGGCCAAGCGATGAAAGTAAGTCGGCCGTTTCAAACAGATAGCAACCGGTATTGATTTCGGTGATGGTGGCTTCGTCGAACGTGGCGTCTTTTTGTTCGACAATTTTTTGAAACGCACCAGAATCATCGCGAACAATACGACCGAGTCCATAATTGTTTTCCGTGATGGCGGACCCGATCACGCAAGCGGCGGATTGGTTCTCGTCGAGCAGTTTTCGTAGCGAGTCGCTGGAAAGGAGAGGCGTGTCTCCCGAGAGTACGAGTGTTTGTCCCGTGTGTGACTTGAGATGTTCTTCGCACATCATGACCGCGTGACCGGTCCCTTGGGGATCGTGTTGCCAAACGAACTCCAGATCTGGCTCATCCGAAAGTGCGGCCTGCACCGCCTCGCCTTCATGTCCAATAACGATTAAAAAACGATTTGCTCCCGCCTCTCGTGCCGAGCAGAGCACATAATCGATCATCGGTCGACCAAATAGAGGATGCAGCACCTTGGAAGATCGCGACTTCATGCGCGAACTTTTCCCGGCAGCCAAAATGACGGCAACGATTTCTGACACAGTTCCGCCTTCGTAGAATGAATGTGTTCGATGTTCCTGTCCGAATAATCCTTTTTATCGGAATATTTTGACATCTTCTTAAGTCGGCCTACTGAATCTCCGTCATAAATCCGCAATCCAGCAGGTACTTGCGTAGAGACGCAGGCTCCCCGTAAACTGAAACTTCCTTCACACACACTCGGGAGACGAATCATATGTCTTTTCGCGGATTATTGACCATTTGTCTGAGTCTCTTCACTCTGAATTCTGCGTTTTGTGCAGAACGTCCTAACATTCTGTGGATTACCAGTGAAGATAACGGCCCGCATGTGGGCTGTTATGGTGACGAATATGCCGACACTCCGCATACCGACAGCATCGCAAAACGAGGAATGATCTACCAAAACGCCTGGTCGACTGCTCCCGTGTGTGCTCCGGCTCGGACAACCATCATCACGGGGATGTATCCTCCCAGCTTGGGAGCGCAACACATGCGGTCATCAACCCGCATCCCGGATGACTTCCATCTGTATCCACATTATCTGCGAGCAGCGGGCTACTATTGCACGAATCAATCAAAGCAAGATTATAATCTTCCCGGTGGTGACGTGTGGGACGAATCGAGTGGGAAGGCTCACTGGCGAAATCGAAAAGAGGGACAACCTTTTTTTGCGATTTTCAATTTCACAACCAGTCACGAATCGAAGGTTCGCAAACGCCCGCACACTCCCGTGCATGATCCGGCCGGTGTCACTGTCCCCGCCTATCATCCAGACACTCCCGAGGTGCGTCGGGATTGGGCTCAGTATTATGACAAGATTACCGAGATGGATTTGCAAGTCGGAAATACTCTGAAACAACTCAAAGCCGACGGCCTCGAAGACGACACCATCGTTTTCTATTACGGCGATCACGGGGCCGGTATGCCGCGAAGCAAGCGTTGGCCATATAACTCTGGCTTGCGAGTCCCGATGATTGTTTCATTCCCGAAAAAATACCGCGATCTTGCCGGTCAAGATTATCAGCCAGGAGGCTCTTCTGATCGGTTGGTCGGATTTGTCGATCTGGCTGCGACGGCACTCAGTCTGGCCGGGATTAAACCACCCGTACAAATGCAAGGTCACGCATTTCACGGCCAATACGAGACGAAGCCTCAAGAATACATGTTTGGTTTTCGCGGACGTATGGACGAACGATACGACATTGTCCGAGTCGTTCGAAATAAGCAGTACATTTATTTGCGACAATTCATGCCTCATCGAATTTACGGCGAACACGTTGACTACATGTTCGAGACCCCGACCACTCAAGTGTGGTACCAAATGTTTCACGAGGGAAAGCTGAACGCGGCTCAATCCCACTTCTGGGAGCCGAAAGCCTCCGAGGAACTTTATGATCTCTCGGCAGATCCTGATGAAGTGAATAACCTTGCCGATAGTCCCGAGCATCAGAGGGTCTTAAGAGAATTGCGGACTGCATTGCACGGCCATCTGCTTTCAACACGCGACGCGGGTTTGTTACCAGAACCCATGATGCATGCTCGCGCGGGAGACGATACTGTCTGGGAGATGGCTCAGGATTCAAGTCGGTATGATCTGAAACGCATTCTACATGTGGCCGAGATGGCGACTGATCGAGATCCCGAGAATGTCAAAAAACTGACAGAATGGATGACCGATCACGATTCAGTCGTCCGTTATTGGTCCGTCTTGGGCATCAATGTTTTAGGAGAATCAGCCGCGAAACCGCTGCAAGCTCAGTTGGAATCGTTGCTCGCTGATGAATCCCTCTCCGTCCGAATTGTGGCAGCCGAAGCACTGGCGAGATATGGACGTCCAGCGTTACAGGAACGTGGCATCTCCTCATTGATCGATTTGAGTAATGTCGAAACACACGGCCCTTATGTTTCGACGCTCGCTTTGAATTCTCTGGATGCAGTCTCCCCCGAGAAGTTGACCAATTATGTCCAACAAATCGAGCAACTGCCCACAAAACATCCCAGCCTGCAACAGCGACTTCGCATGTCGGCAGTGACACCCAATCTTACCAAACATCTCCTTTCGAAGATTCACGCCGTCAAACCATAAAAAATTTGACTTCGTCTGACCAAAGTAAAAACCCCGTCGAGAAATTTTTTCTCTGCGGGGTTCTTGCGTCCGTTTGGTATTTTCGTTGAGGATCAGAACCGCAAACCGGCTCTTGCCATGAAACCGGAATCGATGTCTCCACTCAATCCAACAGGGCGACCGACTTCGATATCACGTTCGAAGATCCAACCTCCTTCAAAGAAGCCGGCCGTGACACCATTGTCGAATTGCCAGCCCAAGGTTGCTCGCATGTCTTCCACTTGCAGTTGAGTATCGAGACCCGGTAAAGTCTCGATTTGATAGGCTTCGGAATGGAGGAATTCAGCGCGGGCATACAGCCAGTGTGACCAACCCCAGTAATTCCCCATGAAGACTTTGGCTTGAGATTCGGGATACATAATCCGGAATTCCCACAATTGATTGGGTCGCCAGACCGCACCCCCGTAAGGCAGGATTCGGTCGTCAACACGATCCAGATACATGATTCCACCGACCCAGGTCATTTGTGGTCCCCATTGCCACAACAAGGCACCGCGACCATCCAAGTTCAGGCCGAAACTTTCATCAAGATTTCCGCTCAAATCGGTATTGATCGAAGGTTCAAACGCCATCTCCATACCCCAGCCACCGACAGACGGGCTGACCAGTTTCATGTCCCAACCGAATTGGAAAAGATCTTCCACAGAAGCGGGGGCAGGGATTCCATTCACATTTCGCCACATGAAGTTTGGTGTGTTAACGAAGACCCATCCACTGGCCCCCAAAGGCTTGGCGTTTTGGGCTTCGATATTCAAGCCAAACGACTCGAAAGAACCGGGAGTCCCGTCAATATCACCCGTTTCGTCAGCAAGATATTCAAACTCGGCTCGTAATGTCCAACCGAAACGGTAAGGCTGCGGACCATTCACGCCGGGAAAAGCTTGGATGCCGGGTGCTTGTTGTCCGTACATCGCTTGTGGATTCAAAAAAGGATCCACTTGCTGACCGGGATAAATCGGCTGAGCTGGCACAATGGGTTGCGCGAACTGTTGCCCATTCACATTCCCATTATTGAATGTTGTTCCGGTATCGTCAAAGAAGGGAGTCCCTCCTGTGCCGTCGTCAAACGTGGGATTCTGCCCCCGAATGACCGGTTGATCTGTGTTGGCTGACAACATGTCAGGTGACAGATTCTCGCTGAAGTAATTTGGCGTTGATCCATTTGCTCCATAATCCGACTGAGCAGATAACGCTGGAGTGACGGCGAGGATCGCGGCGAGTAAAGTGAATAATTTTTTCACGGGAACACCTGCTGTTTAGTGCGGGATAAATCGGCGGAACTGTTCTGGAGAGAGGACCGCCGATGAAGGGATCGGAAACTTCGTGAAAAATTGGAAATTGGTCAACATCAATTTCAAGATTGTGGACGAAAAAACCGACATCTTCACGATTTCGGATCTCGTGAGGAAACCGCAAATTCAGTCAGATCAGACGTATCTTCAGCCGAAGAGAGAACTTACCGAAGATCGTAAAGAATATAAGAAATACTCAAAGCCGCGTGAGTTTCTCAGAGAAATGCCGACTGATTACTTATGATACCCCAAGGATTTCACCACATTGAGAATTTCCTCATAGGTGATGAATCGGCGCCGGTTGGCCATTTTGTAATTGTCGATCGCTTCCGCCAATTCGCGGACATCGGAGTCGCCATCACTGTGAGAATCGCGGAATTGCCGACGTTCACGCCCACCAGGTGCATCGCCTCCCCGATTTTTACGGCGATCAGTTCCCGAGTATTCCTGATTGGGGGTATTTTCGTCAGACATATCAACCTCATTAGATGGACTACTCCTAGAGTAATCCAGCAATTGCGACTGAGCAACACGATTCCAGCCTGTTCGAAACTAACTTTTGAAACAGCGAGTGTATGTATCCCAATGCGCGGTTTAATCAGACGTGTTGACCAAACAAAACACTGCAGGGGTTTACCGGTACAGGAATTAACGGTTAAAACGATTGGCATTACTGCCTCCAGCCGTTATTTTTGCTATGCACCTTTTTCGGTCAGAACATTACCAAGAAACGCGGTTTAACCCGCAAGGACATCGCAGATGATTGATACAAAACTTGCCATTCTCGGTAGCGGAGCGATGGCCACTGCCTGTTCTATTGTGTTGACCGATCATCCCAATCAATCGGTGAAAATGTGGTGTCACGATCCCAATCAGGCAGACGATCTCAACAAAGATCGCGAAAATCGACAGTTTTTGCCCGGCATTCCACTCCCGGATCGAGTCACCGCGACCGGTGATATTGCTGAAGCGGTGGAGGGGGTCGATATGCTGGTGGCGGCAATCCCGTCAAAATTTTTGAGGTCAGCACTGAAAGGTCTTGCCCCTCATCTCACCGAGTCGCGGCCCGTGGTGAGTGTCATCAAGGGAATAGAGAACGGAACATTTTTCAGACCCAGCGAAATCATTAATGAAATTCTCGGTGACCGAACCATCAATACGTTAAGTGGTCCGAGTCACGCTGAAGAAGTCGCCCGACGACTCCCGGCCAGTGTGGTGGCAGCGTGTGGCGATTTGTCACTGGCGCAAACCGTACAGGAGAGGTTCAATACCGATCGCTTCCGCGTCTATACCAATTCCGATCTGGTTGGTGTGGAACTCGCCGGCGCCCTCAAAAATGTGGTGGCGATTGCTGCCGGAATTTGTGACGGGCTCGGCTATGGAGACAATGCGAAATCCGCGTTGATGACACGCGGACTCGTCGAGATGACACGTTTCGGAGTCATGCTGGGAGCCGAAGAATCGACCTTCGCCGGACTCGCCGGAATGGGCGATCTGATCACCACTTGTACCAGTCCCCACAGTCGTAACCGAGGAGTCGGTGAACTGCTCGGCAAAGGCCAGACACTCGACGAAATTCTCGCTCAAATGCATGCGGTCGCCGAGGGAGTGACGACGGTCAAAAGTCTGTATGATCTCGCCGAAAGTCGCGGCATCGATCTTCCTATCTGCCAGGAAGTGTACCGGGTGATTTATGAAAACAAATCTGCCGCAGAAGCGACCGATTCTTTGATGTCGCGCCCGCCCGGCGAAGAATAATCAATCCGTGATGCGTTCGGGCGTGTAGAAATCGCGAACATCGACCACCTGCATGCCCGCCGCCAATCCCGCTTCAATTCCCGGTTGTGTATCTTCGTAGACGAGACACTCTTCGGGTGGAACTTTGTGTCGTCGGGCCGCTTCCAGATAGGTGTCGGGGGCCGGCTTGTGATTCGTCACGTGGTCTGCTGCAACGATGGCGTCAAAACGATCCAGCAGATTAACCTGTGTCAGCATCTCTCGACAAATTCGGTCAATGGCGCCGGTTCCCACTGCGAGAGGAATCTTGCCATGATGGCTTTCCACCACGTCAACAACCGGTTGAATGATTTTGATCCGATCAAGATTCTCTTCAAATTTTGCTTCTTTGATGTCGGTCAATTTCTGAGCAGAAACATCCTTCAATTGATTCTCATCAATGGTTAATTGAGCGACTTTCAAAGTCGGCCAGCCTCCTAGTGCGTAAAAAAGATCTTCATCGAACGACAAACCATAATCGGCCAAAGTTTGCACCCAAGCGATATAATGCGAGGGCATTGAGTCAACGAGAGTGCCGTCACAATCGAAGATGATGGCCGATGGCTGGAAGAGTTCGTCGTTCATGAGCGGGAAAGTTCGTCGTGTTAGGCCGATAATGTGGGCTGAAAAGATTGTAGGAGGCAACTCTTTCCAGCGTACGCGACTTACAGCGTGTGTCGACCGACAGGCGTGTTAATATTACGAAAACAATCAATTCAAGGCCCAAGACGTGTCATCTCCCCTGTCTCTCTCTGTCATCATTCCCACGTACCGTCGATTCGGTCCGCTGCTGGATACGCTGGAAGATTTTGGCCGCACAGACTTGGGATGCCGAAACAATTTCCTCCCTCGAGATCATCATTGCCGATCAAAACCCGGCATGGCCTGCAGAATTTCAGGAACGAAAATCAACATTCGCAGAGCAAGACAATATTTGTTGGATGACATTGGAGACGCCGGGGGTCGTGAATGCTCGCAACTCGGCGGTCGAAAATTCAAACGGCGAAATTTTGATTTTTCTCGATGACGATGTTCGTATTCTGAATCGACATTTTCTCGAACGGCATGTCGCCAATTATCGCGACCCGGATGTTTCCTCAGTCTCAGGACGGGAATTGAGTGCTGACGAGTTGGAGCATCCCGACCTTCCCTCCGATGATGACCTTCCCGGACATCCTGAATCAGCAGAGACGCCGATTTGGTCGGATCAACCTGCCGTCTTTCACGCCTTGTATTTTGGTCGAGTGGGACGCGAGCGGTATCAAGTGCATACGTTCTGCACTTGTAACGGTTCCATCCGTCGCTCTGAATTTCTTCGAGCTGACGGATTTGATGAGAATTTTTCAGGGAATTCTTACGGCGACGATTACGATCTTGCGATTCGACTGGCAGAACTCGGTGGCAAACTGATCTACGATCCGCAGGCCGCTTTGATTCATCTGCAATCACCGATGGGGGGGTTACGACTGAAAGATCGTCGCAATTCATTCAGCGAGAAAGAAAAAGCGATTTCTGCTTGGCTGTTCTATTTGCGACATGCTCAACCGGGTTGCCGGTGGTTTGTGTTTCGGAGTCATCTGCTGCGAAAAACGGTCTTACTCAAAGGCAATCTTATCCGATTTTGGCGACAACCGCGCGTTTGGTGGGGTGTCTGGTCGGCCTATTGGGAGGCGAATAGACGGGTCAAATCCGGACCGGTCTCGCGATTTCAAACGTAAGTATGCTAGACTGGTGTTTCGCCGGAGAGAACGGACTTCCGGCGTGATCTACCGTCACCTGCTATCGCACCATCATGTCGACCGAAAAAACGGAAGCGATCATCATTCGACAGGTCGACTTCTCAGAAACCAGCCGTGTGGTCACTTTTTACACACGTGAATTTGGCAAAGTTCCGCTCTTAGCTAAAGGTGCGAAACGACTTAAGGGTCCGTTCGAGTCTGGTCTTGACCTCCTTTCGATCTGTGACATAGTCTTCATTCGTAAATCCTCGGGAAGTCTGGGGATTTTGACCGAATCGCGTTTGAAAAAACGGTTTCAGAACACTCATCGCGAACTGATTCGATTGTACGGCGGATATTATTTGGCCGAACTGTTGGATGGTTTGAATGAGGATTTCGATCCGCATCCCGGATTGTATGATGCCTCGCAACAATCGTTGACTCGGTTAGATGATGAAATTTCTGTTCCACGGTTAGCCATCATTTTGTTTGAATTGGCTTTACTGCGGGAAATTGGACATTTACCGAATTTTGAAACTTGTTTGAAATGCGACCGGCCCACCGTTGAAGGGGCTCCGTTCGCTTACTGGGTCTCTCAGGGAGGGCTGTTATGCAGTCGCTGTCAGACTCGAAAATATGAAAACAATCGAATCGGGTTGGAAGCGGTTAAATGGTTGCGACAATTGTCGGAACCGGCGGCAATCGAACCCGAAAGCCTTGATGAGAAGGTCTTACGAGACATGAACAATGTGACGACCTCCGCAGTCTCTTACGACTTGGGGCGTCATCCAAAAACGTTACGATATTTGCAGACTCTTTCCCGATAATTTCCTGTCATTCGACAATTCCCCTCCCACAGTCCCATCCTATCTGTTACAAATCCGGCCCGGTTCAGGGACGGTTAATCAGATCTCCCCCCGAAATACTTCCGGTCTCAAGGACGAGTCGCGGATCATTAGAGAAGTGGAACCGATGGATCGACATCCCATTTGCCACAGTCGCCTGAAATGCACGCTGATACTCTGCGCGATCATGACGTCATTGCCGGGTTGCAGCTCATTCAGTTTGTTCGGTCGAAAGACAGAAGATGAGCGACTGAGTGCGATGAGCAACACCGACAACGTCAAAGGACCACTCGAACGAGTGATCTCATGGACTGAAAAAACCGATCTGGAAGAACTTCGCCGCAATCCCGGTTACTACGAATTGGGACGCGATGAATATCAACATGCTGAGAAGCTTTATCAGCAACGTGACTGGAAGGCTGCAGAAGGGGAATTGAAGTCTGTTGCGAAAAGATTCGACGACTACGCCGTGAAAGAAGATGCCCTGTTTCTACTCGGCGAACTTTACTTTGAAACAAAACGATACCCCGAAGCAACAGACGCCTTTGTCGAGTTATCGAGAGACTTTCCTTCGACTCGGTATCAAACAAAAATCAGCAATCGCATGTTTACGATTGCCGGCATCTGGCTCGACTTCCCGGATGTGGTCCAAGCCAGTGATATCAAACTGGCATCGAATCTCGATAAGACGACCAGCATGAGTGTTCCCGACCACGAACGTGATTCTTGGGATCCAACTTTGGCTGTTCCCTTTCTGCCGAACTTTCATGATTCGACTCGACCCACCTTCGACACCGAAGGTCGCGCGTTAGAATCTCTCAAGTCCATTTGGCTCAACGATCCCACGAGCAACCTTGCCGACGATGCCTTGATGATGACAGCCAGCCATTATCTGCGTAAAGGGGACAGTGTCCGAGCAGATGAATATTTCGCCGCCCTGCGTCAGAACTATCCTGATAGCCCCCACTTCAAGAACTCATTTATTCTTGGTTCTCATGTGAAATTAATGAGTTACGAAGGGACCAGTTACGATGGGTCGCGTCTTGATGAAGCGGAACAGTTGAAAGAATCGGCCTTACGAATGTGGCCCGATTCGGACATGAGAGGACGTTTGAAACAAGAACTACAAGTCATCGAAGAAGCCAAAGCAAAACGGGAATGGGCCCGCGTGGAATTTTACAACAAGAAAGGTCGCGACGATTCAGCCGCCATCTATTGCCGCGAAATTCTGCGCCTGTATCCCGATACCAAATACGCACAAAGTGCGCGTCAGTACTTAAGTTCCAACGAGATCAATCGACCTGCGGAAACAAAACAAGCCGCCCGTAGTTGGAACTGGAGATTGTTCCCAAAACTGGAAAGTGTGCCTAAAGGAGAATCTTCGGGGCAGTCCGAATTCGCTCCCAGCGACAATCCGTCGAGCCCTGAACCTGAACCGCGTCCTTATGATCAAACCGGGCGCGTCCGACTCTAATTTCACCGAACCTGTTTATGACCCACAGCTCTGCTAAAATCCGTCCTCGCATGATCCTTGCATTACTACTGTTCCCTCTCTGTGGGAATATCGGTTGTGGGTACATGATGGGATCGTTTCATGCACGCGATGTCAGGACAGTGGCAGTCCCCGTTTTTGAATCAGACAGTTCACGCCGCGGAATCGAGTATCAACTCACCGAAGCGGTTCAGAACGAAATCAAAGTTCGCACGCCGTTTCGCATCGCCAAAGAACCGTATGCCGACACACGACTCGTGGGCCGAATCGTCGAAATTCGCAAGGCTCCACTCGGTGAAAACGGATTTGACGATGCTCGCGATTTGCAATATTCATTGGCTGTGAAAGTCGTCTGGGAAGATCTCCGCAACGGCAACGTCCTTGCCGAACAAACAATTCCCGTCGATCAATTAGGACTCTCATTAGACGCGACTGCGAGTTTTACACCTGAACTGGGGCAATCTCAAGCCACTGCAACTCAGAGAGCTGTCGATAAACTGGCCATGCAAATCGTCGATCGTATGGAAGCCCCCTGGTAAGATCGCGTTCAACGAGATTTTGAGTGCTGCTTTTGGCTTTGCCCTTTCTGAGCATTCAGCAATTTCCCCAACTCCTCGATCTCAGGCGAGAGAGATTTTTGATCGATGACATTGCGGTCTTCCTCTACATCCGAACGATGATCATACAACATACGTCCCAGCAATTCCCCTGTGGGTTGCGTGTATTCGGTGTACCGATAATCGTCTGTTCGCAGGGTATCTCCTTGCTTGTATCGGCCAATCGCAAATCCTTTCCAGGACTGCTTGGAATTGGAAAACAATGGCACCACACTACGACCGGCCAAATGTTGGGGTCTCTCAAAACCACATAATTCACTGAGCGTTGGGTAGAGATCGATGGACTCAACCAGTGCAGCAGTGGTTTGCCCCGATGTCACTCCCGGCACACGAATGATCAGCGGAATTTGCATTGATGTCTCATAGCAACTGTGCTTGCACCACAAGGTGTGCTCTCCAAGGTTCCATCCATGATCGCTCCACAACACAACAATCGTGTTTTTGATCAGATCGAGACGTTCCAACTCATTCAAAATACGCCCGACTTGAGCATCGGCATAACTCACACACGCATAATATCCGTGGATCAGTTTGCGGGCCGTGATGTCGTCGACCGGGCCTTTTGGTGGAATACCAGCGTACGAGCGAAGCTCTCCCGAAGTATGAATCGAAATTGAAGGAGCGTTCTCGGGGACATGATAAGTTTCGGGCAGTTGAATCTTCTCAAAGTCGTAGAGGTCCCAATACTTCTGCGGAGCCACGAATGGTAAATGTGGTTTGAAAAATCCGCTTGCCAGGAAGAACGGTTTGCCAGCTTTTTTCAATCGGCGTAAATCGTTAATCGTTTTTAGCGCGATACGACCATCGGCATAGTCATCATCCTTCACGTCAGCAGACTCGAATGCCGGACCACGATTGCGACGAGATTTGATATTCTTACGTTCCTCAACAATGCGTAAGCTCTCGGGATGTTGATATGTGGAAACCCCTTTTGGTCTCCATGCCGGCTGCGACCAACCGTGAGCTTGATCATCGGGATGATGGAAGATTTTGCCATTAGAAATTGTTGTATAATCATTCTCTTTGAAGTGAGTATTCAATGTGGTTGTTTGGGGAGCATCCTCCGAAACCCGCGTGAGGTAATTGATGAATCGATGATGGGTGGGACGTAAACCACTCATCATTGACGCACGAGACGCGCCACAGGTCGGCACCATGCAGTAGGCTTGCGTAAACAACAGTGAAGACTCGGCAAGTTTGTCGATATTGGGCGTTACCATGTGTTCCTCGCCGTAACAGTTCAGCATCGGTCGCAAATCATCGATGGCGATGAAGAGAACATTGGGTTTGTCAGCACCTTCTGTGATGATGGCTGAGGTTGGCAATAATACGACTAACAAAAGTGCCAAAAAAACGAGAGGCGAGCGTGACATCGACAAAGCCCTTACTGATCCAAGTGAAGAGAAGGCTTTACTCCACTCGCCTTGCATCACAAAGTCAAGTTCATGTCGTTAAGAACATCACGCCAAGATCACTCAGAAGTTGATCTGGAAAGACATCATCAGGCAACTTTATCGAGACTGCCGGGTGTGTAGCAGTATTCGATGGCGTTCCCTTTTTTTCCGGTGACTTCTACGCTGCCCGCTTTTCGCAAACAGTACGCCATTTTTTGCGCCAACGACCGCGGAACCGAACAACAGCCGGCAATTTCTTTCGTGGTGAATGGTTCTTGGGGAAGTTCGGGAAGTAGTCCTAGCAAATCGACCGGCGATGACACCGAAACCCGGCGTTGAATCTCAGTCAATTCGCGATCAATGACTCGGTAATCTTTCCGCCAACGACGAGATTTCTTTTTAGGAACACGATGCTCCACCTGTTCTGTGAGCAATATTTCGATGATGAGATTTTCGTGTGGGAAGATGTCTTTGAAGTGAACCAATTCATCGAAGAGATGTAACAGCGATTCTTTCTTGGGACTATAACGCTTGCTGAGAATTTTTCCGTCTGGCGTTTTCCGCTTGATAATAAATTTCTTGGCTGCCAACGGTTTCACCACCGTCAAGGAATGACTCTTCAGAAGTATTTTGACTTTCGGAGCCAATGACGACAGTGACGCCGCTTGAATTTCAATCAATCTTCCATCGGCAATAGCATCGATACGATAGCCGTCAACGACCACTTCCGTCTCGTCAGACGAGGGAGCGTAGAGCATTTTGAGTTGTCGATGCAGGGTCGATTCCATGTCGGCCCGAATTCCTTCACGCAAGATTTCTGAAGATGAAACGGAAGTGTAGGTGACGAATACTGTTGCGCGAAGAGAGGACTCACACATCCGCCTCTCGCAATAACTACGTGAGATCCCAACTGTCGCAGGATGTGCAAATCGCGGGAATAAAGGGCGAGATTCGACCAGATACGGGAAATTCTCTGCCATGACGTGGGGATTCTCCGTAGAATGGCAACATCCTTTCTGGTCACATCTCTGGTTACGTCTTAGGGCAGGTGTCTCATGTCTCAAGCAATCGTCAATCCCGAAGAACTCCGCCGCTTCGCTCAACAACTGAAACAGTTCAATGGTGGCCTGCAGGAACAAATGACGGCACTTGCCGGAAAGATGCAGTCATTGTCGTCCTCTTGGCGAGATCAGGAGAACAAACGCTTTGCGGAGGAGTTCGAAGAGAATCTCAAATCAATGGCCCGAGTCGTGGAAGTGAATGACGAGTACATTCCTTTCCTGCTGCGAAAAGCGGATCGGATCGAGGAATATCTTCAGCAACGCTAAAGGGTGACTCTAGGAGAAGAAGACTGTGGGAGAATCTGCCAACATCACATCAGTAGAGGCCATTGCCAATTTTCAGGCCGGGCTGCGCACTCAGCGTGACCGTGCTTCACAAGTGCTCGATACTTACAAACGCGAAATGCATCGCGTTGTCCAATGGTTTGAAGGAGATCTTCCGCTCGCCTGGAAACAAGAACTCCAACGACGTTACGAGCAGATGTCCGAAGCACGCACAGAATACGAATCGTGTAAATTACGGACGGTGGCCGGTCAGCGCTCGAGTTGTTTTGACGAAAAGAAGAAATTCGAACGAGCCAAGAAACGATTGCAAGAAGGAGAGCGCAAGGTTGAAAACGTCAAAACATGGAGTAGGAAATACGCCGAAGAAGCCGAAGAGTGCCGCGGACGACTGGGGAAATTCCAGGGTGTTCTTGATAACGATCTCGAAAAATCACTCGCACTGCTCGAACGAACGATTCAATCTTTAGAAAATTATCTGGGGCGGTCGGTCAGTCCGGCAGACTCTGAATCAACCGGCGCTGCGCACTCGAACGAGAAAGGATAACATGCGAAATTTCGATCTCACATCGCACATCGGTCGTCTTCGCGAAATCGGTGAGTGTATTGAGGAGGGCTGGAACGAGACTGCTGAGTCTTGGACCGATTCCAACAGCGAGACATTTGAAAAAGAACATTTGCAACCGTTCTTCACCGAACTTTCGAATGCCCTCTCGGTGATGCAACGGATGTCCGACTTAACACGACAGGCACAACGTGATTGTGCCCCTGATCGTGAAAGTGATTATGCTTAGTGAATTATTTCGGAAAGACGCCGGGCCTCATTCCATGACAGACAAGAGATTAACACTCAAACTCCAAGGTGCCCGATGAGCGAATCACCATTGATCGGACAATACGAAAGTTTGTTGAATCAGCTTCAAGCCACGGTTAGCCGCAGGCTCGAACACGAAGCACATCTTCAAGCCATCGAAAACGCTGCCGACCAACCTTATCCCCAACAACTGGAGACGGAACAGGAACAAATCTCGGCTGATTTTGAGGCTCGTCTGCAAACCGTCTACGATCAAAAAGCCGATGCACTCTCTCAAGTGGAACTAACTTTTGAGACGGACAATAATCGAATTGAAGGTGAGTACCGCAACACCCTTCATCAACTTAATACAGAATACAAATCTGAAGCCACTCAAACCGGGGACGAATTTCAGCAAAATCGCTGGATGATGAGTTCGATTGTTGATGACGATTCCGAAGAGAGCCCGAAACGCAAACTCGATAACTTGATCCATCGCCAACAAAAAGTGCGCATGGAAATGGGGGTCGAACTAGATCATCTTGAAGAACTCAGCGGTCAAGCCAAGCAAATTGTCGAACGTCGCAACCACGGCATCTCGGAACCCCCTCCTCGCGAAATTCAAAAATCAAAAAATGCCGGCGAATCGCACGATCTGTTTCTTGAAGCCGAAGAACAGTGTCGAAAGTCGTACGAAACGCTCAAAAAACAACAGTTTGCATATTGGTTTTCTGGTCCGCGATTGCTGTTATTGATGCTGATTCTGGCCGCAGGTTTGGGTGGCAGTTTAATACTGTTTCTGGACCGCGGCGCACTTGGTTTTTCCACCATCGATCAAAACATTTGGTACGCCGTCACGGGAGGTGCCGGTGCGATTTTCAGCATCCTGACGGCATTGATCTGCTGGGATATTTCACGACGACAGACCCGCGATGCTTATGGAGAATTCGTCACTCGACTGTATCAAGTACGTGCTGCCGTGACACGTTGGGAAGCGATCTCTGAGCGAGAGCAAGCGAAGCACGAAGAAATCTATGAAACGCACTATCGCAAATTGATGGAACATCGAGAACGCTCCATCGAACAATTCGAAGAACATCGCGACGACCGTATTAAATCACTCGAAGAACGACAGCAGGAAAAGCTCAAAGCGGCTGAAGAAGTGCGACAGGCAGCATTGGCGCCCGTACTGTCACAGTTTGAACTCAGCAAACAAGAAATTAAAATCAGTTATCAAGAGAAGATTGATTCACTCAAAAAGAAGAAGAGTGCGGCCATTAATACCGCTCAAGAGGCATTCACTCAACGAATTCAACAGCGGACCGAACTCATCAACTCAGCCCGCAATCAACTCATCCAAGGTTGGATGAACGGACTCAACGAGGCGACCGCAATCTGTGAACAAATTGGCGAGCAAGCCGCTCCGCCAACCGACTGGAATCGCATCGCTGCCGATGATTGGCAGCCACCCGAAACAATTCCCGCCGACCTTCCGTTGGGCATGTTCGGCACGATGCTCGGTTTCTTAGAAGATGGCCCGGCTTCGCAAAACTTTCTGCCACCTCACGATTCGGATTGGACAGTCCCCGCCTCATTGCCGTTCCCGGCACAGCCTTCGTTCATTGTGAACTATGAGGGTGCAGAAGGTGGATCAGCGGCAGAAGCGTTGTTACAGATGGCTATGCTGCGATTGCTGACGGGTATTTCTCCGGGGAATTTGCGATTCACTGTGCTCGATCCAGTGGGGCTGGGAGAGCCCTTTTCTTCCTACATGCACCTGACTGATGACAACGAGTTGCTGATCACCAATCGCATTTGGACCGAACCAAATCAAATCGATAAACAACTTGCCGACCTCACCGAGCATATGGAAAATATCTTCCAGACGTACCTCCGTAATCAATTCGCCAACATCGAAGAATACAACGATCATGCTGGGGAAGTGGCCGAACCATACCGCGTGCTGGTGGTTTCAGGATTTCCGCAAAGCTTCAGCGAACGAGCCGCACAACGTCTCGCCAGTATTGCGAGCAGCGGACCTCGTTGTGGCGTCTATCTGTTACTCAGTCACGACACCAGCCGCAATTTGCCACGTGACTTTGAGATGGAATCGATCACGGCAAATGCCACTGTCATCGATTGGAGAAAGGATCATTTTGAGACATCCAGTTTTGGTCAACCGCCGCTATTGCTTTCTCCCGACGAATCACCCGCGCCGTCCGAATTTTCCGCGATTGTCAAAAAAATCGGGAAGCTTTCCACGACGATGAAAAAGGTGGAAGTTCCCTTTCATCGCATTGCTCCCAACGATGCGGAATTCTGGTCCCATGATTCACGCCACGGAATCGACATCCCTCTCGGACGTGCCGGTGCGACACGATTACAACATCTGCGGCTCGGCAAAGGAACGTCTCAGCATGTGTTGATTGCCGGTCGAACCGGGTCCGGGAAATCGACGTTACTGCATATCATGGTGACCAACGCGGCTTTGTTTTATTCACCCGATGAATTGGAATTCTATCTGATCGACTTTAAAAAAGGGGTCGAGTTCAAAACGTATGCCTCGCATCAATTGCCTCATGCCCGAGTCATTGCCATCGAATCGGATCGCGAATTCGGTTTAAGCGCGCTGCGAAAACTTGACGAAGTGATGAAAGAACGGGGTGATCTCTTTCGAGACGCAGGAGTCCAGGACATCGCCGGCTGGAAAAACAAGCATCCCGATCAAAAGATGCCTCGGATGATCTTGATGATCGACGAATTTCAAGAATTCTTCGTCGAAGATGATCGTATCGCTCAAGATGCCACGTTGATGCTGGACCGTCTCGTCCGACAAGGTCGTGCGTTCGGGATCCACGTATTACTTGGTTCCCAAACATTGGGAGGAGCCTATTCGCTGGCGCGGACCACTTTGAGTCAAATGGGTGTTCGTATTGCATTGCAATGTAGTGAATCGGATGCACATCTGATCTTGAGTGAAGAGAATACCGCAGCCCGATTACTGACTCGACCGGGAGAAGCCATCTACAATGATGCAAACGGCATGATGGAGGGGAATAGTCCCTTTCAGATTGCCTGGCTGGAAGACAAGGAACGGGAATCACAGCTCAATCGAATCCAACAAGCGACTGTCCGTAGGCGTCAATCCGATGCTTCGTTTGCCGATGACGAATGTGTTGTGTTTGAAGGAAATATTCTCGCCGACCCTGCTCTCAATCCGTCTTTGATGACTCAAATTCGAGGCGAAACAAAACCAACTGAGCCGCTGCGTCTCTGGTTGGGTGATCCGGTCACCATTGGCAAGCCGGCTTCACTCACGTTGTCTGCTCAGCCGGGCCAAAATGTGCTCATGGTTGGCTCTGATGGAGACGACATCAGTGGATTGTTGTTGCTCACTTTACTGAGTCATCGCGACCATTCTTGTGAAGATCTCCCGAGTGGATTTTTACTTGATGGGGGAACCATCACCAATGAGGGTTGGACGGAGGCGTTAGCTCGTGCCGAGTCTCATTTGAAAGTTGGGACGCCCAACCAAGTCGATGAAATTCTCGAACAGATCACCACCGAAATCGAGTTGCGCCGCTGCGATGAGGACCGTGCCGCTATTCCCGTTGTCGTAACGATTGTCGATATCACTAAGTTTTCGCACTTGCGGAAGAGTGAAGATGATTTTGGATTTGGAGGCTTCGACAAAGAAAAAACCGTGAGCCCTTCGGCACGCTTTCAGGAAATATTGAAAGACGGGCCTTCGCTCGGCATTTATGTCGTCCTGTGGTGTCACTCCTATAATAATTTTGATCGCTGGTTAAGTCGCAATTCATTGAGAGAGTTCGAATACCGCATCGCATTCCAGATGGGGGGGACCGATTCCAGTAACTTAGTTGATTCTCCCGCAGCCAGCCGACTCGGTCGCAATCGCGCGTTATTGTATCGCGATTCGATGGGCTCGATTGAAAAGTTTCGCCCTTACGGCATGCCGAAGGTCGAATGGCTCGATGAAATTGTCCGCGCCGAACCGGCTGCAACAACCACCGAAATAAGTGATGACTCGGAAACTCCCGATCTCGATGATTTCCAAGTCATTTAGAAAGACTTGCTAAAGACTATTCTTTCGGTAACACCGTGATTGAAATCGGCTCGCTGCTATAGGTCCATTTCATCACAAAATTAAGAGCAATATTGGCCATTATCACTGCCTGTTGTTTCTCGGCAACCTCGGCATTGTCGGCGGCTTTCAGCGTGATATGCCCTTTTAGGTCTTTGGCAGTGAGGACAATTTTACTGTTCTTTTTGTCGAGTGCCACGCCGGGAGGAAGTGTGTCGGCGAACGGACGATCCAAATGTTGAAACAGAACATCGAGCGAAATGTTTTTCGTAAAGCCTTCCACTTTCGTGATGGTCACTTCAATCTTCTTTGATTCACCCTGCTTGAGGACCACTTCGTTGGTATCAAGAGTCATCGACAAAATATCGACCGGTTCGGTGGTGGCAATCGTATGTGTCAATACGGGCCAATGACCGCGTCCTCCACCCGGCTGATAAATTTCCTGATACGTGGTGGCCGTCGAAACAAGTTCGATAGGCGGTTGTTCTTCTCCTATCGGCATCTCGGCCGTTCCCCAGACTTTGATGTTCCACATATCAACCGCCGTGCCCTCGGGAGCGTGAAACACGATGCAGCCTGCCGTCGGTTTACCCGGTAATACGCGACCTGCCGACGCGGTCACACCTTCGGGAAGTCCTTCGACGTGAAGTTGCACGCCACCCGCAAATCCATTTTTACGAACGACGTTGGCAAACATTACTCCCCACCCCCCCGGCGTGATCTGGGTTTTGTCGGTGTCCAGATAGAGTTCAAAATACGGTTCGGGTTTGGTCACTTCGATGAGATAAACAAAGTTGTCTCCTCCACGAAGATGCAAGTCACGGATTTCAATCTGATAGTCGCCATCCGCAGGCGCAGTCCAATTTTCTAATCGAGAGTCGGCGAAGGTGCGTTTATAGAGACTGAAGTCGTCATTTTCGCCGCGAGATTTCCCGTCTTTATCGAGAATACGAATGATCGGATCGAGAGCCGACCCATGACGGCGAGCTTTGACCTCGAAAGTGAACTTTTCGCCTTTCTTGGCCGTGAATTGATAAAGATCGATTTCTGTTGTTTTGGCAATACGACCGTTGATCGCTGCGGGAAGAGTGATTGTTTGTAGAAAATTTGCTGCGTCATTTGTGGACACCGATTCCAGAATCGTCGGCAGTTCGGTAACGACCACAGGAACTGCATTGGTAACATCGTCGGCAAGGGGAAGTTGGACAAGTTGCCCACCTTGAGTATCTGCCGGAGCCGTCCAAGCGACCTGATGTTGATCGGGAAGATTGAAGCCAATGAGTTCCAAACTGGTTTCTTGACCCGCAGCCACACCCAACGGGTACACGTTACTCACAAACGGTCGGCTATTCGCTTCAATGCTGTATTCCCAATACTTGTTTCCGGTATAGCGCACGTCTCGAATCTCGATGAAATATTCGCCCGCCTGCTTGAAGGTATGGCAGATAAATGGGTCGCCATAGAAATGATTATCCGAAGAAGCAATCGTGGAACCGGCAGAATTGCGGAGAAACAAGATCGGGTCGATGTGTTGTTGGAGGTCGTGAATTTTGTCTTGCAGTCGTTGAGAACGGACATGAAAGCAGACCGTTTGATTGGCTTCCACCGAAAACTTGAAGAAGTCGAGATCTTCGTTCTTCTCGATGCAACCGCACAAAGTGGCCGGCAAAGTGGCGGCAGTGGCAGTTTGAGCCGTGTTATTATCTTTGGTCTCCACAACGACCGCATCGCGAACGACGACCAATTGGCCGATTGTCGAGGCACCACTTGCTGTCGAAAGCCGAAACTCTCTCACGCCGGGTTCAGCGTCGGGGGAGACGGTCAATTTAATTTTCAGAGAGGTGGCCGACTTGGGCTTCTCGTCTTCTTTGACTTCCGGGTGAATCGGTTCAGCCGTCACTCCGTCTCCCGAGATCCAGATACGCCGGGTTCCCGAGAGATCGTATCGCGACTGAATGGTTAACTCGGTAGTCTGGCCGATTTGAGCAGAGTTTGGTGCCAGCGACATGATCATCGGGTAGCTGGTTTGTGCATCGATGTTCTCGATGAGAGCGAACGGCAAACAACCCAAGCACAACAGTATCGTCAAATAACGAGTCATGAAAACATTCCCATCACAGTCTATCGATGATCATAATTCCGCAGATAATGAATTCAATGCACGAAGAGAAAATCTTTGGAATTGATTAAGGCCCACATCAAGTCTTCGAAGCATTCTTTTTCCGTAGGATACTCTTTCAAAAAACCTTCGACGGCTGCCTGTTCTTCGGAAGTGGGATAACGACTGAGTGAGGCGAGATAAATTTTCTCAACCAACTCAGAGTTTTGCATCTGTTCGTTCTCTTTTTTGGCTTTCAAAAGCTCGGCAACAAGACCTTTAGTGGAGGCAATTTTATTCGTGAGAACATCGCCGTTCAGAGTGTGCAGGGCTTGAGAGAGGTTTTCATCGGGCATCCGTTCGCACTCGCAGACCGAAACACGTCGCGGTTTTGCAAACGTGTTCAGGAAGTAATTTGGATACTCGGCATCCGGTAGGTCGATAGCGCGTGTGCCGGGAGGCAAATTCTGGAACTTCGTCGCATCACCGGTCACTTGATCGATGGCATCGAGCAGCGGTTCCACGGGAATTCGTTTGACCAGATAATGGCTGTAGAACTTCGTATCGGCGACATTTTCGGGAGTCGGTTGCGAACTGAGTTGATAGAGTCGGCTGGTCATGATGGTTCGAATCAACTGCTTCACGTCAAAGTCACTCTCAATGAATTGATCGGTGAGTGCTTCCATCATGGCGACGTTCGTGGGAGGGTTCGTGGCTCGCATATCGTCAATCGGTTCGACCAAACCGCGACCGAGCAAATAGCTGGTGTAGCGATTCACAATCGACTGCGGGAACAATCGATTTTCTTTCGAGGTCAACCATTCAGCCAGCGGAATGCGACGATCCAACTCCGAGTCCACCGGTTCACCACCGAGCGGTTTGGGCGGAAGATTTTTGCCCGTTTTAGGATGTCTGACTTCTCCCGAATTACGAACCAGCACCACGGTTTCTCGTCCAAACAATCCAAACTCCTGAGAGTTCTTGGTTCCAATGCGAGAAAAGAATGCCGCGAACGAGTAGTAATCAGCTTGCGAATATTTCTCAAAGGGATGGTGATGGCATTGTGCGCATTGAATCCGTACGCCGAGAAATATTTGTGCTGTCGACTCGGCCAATTCAGAAGAGTTACTGTTAATGCGGAAGTAATTGGCAGGCCCATTGGAATAGATGGAACCTTTGGCCGTAACGATTTCTGAGACGAATTGATCGAAGGGCTTATTATTCAGGAATGAATTTCGCAACCAGTTGTGGAACGCCCACATTCCCTGATCTCCCACGTCATTGGAATTGTTGCGGACCAAATCGGCCCATTTAAGAGTCCAGTAGGAGGCGTAGTGATCATTATAGATGTCGAGGTTTGCGTCACCGGTGAGCCCCAAGAGTCGATCAATCAACTTTTCCCGCTTTTTAGGATCGGTATCCTGCAGGAAGGCATCCGTTTCGGTGGCTGAGGGAATCGATCCCGTCGCATCCAAAAACGCGCGACGCAAAAAGGTAGGGTTGTCGCACAATGGAGAGGGTTCGATTCCGAGTTCCCGAAACTTCGCCGAGGCGTGTTCGTCGACGAAATTTTGATTCTGCCAACCGGCGAGTGGCACTTGTTCCTGATAAGGAACAGCGAACATGGCGATTTCCGCCTGCCCTTCAAAGCGCACCATGATCGGTGCCTGTCCTCGTTTGAGAACATCGACACGACCATCTTCATTCACCGAGAGGACTCCTTCGTCCATCGAGTCAAATCGAGACCATGCCGTCACATCGCGTTGTGTCTCATCCTGATAGGTTGCTATGACGCGAAGTTGTTGCGAAGTTTCCGGTTTGGTCACTCGGCGGTTGGGGATGACTTCCAGTTTCGTCACTTTTGCCGGTTCTTTTTCAGGAACGACGGCACCTTGTTCCAACCAACTCAGCAGCAGATTGTAATCGGGGCTGCCCTTCTGGAGACGTTTGGCTCCACCGTGAGGAACGGTCATTGTCGGCTTCTGGAGAAACAGGCTCTCTTCGGGCTTCAATAAATTCACGCGACGTTGTCGACGGTCTCGAACAATCATCTCGTGATCGGCACTTGGTTCGAATCCGAACACGGAGAGTTTGAAGCCTCCCTTGCCATACTGAGAGGCATGGCAGGCTCCCATATTACACCCGGATTTACTGAGGATCGGTGCGACATCTTTCACAAATTTGATGGTTGTTTCTTCCATCATGCCCGAGACGGTGACCGGTATGATGAGTGTTTCGTTGGCGATTTGAATTCGCAGTTGAGTCGTGCCATCCATCACAGGAAATACACGGCCACGTTCATCAACGTTGACGATGGTTTCATTCAAAGACTCATATTTTGCAATCGACGTTCCGTCTGCGGAACGATCATCGATCTGACCATCCGTATTCTGTTCACGGACGATAAGCTGTGTCTGATCAAACCGATTGCTCAGTTCGACTGATTGTGGCTGCACGATCCAGGCACCATCAACAGACATCGGCATCAGGAATGCCAACAACGCAATCGGGAGAATGCGTAACATATCGGAAACCTCCAGATGGAGTGGTGCAGTTCTGTTTGAATCCAGTGAGAATCAATCGAGAACTAAATATAGGCGGGAACTTTTCAGGCGGGTCTTACCAACGTCAAAATCACATATTGACGCTGATTGATCTATTTTGTCGCATCGACATCCGCGTTTCCAGACTAAAATGGAGGTTGGATCATCTGTTTCAGGGAAAAAAGAACGATTTTACGGTCTCGGCACTCTCTCCGGTTCTCATAACAATAGATATTGATTTGTTGTCGCAGATCCGATCATAATAGATGCGATGAGTAATCCCGCCGGGAGAATGCTTCATTCTCCTTCCAACTCCCACCAGAGGTTCTCTCCCACCGAGAACACCGGAGGACTGCCATGCTGAACTTCCTGCCAAGTCATGATCAGAATTGCGAAGGTCTTTCGCGACGGCATTTTCTACAAATTGGATCCATTGGCGGTCTCGGTTTAACGCTGCCCACATTTTTGGCAGGAAAGAAGTTACTCGCAGGTGGCCCGACTCCCAGTGAAAATGTGAATTGCATCATGATCTGGACGCGCGGTGGAACCAGTCATCACGATACGTTTGATCCCAAGCCAAATGCACCGGCGTCAGTGCGCGGTGAATTCGGCGTGATCGATACCGCGATTCCGGGAATCCAATTCACTGAAATCGTGCCCAACATGGCGAAGAACCTGGATCGCTTCGCAGTTCTGCGCGGTTGGAATCCCAAGAACGGTTCGCACGGCATGGCCGATCAATACGTTCTCTCGGGACAAAAATTCAACGCAGCCGTCCACTACCCAACTTACGGCTCGATCATCAGTCACGAAAAAGGGTTCAAGTCGGCATTGCCGCCTTATGTTCAATTAGGGACTCAAGTCGATAACCGGTTCGGCGGGGGGATGTCGGGGATTCTCGGTCTGGAACACAGTTCTTTCACCATTGATGCCGACCCGAATTCGACCAGCTTTACCGTGCGTGATATTTCTTTCCCCAAAGGAGTAACGGAAGATCGAGTGAGCCGTCGTCAAAAAATGTTGGCACGCATTGACGACTTGCAACGCTCGGTCGATCTGCAACCGGTCAAATACAACGCCCTCGACGAACATTACAAAGCCGCGCTCAACATGATCACGGCTCAAGAAACCAAGCAGGCCTTCAAGATCGAAGACGAAGACCCCAAACTTCGTGATCGTTATGGACGACACAAATTCGGACAAAGCTGTTTACTGGCTCGTCGTTTGGTGGAATCGGGTGTCCGTTTCGTCACGGTCACTGATGGTGGTTGGGACACTCATCAAAACAACTTCAAATCATTGAAGGACAGTCGCCTCCCACCTGTCGATCAGGCACTCCCCGAGTTGCTGACCGATCTGGAAGAACGTGGCCTGCTCGACACCACGCTCGTCTGCTGGTTCACGGACTTCGGTCGAACACCCAATATCAACTCGGCAACAGGTCGCGATCACTGGGCGTCCGCCGGCTTTGCCATCATGGCGGGAGCCGGAATCCCCGGCGGTTCGGTATTAGGCGCGACTGACGAAGAAGGCGGACAAGTGGTGCAGAACGAATATCTTTCGGAAGACCTGGGCGCCACAATTTTCCGCAAATTGGGACTGCCTTCCGATCTGCACGTTCATGCTCCTGACGGTCGCCCAGTGCGACTGAACACCGGACGCATCATCGAAGAATGGTGCTGATTTCGGCATTCGCTCATAAAATACCTGAAACCGAAAACGCCTCGTCGATTTTCCATCATCGATGAGGCGTTCTTTGTGGAATCCTTCGGTTCCATATTCGTCTGAGCACCAGAATTCACGAATTCTGGCATCCCATATTTGCCTTCCACAAAATGACCGTGTTAGGATGGTTCTTCACATTCAAGTTCCCACCGCAGCAAATACCACCCTGCCCGCAATTCCCGGAGGCATCATCAGGATGAGACTCTTCTCAACAGTTTTTCTTCGATCGCTCTTTGTCTGTTCGCTGATGTTCTTCACCGCGCAGTCTGTGTTCGCTCAAAAAGCGGCCGACCCGGCGGCGGACAAAACCGAACCTGCGGCTGAAAAGTCGGAGGCTCCCGCGAACCCCTTTCCTGATCGTCCAAAAGCTCCTCCTCTGGAAGGAGGAGTTGGCTGGTTGAATACCTCGGGTGAAATCTCCATGCAAGACCTGCGTGGCAAGGTTGTTCTGCTCGATTTCTGGACCTACTGCTGCATCAACTGCATGCACGTCTTACCCGATCTGGATTATCTGGAAAAGAAATACGACAAAGAACTCGTCGTCATCGGCGTTCATTCTGCCAAGTTCGATAACGAAAAAGAGACAGAGAACATTCGACAAGCCATCGTCCGATACGAGATCGAACATCCGGTCATCAACGATGCCAATATGACGGTCTGGCAAAAATTTGGTGTGCGTGCTTGGCCGACCGTTGTTCTCGTCGACCCAGAAGGCAACTACTGCGGCTATCTTTCGGGAGAAGGAAATCGTGAAGTCCTCGATCAAGTGATCGGCGACCTGGTCGAGTATCACAAGTTCAAAGGAACGCTCGACGAAACACCCATCGACTTCGCGCTCGAAAAAGAGAAACAGAAACCAACCCCGCTGAAATATCCCGGCAAGATTCTCGCCGACACTGAAAATGACCGGCTTTACATTTCTGACAGTAACCACAATCGCATCGTCGTTTCAACACTCGATGGACAACTGGTCGATACGATCGGAGATGGACAACTGGGACTGAAAGATGGTGATTACCAATCGGCTCAATTTGATCATCCGCAAGGGATGGAACTGGTCGACACAACCCTCTACGTAGCCGATACCGAGAATCATGCGATTCGAGCGGTCGACTTGAAAACCAAAAAGGTGACCACACTTTCAGGAACGGGAGAACAAGCCCGTACCCGCGTCAGTGGCGGGCCACTTGCCACCACGGCTCTCAATAGTCCGTGGACTTTGTGTCATGTCAACGGAACATTGTTTATCGCGATGGCCGGGCCTCATCAAATTTGGTCCCATGAACTGGGGAGCCAACGAATCGGCGTCTTTTCAGGAACAGGGCGAGAAGACATCACCGATGGAGCACACGATGCGTCTGCTTTTGCTCAAACTTCGGGGATGACGACCGACGGTAAATACCTTTATGTCTGCGACAGCGAAGGATCTTCGGTCCGCAAGATCGACACCGACCCCAAAGGAAAAGTGACCACCGTCGTGGGAACTCACGATCTGCCTCGTGGACGCGCGCTCTTTGAGTTTGGCGATGTGGATGCGATTGGCGATGACGCTCGTTTGCAACACCCACTGGGTGTTGTTTATCGCGATGGCAAACTGTTTGTCGCCGATACCTATAACCACAAAATTAAACAGATCGATCTCAAAACACGCCAGCTTTCCAGTTGGATCGGAGATGGCAAACGTGGGAAAGGTCTCGAACCGATCCAGTTTTCGGAACCAACCGGTTTGACTTTATCAGGGAAGAAGCTGTTCATCACCGATACCAACAACCATCGAATTCTGGTGGCCGATATTGAAACGAAAGCCGTCTCCGAATTGACCATCAAAGGTCTCAAGCCGCCCGCGCCTCCCAAAGCCAATCACACAGCGGCCAAAGCTCAAGAGGTGATCGACGTTCAACCGCAATCGATCAAACCGGGAAAACAACTTCCTGTCAGCATCGCGATTACATTGCCTGAAGAATTCAAATTGAATCCGCTGGCACCCGTCACCTATCGACTGAACGTGGAAGGGGATCAAACATTAATTGCTGCCGAGTCGCTTGGTGCTCGCGAAGAAGCGACTGTGACGAAAGACGGCCAAGTCAAAGTTGCCGTCCCCTTGCAATCGGGCGGCGGAAAAGCGACTCTTTTATTGACGCTCAGTTATAACTACTGTCGCGACGGAAAAAGTGGTGTCTGCAAGATCGGCGTCACGACTTGGAAGATTCCATTGACATTGGCTGAGACTGGATCTTCTGATTTGAAACTCTCTGCCACCGTGAAGTAAGGCCGAGTGGTGAGCGGGAATTTGAAGTCAACGATTCACGCTGACACTCGAATTGACTCGATCAGAAAATTCGCGTCTCGTTGCTCATCGATCGGTCGATTGCTCCTCAGCTTCAGGATTTCCGACCCCGTTTCACGAAGTCGATTCGGGGTTCGATTCCGCGTCTTTCTGATCAACTGCGGCGTGCGGCGATTCAGACGTTTCGGTGGAAGTTTTAGGTTTTGCCGCTGCGTGACCGTGGGGAGTGTTCATGGCCACCAAAACAACACCGACAACAGTCAGCGCCATGCCGACCCACAAAAGAGGACTGATCTCCAATGGCCCATGGCTGCGGAGTTTGAGAATCGAAACGATCGCTGTCACCGAGACGGCACCCCCAAAGACAATCGGCATCACCAGCAATGCGTTGCCTCGACTGGTCATCATGGCAGTTGTCAGGCACAGCGCGCCAAGAGCCCCCAAACACCCCGCGAGAAACCCCCATTTGGCTGTATTGAAGTGGGTGATTCCGTCAACTCCTGGAACCGCCGCGGTGAAGTTGAAGCTATCGCCCCTGACTTTCATCATCACCGAACCGCCCACAACGGAAATCAAGAGGTAGGCGACGCCGATAAACACGTAAGGCTTAAAAGGCGTCCACCCGTCGGGCGGGGCCAATGGTTTACCGTCGAGTCGTGGAGCTTGAGCATTCCCAATCGTCGGTCCGTAACAACCCCAGAACAATGCGGTGCCAAGGGCAAATAGAATTGGAATCAACATTTTACTCATGTAAACCTCGGAGAGGGGGGTATCTGATCACACGCCTAGTTCAGTTCTCATTATAACATCGCGCCCCCTCCGCGTCTAACGATTCGAATATTTTCTGGTGTCTTTTGTCACTGCGGAGATGGTCATGCTCTTCAAACCAAAACCGGCGGCCGCTCATTCCGCTCCTGCCGCCGCGGTCACAACTCCGGCTGACGGTCATGTGGACAAAACAGTCGAATAGTGAAGTAATCCCACCCGTATCTGGACTCGCAAGAGCTCAGAACCTTCGAACCGTCTGTCTTCAAGCCGGCTGCCCTGCTCTCGCCAGCGTGAGCATGTGAGTTTGATCTGTAAAATCTGCGCGATCCGCGGTTCTCTTCTTGATGACCACACAAAGCACAAGAAATCACAATGAGAATCTTTTCGTGTCTCTTCGTGTTTTTTGTGGCTGATTATTCAACAAGAAGTCTTGCGGGAGCATGACTCAAGACAATGAACATCGAATTGAGTTGTCGGGTTACGACTCGCCTTGCTCGACTAACCCGACCTACGGCTTTGCGTTTCTCTGCGCCGCCGCGCCGCTGCGTGAGTGTTTTTTCACACTGGCGGACAAACCGATCAGTCCCACCCATATTTCATCTGGGGCTATGCGTCAATAATCATCGCTCAAATTAGCGACTCGATCTTTGGCAATTTGAACGTCATGACAACCGGTTTATAAGAGTCGGGTGCCATGCTCTCACCGCAACGCGGGGTGAGCATGTTCGCTGGCGGCTCAAAAACGAATAGCGTGTTCAAGAATGACGACCGCTGCAACGTGAAAAAGGAGGCGATCTCGCGTGGCGTAGAAGATGCGTCCAAAGAAAAAGCAGTATCTCTTCAAGACAATGCAATCGACACAAATCAAAGGGAGTCAACAACTTGCTCAAGAGTATGGAAGATTCGGAATCAAGATTCGGCAAAATTTGGTTCAAGATTTGGTCAACATTCGGTCAAGGTGTGTCCCCCATCCACCGAATCTTGACATCTTGAAACGGCTGTTGAGTGTTCGGGAATGGAGTGAAATTTCTGAGGGAGTGATCGCAGCGTATGAAATTTGTCGGGTTACGACTCGCTTCGCTCGGCTAACAGCGACCTACCAGGCTTGGTTTCACAATGACGATGTCATTTAAGGCAAGTGTGAATGTTGCGCTCTTCCTTTACTCTCATTGACTTATTCATCCTGCTGAAACTGGAATGAATACAATGAGGCGTCTTTGAGATGAAATCGTAACTGGACCGGTTTGCCCGCATATTTTTGAATCGGACTTTTCGCAGGCCAAGTGACTCGGTGATCGAGACTGTCCCCCGTGACGGGATCGGAAACCCAAACCGGACCGGATTTCGTCAGCATTTCCACCACCACACGGCCTCCCTTTGCGACGTTTGCATTCAGGGAAAGATTTGAGCCATCGTAAGTAAACGATTTGGTGGTGAGTGTGCCTTTTTGTTGGCCGGTGATCGCCACGTAGCCATCTTTTCGATAAGTGAATCTTCGCACGCGGCTATCGGGTCCTGTGTAATACGCTTCGGTGGCATAGACCGACCATTCCTGTGGTTTGTCGGGGATTTCCAGCAGTCCCCACGTCATATAGTTACTGCGATTTCCAGTTCGATCTTCGGGAGCCGACTCGGGAACCACGGGCTCTAACCAACGGTGGAACGTGTGTCCGTCCCGGCTGCTCATAAATGTCGGCTCGACACGTTGACCTTGATCGGGGAGATAACGCGTGGGGAACCCGATCAGAATGTGCGGAGCACGGGGATCGTTGCGGATGGCGTTGGTATAAAGATGTTCTAGTTTTTGTTGGGGGTATTCGAGAAACGCCGGCGCTGACCACGTGATGAAATCATCCGACACACACCACTTGATGTCTCGTATCTTGCGGAAGTCGCGATAATAGCAACGATACTTTTTCAATTCGGGATCCCAGAAAGCAAGATTTTGAGAATCAAACGCACCTTGTGTGATGACGGGTTCGTCGTGCATGAGTGACCAATGAATCGCATCGGCTGATTGGAACACATACAACCCCTTCTTGCCCTGCGGGCGACCACGAGAAATCGCTTTGTATTTTGCGGAAGGAGGGCAATTGGGATTGGCGTCGAGAAACGGAGTGAAGCAATGAGTGCCGATCCCATCCCAGACAATGTTATTGGCTTTGGAGCCATCAAACTCGAAAAGTCCAAGCTCGGGTTTCTTCCAAGTGATGCCATCAGTGCTTTCCGCATAACAGACCACTTCGGGATGTGTCGCTTTTTTTGTTTCGGTATTCCAATGACTGCCGCGATAATACATCCGGTACAAATCACCATCTTGAAAGATCGAGTAATACGCAGAGGTATTGCCTTCCCACGGCTTATCGGTGACGAGAACCACTTCGTGGGGTGTTGGTTGTTGGACGGTTTGTTTCGCGTCGCCATCTAGTGACTCAATCAGGAAATCATCGACGAACAATTCCCGCCGGTTGCCAATTTCAATCGGCTCTTTAGCAGAGACGGTTAGTGACAAGAGAATCAGGAGAGGAGAAAGTAATAGAATGAAACGACGCATGGCGGGCTCCCGGAAGAGTGCAGTGATGAAATGGACTTTCATCGTGACCGGTAAGAGCGCGAGAAGCAAACGGTTTCTGGAGAACGAGGATTTCACAGCGTATGAAAAAACCCGTCGAGAGAGTTTGGGCTCTCCCGACGGGTCCGGATTTGCGGGGAATCCGTTACTCGGTTTCGTTCGCAAATGGGCGAACGCGTGTCTGGAAGGTGATGACTCCTCCGGTGTGACCGGGCAAGTCTTCGTTCAGTTTGAATTGGAGAATCAAGCTGCCTTCATTGTTGTCGTAGGATTGCAAAGTGCCTTCTCGGTCTCCAAAGCTGACAGAGCCTTCGATGTATTCGAGACGCGGTGTCAGGTTGTCGACAATGCGTATGCTTTTGAGTTCAAAGTCGCCGAGGTTGTCGTAGCGAAGAGTGAACGTGATAACGTCACCCGCAACGGCCACTTTTTTGTCGGCCAATTTGACGATTTGCAACTCGCCACGTGTTTTGCGACTGTCTTCCAAGCCGACAATTTCCATCGGTTTGAATCTGGCTTCGACCTGATTTCCGGACGAAGTATGAGCGGTGATTGTCGGACTGAGATGTCGTGTCCATTGTTCTGCCGCATTCATGTGTTCTGCGAGGGTGGCTGCTTCAGACTGTTCGAATCGTCCCGTGCTGAGGAATAACAGATTCTGAAAGATGTTTTGGAGCTTGTCATTCCGACCGGCTGTGGTGATTTGTCCGACGGTATCGGGATCGCTTTCGCCTTCCAGTCCACTGGGACGGGCTCGCATTCGCACTCCGCCTGCAGAGGCGTATTCGTTATGCAAGGTTGATCCAATACCGGCGTTAAGGTCATGGAGTTTGAGAGTTTTGTCGGCTCCCGAGGCGAATTGTGAGACCGTGCCTTCGGAGGGAACACTGACTGTTCTCACAGCAGCAAATCGCGGAGAATACACACTCACTCGATTGGTCACTTTGACTTCTGATTCCCCAGTGTGATCCTTGTACTCGACAATTGTGTCTGCACTTTCAAATCCGGCGTAACGGCCGTCTTCATAATGAAACGGTAGTCCTCGATCTCCACCATCAGAAATGTATTCATCGGGGAACAAAAGACTCAAGCAGGCATCGCACATCGTGCCATGAAGTTGACACATGCGGCAGGGATCACCGACAGTCGGCGTGTGATGTGGATGGATTGAATTGGGATGACCTTGTAAGTGGACCGGAACATCAGCACGAGCTTCAGCCGCAGAGAAACTGATGGCTGAGTGATTCACTCGTGAAACCGGTGCCGCGTACGGCTGATTTGTCGAGGGGTCGACCCAAGCAGACGTTTGTTGAATAAAGCTTGGAGTGACTGATGGCAGAACAATTGGTCCTGACGAGACAGTCGCAGTTCCGACCGCTTTACAGCTGGTACTCGATTCCAAGGTTTGATTTGGAGAGATTACCGAACTGGTGGCGGCTTGACGCGACATCGACGAGCAGGCCGAAAGGCAGCAAATCGTGACGAGAACGAGAAGTCCTCGCAGACCAGTTTTGAATGTGTGTGTATTTGTATTCATGGTTATCGCATCCTCGGCAATGCAGTCGGGGGCAATGCAGTCGGAGAGAGAGGTGCGCCGTTTCCGAAGAAGGCGGGATTCTCATTGATCACCGGAGTTCGGCTGCCGAGTCGCAGGATGAGCATCGGGCGGCCACGAAGATCGGCCTCCTTGATGACGTTTTCCTGAGGAGACACAATGAGTGTCGGATTTTTGCGATTGAGCAACAGAGGATTGGCCTCAGCCGCCGGTTCGAGATAAACCACTTTTGTCACGAGTCTTCCCGAGAGCGCCTGATCAATTTCCTCTTCGGTAATCGTGACGGGAATCGGAAACTGATCTTCTTGACCGGCTGGTGGATGCAAGACATCGACGAGTTCGATTGTCGGGTAAAGCTCCACGCCGGGGTAGTCTTGAATATTGCTGATTTGTAATCGATAAGAGTGACCGAGTGCGATGGCGGCTTGAGCCGGTGCAGCGGCCACAAGTGGCTTTGAGCGTGCGTGGGAAAAGAACGTCACCTGGCCAGTGCCGGGGAGTTCAATTTTCACGGGTTGCAACGCTTGCGGGCGAACAGGAACCTGGTATCCAGACCATTTTCCATACACGCCGGGAGGGGTTGTTTGATCGAGTGGATAATATCGCTGTTGAGCGTTTGCCGGTAAGAGACACCCGAGGGTGATCAGAAAACCTGTGGCTGTCACCAATCGAGTGAACCAGGTTGTGGAACATTGAATCGTTCGCACAGTTTGGACTCCTTCAGGTTTAAGAGACAGGACAGGATGAACAGAGTGGCTATTCAGTGGAAGGGGAAAAGGGCGGCGGTTGCAGCGAACACAACCGCCACCCGTCATTTACCCCCATATCTCGGTCACCCGCAGGTCACCGGGAAATTCATCAATATCAATACTGCGGAGCACCTTGCTGTGGCACGGCCCAGTTTGGGAAAGTTGTTTCACCCGGAGCAAAGTTGGGATGCTTTTCCTTGTACTGAATGTGCTTGACAGGATGCGGCAATCGGTAACCGGGATCGTGCTCGACATCGATCAATAGGTGATCGACTGGCTTGCCGATATCCACAGAGGTCAAGTTCCGAACCGTGTGCGATTTCAGTCCGGCAGGTCCACCCAATGGAATATGTGGAGGTCCGGGCAATCCGATCGGAGTTGCCGTGATTGGCATTCCCCATGACGGTGTTGGTCCCATTCCTGCGACAGGATACATGGCCGGTTGACCGGGCATCGAGCTGCCACCCATAATCATTGGTGAAGGAACTCCATGAAGTCCAACACCGGATTCTGCAATTGGCATCGGTGGAGCGGTTTGACCTTGCATGCCGTCCAGATGGACAACTTGCCTGATGTTACCGTTGAAATCCAGACCCGTCATGTCGAGGTCGGCTCCTGGCATTTCCAGGTTCATGTTACCGGCTCGCAACACAACCATCACGGTTCCGCGACGATCCGCTTCGGCAACTGGATCGACACCGGGATCGAGTCGTGTGGAGACAATCGTTTCCACACCTGCAATGGCCAGTTCCTGATTCTTTGGATCGGGAAGGTAGATCACTTTGGTGACGAAGTTGTTGCTCTCGATTTGGTTGAGGTCTTCGGTCGTCAACGCGATCGGAATCGAGTTGTGCGACAGATAGGCATCCGTGCTCGGGTGAGCGGGATAGACCTGCAACGTCGGATAGAGAGTCAACCCTTCACGACCGGGGACATCTGAAATTTTCAGACGATAAGTGGCCCCTTGTGTGAAGTTGTAACGGCCCGGTGCGGTAATCTGTGATTCCGCGTAGCCATCACGAATACGCCAACCAATTTGCATAGCCTTCGGTTCGACAAAACGCAATTGCGTAGTCTTCGAAACGAATGACCGTGCTGGAGGATGACTGAGCATCGGCATAACGCCGGGCCCCGGCCCATCCACCATCGGCCCCGGACGCTGCATCATCGCCGCCGGAGGGGCCACATACTTGTTCTTTTCAATGGAGTTCCCGCCCGATGGGATGTAACATCCCACACACACGGCCATCATTGTTCCAAGTCCAAAAAAGTAGTACTTCATCTTGCCCCCTTAGTAGTCTCCCGGGACGATACGAGCCGCCTCAGGACGACCGGATTGGGACCGGCCAACGGCGGTGAATGTCTGATGTGACCAACATTGGCCCATCTTGAGGTGCACACGGAATACGAATTGTGGTAACTTTTCGGTACAGAGATCGATCCTGCTGGGATCGATCATTGACCAAACATCCGGACTCACCGAATGCTTCGTTGTTAACATCGGTACAATCCGAACTGATTCTTTGACAAATCTCGTATATTCCGACCATGACGAACAAATTACCTAACCGGACCATCCCGCTCGCACGACAAATTCAAGGTGGATTTGTCATTGCAGTCTGTATATGTAGTGTGTGGGGCTCTCTCGCCGCTCAAGAGAAATCTCCGGCAGAAAATTCGCCGTCAGCAGAAAAACCGACCGCAGAAAGCTCAGCAGCGGAGCTGGATGCCAAAAAAACTTATCAGCAAGCGGCCAAAACACTGATCGATGCTCGAAAACGGATTGAGGGCTACGATTCGATCAAGGCAGATATGCTCGAAACGGTTCTCCTCGGTACTCGCAGATATCAGGCCCAGGGGGAGTATGTTCAGGCGCGGGGGAATAAAGTGCGTCTCTCTTTCCAATTCTCTGTTAAAGGCGCTGACGGAAAGCCACTCGAAGCATCGCTGTTGCAGGTCAGTAACGGTGAAGTGATGCATTCCAGCTATCAGATTGGTACCGACTTGCAGGTGAGCAGACGTGACGTACAACAAATTCTGGCAGCCCTGGAGGAACATCCTTCCTTGGGAATGGACCAGATGAAGGCCAGGCTCGGTCTGGGGGGGTTACCGGCCTTGCTGGCCTCGATTCAAGTCTCATTCCGCTTTGATGTCCTGCGGAACGAAAGCATTCAAGGGACAGATTACATTTTAGTGGCTGGCGGTTGGAATGACAGTCTACTGAATCGTTTCCGGCCCAAAGGAGCCAAGCCAGACACGCCGCTTCCTGCACATATCCCTGATCGCATCCATGTTTATTTCGACAAAGAATCTCTGTTTCCCAGACGGCTGTTGTATTTGAAAAAGATCGGTGACGGTTATCAGCCGATGATGACTCTCGATTTTGTCAATGTCGAGCAAAATGTGGCCATCAGCGCAGATGACTTTCTGTTCTATCCCCCGGAAGGAGCTGTTAGCCAAGACATCACTCAAAACATCATCTCTCAAATTGTGAAGGCGTCGGAGCGTGAGCAAGAAAAAACGTCTCCACCGGTGACTTCACCAAAAACGGACGCTCCGAAGGAGAAATCCGGGAAATAGACTGCGGGATCGCTTAGGATAAATTGAAATTCATTTTTTCGAGTTTCAATACCCTGCAAGAATATCACGCCATGAGACGATTGCTGATTCCACTTCTCGTTTTAAGTCTGACTGCTGAAGTGAACTCTGCCTACGCGCAGGAAGACGAATTCCCCCCCGGACTCTTCGGGCGTTATACCTCTGAGGGTCAGACCATCGAAAGAGTCGATGATCGCATTGCCTTCAGTTGGGGAGCAGAATCTCCCGATCCACGTCTTTCGGCAAGAAACTTCTCAGCGAACTGGTCTGCATTACAATTGATCCGCAAGAACACCGCATATCAGTATGCTCTGTATCTGCAAGGAGACGCTGAACTCTTGATCGACGGAAAAACCGTCATGAAAGTCTCCGCAGAATCTCCTCAATGGTTTGAGAGTGATCCCATCGATCTCAAATTTGGCGAACATGACTTTGAACTGAAATATCAGAAGACTGGTAAAGCGGCCACGATCAAATTGTATTGGTCGTCCGAAGCATTTCCCCTCGAACCGATTCCACGCGAATTATTCTTTCGAGAAGAGCCTTTGCAGAGTTGGCGCTGGGAAGAAGCCGGACGAAAGACATTCATTTCTCGTCGCTGTCAGAACTGTCATGAAAGCGACCTCAATCTTCCACGACTTGCTGCGCCTTCGTTAGAGCTTGCCGGCACCTTCTTGTCGACAGAATGGATTCTCTCGAAACTGACGAAACCTGATGCCTCTGGCAAAATGCCCCACTTTGATTTTTCAAAACAAGACGCAATTGATATCGCGGCATACCTCGAGTCGATCGCTCCAAAAACTAAACTGAAGTCGTTGCCAAAAACAAAACAGAATACCACCGATGAGGTCACTGCGGGCAAGACATTGTTTCACGCTCGCGGCTGTCTCGCCTGTCATCAAATGAACGGCCTTGGCAACTACGATGAGTTCGCGGGAACTGCACTCGACAAAATTGGCGAGAAGCGCAACGCAGAATGGATTTATGGCTGGTTAGACGATCCCAAGTCATTCAATGCCGATCATCGCATGCCCAAAATCGAACTAAAAAATAATGAAAAGCGTCAATTAGCCGTTTATCTGTCATCAACGGGGACTCGCCCTGAATCTCGAGAAAAAGCTGGAAATATCGCACACGGAAACGAGTTGGTCTCTCAAGCTCGTTGCGCCAATTGTCACACCATTCCAGGGCACAAAATTCATCTCAAAGGAATCCCACGCTGGACTGATATTGGCGAGAATATTGGCTGTCTCGACCGGACGTTATCCCGAACGAAGCCGAGTTACAAAGCTCAAAAGATCGATATTCCGGCAACCCAACACTTTGTAAAAACATTTCAAAAAACGAAAACAAAATTCTCAGACCAACACGTCGGCTGGCAACTTCTGGAAGCCAAGAACTGTATCCAGTGTCACCCGCGTGGAAGCTCGCAAGGTATTGTCCCCGTCGCCGGGAAAGTCTCCCAGTCAATCGAGTCGCTGCAAGGGGAAAGCGAAAGGCTCATTCCACCGTCTCTCGATGCAGTGGGTGATAAGTTGAAAACTGAATATCTCTCGAAGTCCGTGAAAGGAGATCAACCCCGCCGCATGGATTGGCTTGAAGTCCGCATGCCAAAATTCTCGCACTCGAAGAATGAATCCGAATCTCTGGTCACCGCTCTCGTGGAGACAGATCGCATTCCCGAGGGGGCTCCCGATCCCCACATTTTCTCTGTCGCTGAAAATGAAAAAGTGACTTCAGAAGTGCTTCTTCACGCCAACACACTTGTCGGGCCGCGTGGCTTCAGTTGTGTGGCGTGTCATTCGCTGGGTGACTACACGCCTCGAAACGTGGCGCTCGGCACACGCGGATCGAACCTGCTCAACATTGGTGACCGTATGCGGTCATCGTTCTTCATCCGTTGGACCCGTTCTCCCATTCGTATTGTGCCCGGCATGGAAATGCCTTCCATCGGTCAGAAACCGATTAAAGATCTCCTCGACGGGGACAGTGACAAACAGCTCGCCGTGATTTGGAAAGGTCTGAACAGTCCTGACTTCACCGTTCCCACCGACCCGGCATCGGTCGAGCAATTCTGGGTAGTGGCTCCCGATCAACCTGCTCGCATCGTTCGTGATGTCTTTGAATTGAAAGACGATACTGGTAAAGGGTATATCCCCCGCGCATTCGCGATTGGGTTTAACAATCAGCACAGTGTCCTGTTTGATCTTGATCGGTTTGAGCCGCGCCTTTGGACGTACGGCGACTTCGCACGACAGCGGACAGAGGGAAAAAGCTGGTACTGGAACATGGCCGGCGTACCGGTGAAAGCGTGGAAGTCGGACATGGGCGGCTTTCGTCTGGTGAAAGAGAACACGCTCCAACCCGTCGATTTTGAGAATTCTCGCATCGGACGATTACTCAACTATCAACGCAAAGATGGGGGTGTCGACCTCGAATACCTCTTGAAGTTCCAAAGTGGAGATCAGTTCGTCTTTGTGAATATGAAGGAGGAATGGCGACCGATTCACGACTCTCCACAAGGCTGGAGCCGTAAGATCATCGTGAACAAGCCTCCCGAAGAAGCCGAGTTGGTCATGATGCTGCCCGGTGCTGAATTAGATCGCGGCGGAGAAGTTTCGGTTCATCCCCCAACAAGCATCACCCAGGTAAACGATTATTCGGTCGCGAAGGTCGGCAAGGAACTGACCATCACCTATCGTAAATCCGAATCGGAACCGTTCCTCGCCCCCAAACCCAAACCATTTGTCATCAATGAAGCGACACCGATCACCAGTACTCCCGGATTCAAAGGCGTTCGCCTTCCCATCCGCGGGGATATCATGCCAACTGGGATCAACTGGGACCAAAAAGACCGGATGATTTTCACATCGCTCAAGGGGGATCTATTTCGTGCCACAGATTCCGACAACGATGGAATCGAAGATCATCTCGACTTGCTGGCAGAAGGACTGTCGGCTCCGTATGGCGTGATACCTCAGGGAGAAAACTCTTTGCTGGTAGCTCACAAACCAGAAATTTTAGAACTGTCGGACACCAACAAGGATGGAGTCTATGAGACCAGAGAAATTTTTGCCGACGGTTGGGGACACTCCGACAATTACCACGATTGGACCTGTGGATTCGCCAAGGATAAAGACGGTAATCTTTACATCGGTCTCGGCAGCGATTACTCCCAGAAAGATCGCCCGAAAGAACGTTCCCGCTGGAGAGGAAGTGTTTTGCGAGTGACGTATGATGGTATGGTACAGCCGATCGCGCATTCGTTCCGCTATCCGACCGGCATTGCCATCGATTCGAAAGGACGACTCTTCGCGACCGATAATCAGGGTGTGCAAAACACTTTCAACGAATTGAATCACATTCAGGAAGGAAACTATTACGGCGTTCCCTCGCGACATGAAGAAAATCGGGACGCTGAAATCACGCCGCCTGCGATACAAATTCCTCATCCCTGGACACGCAGCGTCAATGGGCTCACCTTCGTTCCCAACGATGTCCCGGCGTTGGCGCCGATTGCCGGTCATGGTCTCGGTGCGGAATATAACTCTCGCTTGCTCATACGGTTTACGCTGCAAGAAGTGGACGGAGTCGTGCAGGGAGCGACCTATTATTTCACCAAACCAATTGAGAAGGCGACGCCCGATAACTTCATCGGTCCCATTTCGGTCGCGATTTCAAAAGCTGGTGAGATATATGTCGGCAGCATTCTGGACAGCGGCTGGCTGGGTGGACAAAACATTGGAGCCATCGCCAAGCTCACTCCCGAAAAATCGATGCCGAACGGCATCAGGGAGCTGACCGCGACCAAAGAGGGCTTCCGACTCGAGTTCTTTCATCCCGTCGATGGAGATGAGGCAATCAAGATCGGCAACTATCAGATTTCCGGTTACACCCGCGAATGGAGTGGCAGTTACGCCACACCCGACAAAGATCGACACCGAGCCGACATCACGAAAGCCGTTCTCTCTGAAGACAGAAAGACTGTCGATTTAATCGTCATGGGGCGACGAGAGGGGTTTGTGTACGAAGTGACGGCTCAAAACCTGCAAATGGGAGAAGACTCACTCTGGCCCGAAACCGGGCATTACACCCTGCATCGCATTCCGAAAGAGGATTAGTTTGGAAGCTCGTCTGAGTTATCTCTACTCAGATTCCCTCAAGAGTGACCAGCGCATCGGGAAGTTCGTTTCGATCATTTTTTGTCGCGGGAAGTTTTTCAGCCAACAGAGTTCCGATCTCGTTGATCGTCTCTGCGAACGCGTCTTTCAATGATCCATGTTTTAAGCGATTGGTGAATTGGTGGTAGAGTTTGTTGACTGTTTCCTGTGTCAGAATTTCGAGAGTTGACGAGTCGGTCATGATGGCCGCCTGATGTTCGAACAGAGAAACGTACAATAATACTTCTCCCTGCCCGTCAGAGTGGTGGTGGACTCGACGATCGAAAAACACCTGTCGAGAACGATTGGCAACTTCTTGTTCGCGTTCACTTTTGGGAGTAAACAATCGTCGGAGGACCGGTACGTGATGACTAATGACGACTCCGATCATAAACCCGACAATCACAGACACAACCAGTGAAACCGGGTACCACAATAGTGATGGTCCTCCCCAGCTTCCCGGTTCTCGTGCAGGTGGAGGCAAAAGAATCCACACGCCGACCATGCAGGTGAGCCCCAACCACAAGCCGCAGATATCTTCGGCCCGGTCATAACGTCCCGAACTTTCTGCGACGACGGGGATAATTTCCGCGGCGGTTTTTGATTCAGCGTTAGCAACCGCTTCGTTGATCACTCTACGATCATCTTCATTGATTAAAGAAGCAGTCATACTCATTGATTCATGGCAGTTCGCGAGATGTTATCAATATAAAAAACAATCCCCGTTCCCGATGAAGGAACTAGGATTGTTATCACAAATTAAACTCAGCCGCTAATAAATTCAGCCACTGTTGGCGATCAATCGTTTCGCAACTTCAGATCGACTTCAGTCAGCTTGGCACGAATTTCGTTCAGGCTGGTGACACCAAAGTTACGGCTGGCAAGCAATTCATCAGGCGTTCTTTGCAAAAGCGCGCCGATGGTGTTGAGTCCCAATCGAGACATACACTTGCGAGACCGGACGGACAAATTGAGGTCGGTGACCGGCCTGTTCATCATCGCCTGTTCTTGCGGAGACAGGTTTTCCTGTTCGATAATCATTTCCTGCTGTTTTGCACGGTGCAGGTTTTGACCAATTCGCAGGCTATGAGCAGAAAGTAAATCGCGAATTTCATGCAATGACGTTTCGCCGAAGTTCTTGCCTCCCAAAAGCTCCTGTTCGCTGACTTCTGTCAGGTCGCCCAATGTGTGAATATCCATGCTGGTCAGACAGTTGCGACTGCGAACGGAAAGTTCGAAATCGGTAACCGGCTTACCGAGCAGTTGTTGCAGCTTCTGCTCTTGCTTGACGGAGTCTTCGTCGTAGTACATGTCCTTCGTGGCGTCGATATCTTTCAGATACAACTCAGCACGAGCGTTATTCGGATCGTACTCCAACACACGACGGAAACAGTAGGCGGCTGAAAGGTAGTTTTCGCAGTCTTCGTAGAGCAATCCCAGATTCAACAAGGCACCCATATAGTAAGGTGGCTTGGAGAGTGCCTGTTCATACAAGCGAATTGCGTCTTCATCGTTGCCGTGCAGAGCATTCTCGGCAGCTAGCCAGAACAATGCCCGTGCATGATGCGGATCCATATCGACGGCTCGTTCGAAGTATTCAACAGCACCAAAGGTGTCGCCCCGATCGGCCATGATGCAGCCCATCTGGAAAGAATACTCAGCACGACTGGCGGCCTCACCGGCCACCTGCTTGAGAATTTGTTCGGCAGTTTCGACATCGCCACCGGCGCGAATCGCGCCTGCTTGCATCAAGCTACATCCGACCTTGTCGTAACCCGCGTTGCCGGCTTCTTCAAATTTTTGTGCGGCTTCCGTGTATCGCTCTTGGGACAGCATCGATTGCGCGGCGTAAAAAGGAGCCAAGGCATCGTGCGACAATCCCGAGAGAATGTCTGTGGCTCGTCCGTGACGACCAAACAGGAAATTCAAAATTCCCAAGCGGAACAATTCCGCGTCCGAAAGACTTTCGCCATCGTCCAAGCGGCCACCTAGTTCCGTCAAATACTGACGGGCTTCGGAAGACTGTTGAGACGCCATGGCTTCGGAAAGAGTCCGAATTTCTTCCAGCCCAAACGGGCGATTGGGGTCCAGCAACTCTTTCAGATCGATCAATTCCGCTACGCTCACCTGATTCACCTCGTGATCGGTAGACATCGTGACAATTTAGCCTGTACTCCGCGTGGAGAATGGCCGCTGTGAAGGAATCCCTCAGTATAGTGCTTTTTGAGGCACTTTCAACGCACTCGCCGTAGTGCGTAAAGGCTATTGAGACAACAGCTTACAGCATAAAAAACAGATCCCGACCAACGAAAATATCGCGAAAATCCGTTTTTTTTTGGAAAATACTCCGCTGGAATTACGCTTCCAGCGGAGAAATCAGAGGTTTTCAGGATGAACAGGATCCGCACGTTCAGCGGTCTGATGGCCCTCAAATTATTTCAAAGCAGATTCAATCGCAGAGACCACTTTGGGGTCGTCGGGTTTCACTCCGGTCCGAAATCGTGCGATAATCTTGCCATCTTTTCCGATGAGGAATTTCTCGAAGTTCCACTTCACTGGTCCGGGTGATTCCGGGTTCGTCTCTTTTGAGGTCAGATATTGATACAGGGGTGTCGCATTCTCACCGTTGACATCAACTTTTGCGAGCATATCAAAAGTCACGTTGTAATTATCGGTACAGAACTCCTTGATGTCGCTGGCCGACCCCGGTTCTTGGGAACCAAATTGGTTGCAGGGAACGCCAATCACTTCCAGGCCCTTCGGACCATATGATTCAAACAGACCTTGCAATTGTTCATACTGAGGAGTCGCGCCACATTGGCTGGCTGTGTTCACAACCAACAGCACTTTCCCTTTGTATTTCGCGAGATCCACATCCTTGCCGGAGAGCGATTTCATTTTGAAATCGAGCACGGGAGGAGTTTTATCATCTGCTTGGGAATTAGTGCTGAGTGCAAAGCCAACAAGCAACGCGGAACAGAGCAGGAATTTCATCAAAGTTCTCCAGAATCGAGGTAGGGTGAATTGGTGTGAAGGAGTGGGATTGCAGAAGGAAACCAACACATCAACACACGAGGTTTTTTAATTTTATCCTCAGTGGGTAACATTCTGCAAACTATTATTTCTCGAATCACTCTTTCGTCCACCTCTTGTCTCGTAAAGATCTGTATTTCGAGGGCTTGTATGGTAGAGTGAAATGACACGATAAACTGCGACAATTCGCCTTCATTGAAGCTTGGGACTCCCGCCGTGAACAGCGATTTCGATAATCAACCAACGATTCCCAAGAATTCTGAGACACCGAACTCAGAAACTCCTCCGACTGGTCAATCCGCAGCGACCAGCGGGATGCCGATGCCGGAACAAATCGGTCCTTGGAAGATCGAAAAGAAGATCGGTGCCGGGGGTATGGGATCTGTCTATCTCGGAGTGCATGAAGAAACTGGCGATCAGGCAGCGGTGAAAGTTCTCCCCGCGAGCCTGGCCCGTGAAGAAGGCTTTGTCGCGCGATTCAATCGCGAAATCGAATCGATGAAGTCGCTCGATAATCCGCACATCGTCAAGTTTATCGACAGCGGGACACAGGACGAGACTTACTTCTATTCGATGGAATTTGTTGATGGCGACACTTTGACCAGTGTCATTTTACGCGAGAAACGAATTCCTTGGGAGAAAGCGGTTAACTATACCATCCAGATCTGCTCGGCACTGAAAGCCGCGCATGACATGGGAATTGTGCATCGCGATCTCAAACCGTCCAATTTGCTGATCGACAAAAATGATTTGATCAAGCTGACTGACTTCGGAGTGGCACAAGTTTTTGCAGCCGGCAAACTGACCGTGACGGGGGGAATCATCGGGACTGCCGAATATATGTCTCCCGAACAGGCGCAAGGCACCCGCGCTTCCAAAAAGAGTGACCTGTATTCATTGGGCGCGGTGATGTACGCCATGATCTGCGGACGCCCTCCGTTTGGTGGCAAGACGACCTTGGAAGTGATTCAAAAACACAAGTTCGGTCAATTCGACCGGCCGAACATGTACGTTCCCGAAATTCCTCTCTGGTTGAATGACCTCATCTGCCAGCTTTTGGAAAAGGAACCCGACAAACGGTTTCCGGATGCCTATGTGCTCTCTCGTCGTATTCAGGAGAAGTTGAATCAACACAACCTGCGCAACAAAGATCTCACGCAAAACGCCACGGGCGACACAGACCTAGGGGCCACCGTTGCGGCAGGAGTGATCGACTCCAATGATCCCAACGCAACACTCATGCGCGACATGATGCGGGCTCAGATTGAAGAAGCGACCCAGAGAGGGTCCATTTCCACTCTCCTCGACAACACCGTCGTGCTGGTGATGCTTTTGATCATTGTTGTATTGGGGACTGCGTACTTCCTGCGTGAGACGCCGGCTCCTTCCGTTCCCGCCGGTGAAACCGAGCTGGTTGACAAAGAACCGGAACGATTGCTCAAGCAGGCAGATTACTATCAGGAAATCGGCAACTATAGGAGAGCCTGGGAGATTCTTGCGAATCTGCAAGTGCTTTTGTCTGATGACGAGAGCGATGCAGGACTGAAAGCAAAAGTTAACGTACGCATGAAGCAGATCGAGAAGGCAAACGTGGGTGGTGAAAGTCTGGCGATCTTTCTCGAACGATCTCTGGCACGTGCTCAACAGGCCGCGGAAGAGGGAGATCCGCTGACGGCGATCAGCATTTGCGATGCCATCCGGAAGCTCTATCAGAATGATTCTGAAGCCGAGAGTGCCGTGCTTGAAGCCACCAAGATGAAAGAATCATTGACGGCAAAGCTCCCGGAAGAGTAATCGGAATTTGTTTGGTTCTGAAAAATGGTTTCCCTCACATCCGGGATCGTTTATGCTGAGAATCTCACCCTATAGTCGAGGGGCTGCGCGGCGATCACGAACCTCAAGATACTTTATATTTTTCCATAAAGGCTGCATTCCTCATGAATCGCACCATCCTGTTTCTCGCTGCCTTCGTTCTCTGCTCTCCCGCGATATCGTTTGCCGAAGACGAAGTCATTTTCTCGCGAGAGATCCAACCGTTGTTGGCCAAGCATTGCCTGCTTTGTCACGGTACTGACAAACAGGAATCGGGATTACGACTCGACTCACAAGCTCATGCCTCGCTGAAACTTGAATCGGGTGAGCGAGCCATTGTTCCCGGTCATCCTGAACAGAGTGAGCTGCTGAAACGCATCATGTCGGATGATGAATTCACGCGCATGCCGCCGGAAGGTGAGGCGTTGAGCGACGCAGAAGCCGACCTATTCCGTCGATGGATTAAGCAGGGCTCGGAATACGAAAGCCATTGGTCGTATCGACCAATCCAGAAACCCAAACTCCCAAAGGTCAAACAATCAGAGTGGGTTCGAAATCCGATCGATCATTTTGTGCTAGCGAAACTGGAAGCAGCCAAGATCAAGCCCTCTCCCACTGCGGAGCGAGTAACACTCATCAAGAGGCTCTATCACGATTTGACCGGTTTACCGCCAACACCTGCCGAGGTGGATGAATTTTTGAATGACAAATCACCACAGGCGTACGAGTCACTCGTGGATCGTCTGTTGGAGTCTCCTCATTTTGGTGAACGCTGGGGACGTCATTGGCTCGATAAGGCCCGCTATGCCGATTCCGACGGTTATGAAAAAGACCGTCCGCGACCGAATGCCTGGCGATATCGCGACTGGGTCATTCAAGCGATTAATAGTGACCTGCCTTATGATCAATTTACCGTTGAACAATTGGCGGGCGATTTGCTTCCTGACGCCACTGTCGAACAAAAACTGGCGACCGCCTTCCATCGCCAGACCCTTACGAACACCGAAGGAGGAACCGACCAGGAAGAATTCCGAGTGGAAGCAACTTTCGACCGAACGGAGACCACTGCCGCCATCTGGATGGGCCTTACTATGACATGTGCCCGGTGTCATTCGCACAAGTACGACCAGATCACGCAAGAGGAATACTACGAGCTGTTTGCCTTCTTCAACAATGCGAATGAAGCCAATACAAAAATCGCGAAAAGCGAAGCCGCAATGGAACGCTATCAGCGCGAGAAAGTCGACCACGATCAGAAAGTTGCCGTCGCGACAGAAGAGTACAACAAGCGTGTTGCCGAGCTACAACCGCAAGTTGAGAAGTGGCTGGCAGAGATTTCGGCCTTGCAGGAGGCCAACTCCCAACCAGTCGAATTCCAAACTCTCAGTCTTCTGAGTATTTCTGCGACCAGCAAAGCGACACTGAGCATTCAGGAGGATGGCTCAATTCTGGTGGCGGGAGAATCACCCGACAAAGATGACTACACAATAATTGCCGAGACGAATTCTTCACCGCTCACTGGTTTCAAGCTAGAAACTCTGACACACGATTCACTCGGCGGCAAAGGACCGGGCCGGACGGCTCACGGTAACTTCGTATTGAGTGAGTTTCAGGTGATTGCCAGTCATGATGAGAAGTTCGATGATCCCATCACACTCGAACTTGCTTCTGCGGAAGCCGACTTTTCACAAGGCAATTTTCCCCCGGAAAACGCTTTGTCCGATAAAGCTGCAACAGGCTGGGCGATCTCTCCTCAAATGGGCAAAGATCATACAATCACCTTTTTCACAAAAGCTCCGGTTCCCTTAAAAGGGAAGACGTATCTCAAGCTTGTTCTAAAACAGCAGTATGGCGGAAAACACACGATTGGTCATTTTCGCCTTTCGACAATGACTGGTTTTGATCCCTTCAAAGCGTTGCCTCCTGAAGTTGCCAAAGCGGTCAAAGTTCCCGTTGATAAACGTTCCGCAGCCATGCTGAAGATCATTCGTGAATATGTCGCATCTTTGGATGACTCAGGAAAGAAATTCGCAACGCGGTTAGCAGAACTCAAAAAGCAAACACCCGTGGAACCCGTTTTAACGGTTCGTGTGATGGCGGCCGCCAAGCGACAAACCAACATTTTGCATCGGGGCGACTTCCTCCAACCTGCGGAAGAAGTGCGATCAGATGCGATTGCCGTCATTGAAGAACATCATCCGCTGATTTCTCGACAAGAAGGACAGCCGGCTGATCGGCTCGACTTGGCCAATTGGCTCGTCGATCCTCAACATCCCCTCACGCCTCGAGTCAGCGCCAATCAACTGTGGGCGCATCTGTTCGGACGGGGCATTGTGCCGACCGTCAATGATTTTGGAGTCCGTGGCGACCAACCCACCCATCCCCAGTTACTCGATTGGCTCGCCTGGACTTACCCTCGCGAGATGGATTGGAGCAGAAAGTCTCTCATCCGTCTCATCGTCAACAGTGCCACCTATCGACAATCGTCCCACCATCGCCTGGATTTACAGGAACTCGATCCGACAAACCAACTATTCGCTCGTCAAAATCGCTTGAGGGCCGAAGCCGAGATTGTTCGTGATTTGCATCTGGCTGCGAGTGGGCTACTCTCTGAAAAGGTCGGCGGGCCAAGTGTCTTTCCCCCCTTGCCGCCCGGCGTGGCCGAGTTGAGTTATGCAAACAACTTTAGTTGGAAGACCAGCAAGGGCGAGGATAAGTATCGTCGCGGTATGTACACATTCTTCAAGCGGACATCTCCACACCCCAACCTTATTAGTTTTGATTGTCCCGATTCTAATACCACACGACTCGACCGCGAATCTAGCAACACACCTTTGCAGGCACTCGTCACCTTAAATAACGACACCTTCACGGAGGCTGCTCAGGCTTTAGCAAATCGCGTCCTCATTGAAGGCGGATCGTCAGACTCCAACAAACTGACCCACGCCTTACGCCTCTGCATTGCTCGTGTTCCGACTGCTGAAGAAATTCAGTCTTTCGAACAGCTACTCAACTCGGCTCGTGAGTATTACCTGGCAAACGTCGAAGATGCGAAGTTATTGACAAGTCGGCATGCTGTTGAGGGAACGGATTCCGCTGAGAACGCCGCTTGGATCACCACCATGCGAATGATCATGAACCTCGATGAATTCATCGTGAGAGATTAATTATTATGAACCAACAACAACACCTGATCGATCAATACGCGACGCATACCCGTCGTGAGTTCCTCAATACCACGGCCAGCGGTCTCGGGATGGCGGCTCTTGGTGCGATGCTAACTCAAGACGGTTTGATGAATCCTGCCGGAGCTGAAGAGGTCGGAGATGTTGTCAATCCGCTCGCTCCTCGCGATGCCCATTTCGATCCAGAGGCGAAGGCGTGCATCTTTATTTTCATGGCGGGTGCTCCCTCGCACATCGATTTGTTCGATCCTAAGCCTGTCTTGAAAGAACGTCACGGCCAACCTCTGCCCGAATCGATGCTCGAAAAAGTGCGGTTTGCGTTCATCAAAAAAGATAAAGCCCTACTGCAAGGATCGCCGTTCGAGTTTCAGAAGCATGGCGAATGCGGCATGGAGCTTTCGGAACTCCTGCCACATATGGGCAGTGTTGCCGATGATCTGCTGCTCGTTCGCTCGTTGCATTCCGAGCAATTCAATCATCACCCTGGCCAATTGATGATGCAGTGCGGACGGGGAACATTCGGCCTGCCGACGATGGGGTCGTGGTTAACCTACGGCTTGGGAAGCGAATCACAGAATCTGCCCGGTTATGTGGTTCTCAACAGCGGTCGTGGTTCTTCGGGGGGCGCGACATTATGGCAATCGGGGTTTCTACCCTCGACTTATGCCGGCGTCCTGTTTCGGAATCAGGGGGAACCAGTGCTGAATCTCTCTAACCCCAGCGGCATCCCACCGCAATTGCAACGAGAAGGTCTCGATGTTCTCCGCAATGTCAACCAGCAGCGGTTCAGCGAAGTCCGTGATCCAGAAATCGCCGCGCGCATCGCTTCTTACGAACTCGCATATCGCATGCAGACGGCGGCTCCCGAGTTGATAGATCTTTCGAGTGAATCCAAAGACACGGTCGAAGCGTATGGTCTCAATCGCAAAGAATCAGAAAACTTCAGCGGGCGGGGTAAGAAGGGAAACACCTATGAGAGTTTTGCTCGCAATTGCCTGTTAGCACGACGGATGGTCGAACGGGGAGTTCGGTTCATCAATATTATCTATGCGTCATGGGACCATCACAGTAATATTCCCAACGAACTGCCTTACAATGCCGGGTGTGTCGATCAGCCCATTGCGGCTCTCATCAAGGATTTGAAAGAACGTGGATTACTCGACTCCACTATGGTGGTCTGGGGAACTGAGTTCGGACGCACGCCGTTGGGTGAAAATCGCAGCGGAAAGAAGGAAGTCGGCACAGGTCGCGATCATCACCCTTATTCGTTTAGCATGGCGATGGCGGGTGGAGGGCTCAAAGGAGGACAGGTTTACGGAGCCACCGATGAAATTGGTTGGAATGTGACCGAGAATCCGGTTCACATTAATGACCTGCATGCCACCATGCTGAATCGATTCGGCATGGATCACCTCAAACTGACTCACCGGTTCCAAGGCCGCGATTATCGCTTGACCGATGTGGGCGGCAAAGTGATCAAAGATTGGATTGCTTAAGCAGCTTGATCGTCCGCCATCATCCGAGTCTTTTACGCACCGTTGACGTATTCCCACAATTTCGGGAGGATGAACGTCTTCCAGGAGCATAGTGTCTGGTCATAGACATCGTTCTCTTACTCATCAATGGCACCGTTCCTTCAGACAGATCACATCATGGACGAAACCGCGGACAAAAAACCTTCCGTCAATTTCATCGAAGAAATCTTCAATAATGATCGTGCGGCCGGCAAGCATGACGCGCGTGTACACACGCGATTTCCTCCCGAACCGAACGGCTATCTGCACATCGGGCACGCCAAATCAATCTGCCTGAATTTTGGATTGGCCGAGCAATACGGCGGTAAATGCAATTTGCGCTTCGATGATACGAACCCTACAAAAGAAGAGACCGAGTACGTTAATTCGATCATGGAAGATGTTCGCTGGCTGGGATTTGACTGGGAAGATCGACTGTTTTATACATCGGATTACTACGGTCAGTTATATGACTGGGCGGTGCAATTGATTCGGCAAGGCGACGCTTACGTTGATTCCTGTACGCTTGAGGAAATTCGCGAGTTGCGCGGGACGGTCACCAAACCGGGAACCCCAAGCCCTCATCGTGAACGAACCGTGGAAGAAAATCTGGATTTGTTTGAACGAATGAAGAACGGTGAGTTTAAGGATGGCGAACACGTATTACGAGCGAAGATCGATTTGGCTTCGGCCAATATGAATCTGCGCGACCCGGTGATGTATCGAATTTTTAATGCGTCACATCATCGGACCGGCGATGAATGGTCGATTTATCCGATGTACGATTTCGCCCATGGCCAGTCCGATTCACTGGAAGGGATCACGCATTCGATCTGCACGTTGGAATTTGAGAACCATCGCCCGTTGTATGATTGGTACATTGAGAAGCTGGGGCTCTTCGCTCCACAACAAATCGAATTCGCCAGATTGAATTTGACCTATACCGTCACCAGCAAACGCAAATTGTTGGAATTGGTGCAAGAAGGTCATGTCAATGGTTGGGACGATCCCCGCATGCCGACCATCAGTGGATACCGCCGACGCGGCTTCACAGCAGCATCGATTCGTCGTTTCTGCAACGACACGGGTGTCACAAAATTTAATGGCGTCACCGATTTGGCTCGTCTGGAAAACAGTCTGCGAGACGAATTGAATAAAACAGCCGAACGGCGTATGGGAGTGCTCGATCCGTTGAAAGTGGTCATCACCAACTACCCTGATGATGCTCCCGAGAACTTTTTGGAAGCCGTCAATAACCCGGAGAATCCCGAGGACGGAGTTCGGCAAGTGCCGTTTGCAAAGGAACTTTACATCGAGCGGGACGACTTTATGGAAGACCCGCCGAAGAAATTCTTCCGATTGGGTCCGGGTCGTGAAGTACGTCTGAGATACGCCTACTTTATCACTTGTAACGACTTCGTGAAAGACGACGCAGGAAATGTGACCGAATTGCATTGCACGTATGACCCGGCAACTCGTGGCGGCAATGCACCTGATGGTCGGAAAGTCAAAGGGACATTACATTGGGTTTCGGCCACTCATGCACTCGAAGCCGAAGTGCGTGTTTACGATCATCTCTTCTCAGAAGAAGACCCCAGCAAAGTGCCGGAGGGGGGCGATTGGAAAGATAATCTCAATCCGGATTCATTAACGGTCATCACAAACGCCAAACTGGAACCATCGTTGGCGGAAGCGAAAGCGGGTGACAATTATCAATTCGAACGACTTGGTTATTTTTGTGTCGATCCGCAAGACTCCACCAGCGAGACACCGGTCTTCAATCGGACCGTCTCTTTGAGAGATTCGTGGGCCAGAACACAAAAGCAGCAAGACAAAAAAGGTTGAGATAACATGTCGGCTGCACCTTCTCTTGTCATTGCGACGCGAAACGCGGGCAAACTGCGCGAAATTCGCGGTTTGCTGGAACCGCATGGCATTGAAGTTTTAAGTCTCGCAGAATTTGACGATGTTCCCGAAGTGGAAGAAACAGGTGAAACCTTTGCTGAAAATGCTGCGTTGAAAGCAGTCGAGATTTCCCAACACCTGAATCAGTGGACGTTGGGAGAAGATAGTGGCTTGATGGTTGATGCACTCGATGGGCGACCGGGAATCTATTCCGCCCGGTACAGCGGACCCGACGCGACCGACGAGAAGAATAATGCAAAGTTGTTGGAAGAAATGGACGGCGTGACGACTCTCAAACGAGGCTCGCAATATGTCTGTTCGTTGGCAGTTTCTGATCCGACAGGAAACGTCGTATTGACAGAAGAAGCGACCTGTCGCGGACGCATCGGGACGGAACCTCGCGGCGAGAATGGTTTCGGCTACGATCCGTATTTCACAATTGTCGAGTTGCACAAGACGTTCGGCGAACTCGCACCGATTGTTAAAAAACACCTCAGCCATCGCGCGCGGGCATTTGAACGAGTCACACCGAAGCTGATTTCACGGCTTAAAAAGTAATCCGTTGAAACAGTCATCAGTCGTCAGGATGAATACACAGTTCCCGGATGAACCTGAATTTTCTAGGAATCAGTAATTAAGAGACGTGGAAGAGATCAATAAGCGGATTGCCACCGTAGACGGGATGTGGACGATTCGCTGGATCTTTCAAAGCCAGATCGTGGGGGACACCCAAGCTATGATAGACAGTGGCGGCATAGTCTTGAGGTGAAACCGGGTTGAGGATCGGTTGTGTCCCTTGGGCATCAGACTTTCCGTAAATCTGACCGCCAGCAATTCCACCGCCTGCAAACAAGCCGCTATAGCATTGGGGATAATGTTGTCGCCCACCATTTTCGACTCTCGGCGACCGACCAAATTCCCCCACCCAACACACCAGAGTTTCCTCCAGTAATCCACGTTCTTCCAGATCGGCGAGCAACGTGGCCAGCGCTTGATCGGCGGGAGGGATCAGATCATTTTTGAGTCGTGGAAAATTATTGCCGTGCGTATCCCAGAAGGATTGCCCGTCATTGTGCCAGTTGACGGACACAAGAGAAACTCCCGACTCCACCAATCGTCTCGCCATTAAGACACATTGGCCATGAGTGTTTCGACCATATCGATCACGAACAGCGTCGGGCTCTTGAGAGAGATCAAAAGCCTGTCGCACATTGGGAGACGTTAATAACCCAAACGCTCGTTCTTGTTGGCCACTGACACTACGGACGTCTGCATATTCGTCCAACGACATCCGTTGACGATCAATGCTCTGAAGCAGGCTGCGTCGATTGTTGAGTCGGTTCGTATCGACCCCATCAATCAAGTTGAGTGCGGGAACTTTCCAGTTCGGCTCGGCCGGATTACCGGTAATCAACAAAGGGTCGTATTGGCGACCCAACCATCCTCCGGTCTGGCCGGGTGATTGACCTCCCGGTGCGGCCGGGTGATAGGCTTTCCAAGGAAGCGTCACAAAGTCTGGCATCGCCGAAGTCTGGTGATTGAGCTTTGAGATCACCGAGCCAATATGCGGCGTGTCGCGTTCACTGGGAGGCTCGGCATCACTATTGGGAACCGGGGCAATGTGTCCCGTCAACGTACAATGCCCGCTTGCCAGATGAGAGGGATCTGAATGCGTGAGCGAGCGGACCACTGCCAGCTTGTCGCATTGTTGTGCGGTTCTCCGAAAATGCTCACTCAACTGGATGCCGGGAACATTGGTGTCGATAGTGGCAAACTCTCCACGGACTTCAGCCGGGGCATTGGGTTTGGGATCGAGAGTATCGATGTGGCTTGGACCACCCCACATGAAAAGAAAGATACAGCGTTTCGCTTTGCCAAAACCTGGTAATGAAATACCGCTATCGGCTGACGTCGATTGGGACAACAAAGTCGGCAGTGACAACCCACCGATCATTCCTGCTTGCAGAATTGATCGACGTGGAAATTGTAATGAGCTACGAAAATCGGCGCAGGTATTCTGTGTGCTTGATAAGTTTGGTTTCTGACGAGGCATGGGAAACCGTCTGAGGTGGGTTCAAAAAAGGAGGGAGCCCGCTGACGCGAACTCATCAATTGTGGTTTATGGCACATATAATGTCAACGTGTTTCTCTTTACCCTTCGTCGTCAAAGAGATCCTGGCTCAAGGATTTAAGCCGTGTTTTGCCGATTTTCCCAGCACTTCCCTGCTGCTTGTCGTTAGAATACGAAATGGAGATTTCGCACTGAATGAAGATTACCAATCATGGCTCGCAGACGAGTTGAACAATCGACCGCCGACTATCTTGCCATCGCGATCAGCCCTGCTCTGATCATGCTACTGGTTGGGAGTCTCGTCTTCTTTTTGCAAGAAGTGAGTTATGACGGTCAGTTTCAAGGACGTGTTCGCTGGATGCTGGGTTGGTTTGTCTTCGCGACCGTGTTGATCTCACGCATCGGAATTGAATTCGGGAAAGCGCATGCCTCGATGTACGCAGGGGCCTTGGCTCTCGCTTGTACTGTTTTCGCGTTTCGGTTTTTGGAAGAGTACATTGTGGGGATCATTGTGCTCATGGTTGTGATTTGGTGGTGCGTTAATAAACTGACTTGGGATTGCACCGTCCTTGATTCGGTTGAGGTGACTTCCGGGGGGCTCTTACAGCAATCGGGAATGGATGCTCCGCCTGACTATGCAGAGGAAGAACCTGCCGAATCCGAAAAACAGCGAAAGCGACGACTGCGGCGCGAACAACTACTCGGAGAGGCGGACGACACTCAAGTCTCTGGCCAAACACTCGACCCCGCAGAAATGCCGGCGTCCCCTGAGAAAGCACGTTCTCCCGGAGTCTGGGTGGTTTACTTTTCATTGGCAGCACTCCCCTTGTTTGGAATCGGGCAAGCGTTTCTGCCACCAGCAGAGGGATCTGTTCGAGAAGGATTTCTATTCTTGTGGGTCTATGTGGCTTCCGCACTGGGGCTTTTTCTGACCACCAGTTTTTTGGGATTGAGACGATATCTGCGTCAACGGCGTATCAAAATGCCAACCAGTATCACGGCTGCCTGGATCAGTTCGGGGGTGTTCATCATGTTGCTGGTGTTGGGACTTTGTATGTTGATTCCGCGACCTCATTCGGGAACGTCGGTGACTGCCTTGCTCGATCGTTTTACGAAAGATCAATCCGCGTCAAATGTTGCTCTCAGCAGCAATGATGCCGGTGAAGGAGAGGGACGACGAGCAGGGACAGTCGACGAGAATTCTGAAGACCCAGGCGACAAAATGTCTGACGAAGGAAAACCGACTGACTCGGAAGGTGACGGCAAGAAACCGGGTGAATCTGATCAGAAAGGGAAGTCCGAAAAAGGCGAGCAGGATCAACAATCACAAGAAAATGAGACAGCCGAGAAGAAAGAACAACAGGATCAGAAAAAACAACAAGCCGCAAATTCTGAAAAACAACAAGAAGGCAAGGAGGGGAAGAAACAGTCCGACTCTTCATCCTCGTCAGCAAAGTCTCCTTCCTCAAAAATCCCACAATTTGCTTCTGCATTGAAATGGATTATGTATGTCGTGTTCGGGTTGGTGATTCTCTGGGCCTTGTGGAAGAACCGTCACGATCTTGCCGCGGGAGCTCGTGAATTCTTTCAATCCATCGCCAATTTCTGGGCCAAACTATTCGCTGGGAAAAAGAAGAAACAGAAAAAATTGGACGATGGTGTAGAATCGCCTCTCGACATCGGGCCTGCCGTTAAATCGTTTGCCGAATACGAAAACCCGTTCACAACCGGCTTGGCACACCGTATGTCGCCCGATGCTCTGGTGCTCTATTCGGAAGAAGCCTTCCGGGCATTTGCTCGGGAATCAGGCATCGATACCGGTGAGGAAATCACGGCGACGGAAGTCGGTCACGAAGTTACCAGACAATTTCCAAATCTGGCAGAGTCGATACGGTTTCTCACGACAGCGCATTCCCGTATCCTGTATTCTTCACGTCCACCCACCTCGTTCGACATTACGTTGCTGGAACAATTATGGACCGGCATGACACGCCGCGAACCACAATCGGTGGGATGATGCGAACAATTAGAATTCGATGGTGTCTTAACGATGCTACGGACGTTGATTCAGTAAAATACAATTTCAATAAGAACCATACGGACCAACCATGCTCAAAGTCGGAATCCTCGGTGCCACCGGATACACGGCCTACGAACTGATTCGCATCTTGTTGCGAAATCCGAAGGTTGAGATTGTCGCCGCCACAACTCGGCAAGAAGGCAATCCACCGATTCATGAAATTCATCCATCGCTTCATGGTCGTCTCGACCTGAATTGCGAAAATCTGTCCGCTGAGGAAGTCGGTCAGCGTTGCGATTACGTTTTCTGCGCGTTGCCACACGTTGCCAGCATGACGGCGGTCCCCGATTTACTCGCAGGCGGCGCCAGAGTGATTGATTTGTCAGCCGATTATCGACTGACTGATCCGGCCGTCTATGAAAAGTGGTACGGTCACGTGCATACTGACCCCACTCGCTTGGGAGACACCGTGTACGGTTTGCCGGAACTATATCGTGACAAAATTCCTGGCAACGATCTTGTCGCCAACCCTGGCTGCTACACAAGCACATCGATTCTCGCGCTGACTCCACTGGTGAAACACAACCTTATCGAATCAACCGGGATCATCATCGATGCCAAGAGTGGTGTTTCAGGAGCGGGTCGCAGTCCTAAGCTGGGCACTTTGTTTGCTGAGTGCAATGAGAGTCTTTCGGCCTACGGTGTGGGGACTCATCGACATCAACCAGAAATTGAACAAATTCTCTCCGATGTTTCGGATAGCGATGTTGCGGTGACGTTCACGCCACATCTGATCCCGATGGATCGAGGAATTCTTTGTACGATTTATCCACAACTGAAAGAGTCGACCACTCAAGATAAATTGTTAGAACTCTATCGTGATTTCTACGCAGACAGCCCGTTCGTTCGGATCGTCGATCATTTACCGAGAACCAAGGATGTGACTCAAACGAACTACATCGACATCACCGTTCGATTCAATCGTGACCAACTGATTGTGTTGGCGGCACTCGACAATCTGATCAAAGGTGCTGCGGGAGTCGCCGTGCAAAACTTCAATCTCTTGGCCGGATTTGATGAAACAACCGCGTTAATTGTGTGAGATTCATCGCAGCTACTGCAATTGGTGATGCTTCAATCCTGAGTGGCTTGAGCGCGCATGTCTCGGTTAATTTGATTCCAAAGGAGTTGCATTTTGGTCATCTGTTCGCGATTCAATGGGGTCAAGTTATTGGATTCGTCCCGATCCTCGGCAATATTATAGAGCGTCCAGTCCACGGTGTTGTCATCCGCAGAAACGACTTTCCAATCACCTTGTCGCAGCGCGTGGTGGCCATCGTGGCTGAAGTAAAGATATTCGCGTTCAATAGGGACATTTTTGGCAAATGAAGGGACCAAACTTTTTCCGGCCAGCGAAGGAGCCGTCGTTCCGTTCCATTTTTCATTCCAGGGGACGCCGGCAACATCGAGAATAGTCGGTACAATGTCAATCACATGCCCGAGTGACTGTCGAATTTCTCCCGAAGATTGAATTTGTTTCGGCCAATGCACGATGAGCGGAGTCGAAATTCCTCCTTCATGCACCCAGGATTTATGTCGGCGGAAGGGAGTATTGGCGGCGGTTGACCAACCGGGTCCAAGGCACAAATAAGATTTTGCCGATCCGGGGATGGCTTTAGGATCATGCAAGTTACCTCGAATGATCTGTTCGGCAGAAGCACCGTTATCGGAACAAAACAGAATCAGCGTGTTATCAAGAGCGTTCATTGCCGTCAATTGCTTGATGACCAATCCGATGGCTTGATCCATACGGTCAATCATGGCTGCATGAATGGCCATTTTCAGAGCTTGAAATTCTTTCTGCTCGTCGGTGAGTGTCTCCCAAGCGACTGCTGTCGGAACTTCTCCTTTACCGATGACTTCTATCAACTTTTCCGCGGTGAGATTCCAGCGAGGAAATGTTTCAGATTCTAAGGCAGAGAGTTCGGCATTGGGTAGCAACCCACTTTCCTTAAGAAACTTGAGTCGTTTTTCGCGATGGATGTCCCATCCATCGCGAAATGTTTCTTTGTACTTCTGGACATCCTCCTGCAAAGCATGCAGCGGAAAGTGAGGTGAAGTGAAGGCGAGATACAAGAAGAATGGTTTGTCGGCATGGTCTTCCTGATGCTGACTCAGAAACTTGATTCCATACTCGCCGATGGCTTCCGTTGCATAAAAACTACCATCGTTTTCAACAGGTGGCTGATTTTTGTCATCCAGTGAAACACTACGGGGAGAAAAGAAGCGGTCCTGATCTGAGATCTTGTAAGACCGATCAAAGCCCCCTTGAGCCACGACATCTTCAGCCGCTCGGACGTGCCATTTCCCTGAATGATAACTGCGGTAACCGGCAGTCTTCAGGTAGTGAGGTAACATCCGCGTCCATTGAGGCAGCGTTTTCTGAGGCGGATCCATACCAATTTGTTGTGGGTAGTAACCCGTCAACAACGCGGCTCTTGTCGGCCAACACCGGGCGGTGTTGTAAAACTGGGCATAGCGAAGCCCATTGTTGGCTAATGTGTCGAGATTGGGTGTCTCGACTTGACTGCCATAACATCCTAAATCGGAAAACCCGAGATCGTCTGCCAAAATGACGACAATGTTGGGTTTGATGGATTTTGGGAGGGGTTTTGTTGGGGGGGCTTCCTGCGTCTCAGTGTTCTGGAAAAGTGTCTCCGATTGTGCAAACGCGCAAGGAGAGACAAGAAGAATCAGGCAGAGAATCAAGTTGAAACATCGCAACGGCATGATCAAACGACTCCGGGTCGGCGTGAGTGAGTAAGAAGGCCCGAGAAGATCGCCTCCCTACCGAAAGAGACGCGCTTTCTTCAATCATTAACTCTCAACGACTGGAACTCAACAGGAGGATCTGGAGAAAATGAAAAATCGATCAATCCAAGTGAAATTTGCCTGTAAACACCACCAGGAAGTATAGAATTGTGTCTCGATTCGAGTCGTTCGCCCGCTTAGAATGACCCTCGCCTCATTTTCAATATGCTCTACCCCGAGTTGGACACTTTCGATACTTATGGAACTCTCTCAGATTGAAACCCGCTTTGAGCAGTCCTTGGCTGAAATCGCCAAAGTCATTGTCGGCCAGGAAGAACTTGTGGAAGCGGTGTTGGTTGCGCTGCTTTCCGAAGGAAATGTGTTAATCGAAGGTGTTCCCGGACTCGGTAAGACTCTCCTCGTGAATACGCTCAGCCGCGTCCTTTCCTGTGAATTTCGCCGCATTCAGTTCACTCCCGATCTGATGCCCTCCGATATCACCGGGCACTCGATCTTCGATATGAAAGAGAACGAATTCAATTTCAATCCTGGCCCCTTATTTACAAATCTCTTATTGGCGGATGAAATTAATCGTGCTCCTGCGAAGACTCAATCAGCACTGCTCGAAGCGATGCAAGAACGACAGGTCACCGTTGATGGTGTCACCTATCCGCTCGATCCTCCGTTCATCACCATTGCCACACAAAACCCGTTAGAGCAAGAGGGAACATATCCGCTCCCCGAGGCTCAACTCGACCGCTTCATGTTCAAGCTCATTGTCGATTATCCCACGCAAGAGCAAGAGAACGACATCCTTGGTATTTTCGCATCGGGGAAGGACAGTCGAGAACTTGGCAATTTCGGTCTCTCGTCGGTCTTGGACGGTGAAACCATCAAGGCGATTCAGCTTGCCGTGAAACAGGTCATCATCGAGCCTCAAGTCATCAACTATATCACGTCCATCGTTCATAAAACTCGCTCTTGGCATTCCATCGAAGTGGGAGCCAGTCCCAGAGCAGGAGTGAACTTATTGATTGCCGCACGATCATTGGCGGCGTGTCGAGGACGTGATTTCGTCATCCCGGACGACATTAAAGAGCTTTCTCCCTGGGTACTTCGACATCGCTTACGATTGAAGCCGGAATCAGAAATTGAAGGGGTGAATGTCGAAGACGTAATCCGAGAAATTCTCGATTCAGTGGAGGCACCCCGCCAATGATGCCGAGAGCCAGGCTCATCGGATTAATGACGGTGTTCTTGATTCCATTGATTTTAGGGATCTGGTGGCCGCCGGCACGAGTGATCGGAATCTTCGGCAGTGCCGGTTTGATGATTTTTTCGTTGATCGATCTTGTGTTGTCACCCTCTCCTCGCAAAATCGATGTGCAGCGTCAAGCGAACGATATTCTCAGCGTGGGTGCCAATAATCCGGTCCAGATATTTTTGCGGAATCGGAATGCCACCAAAGTCACATTGAGAGTCCACGATGAGCCCCCCGCTCCCTGTGACTTCGAAGACTTACCATTCACGCAAACTTTGCTACCGGACAAAGTTCACTCGCAAACCTATCTGGTCACGCCCTATCATCGCGGGAAGAATCATTTCGGTACGGTCTTCCTACAAATTGTGAGTCGTTTCGGATTGTGGGATATGACTCTGGAAGTAGATCTCCCCCAAGAAGTGAAAATCTATCCTGATATACAAGCTGTCCGCGGCGTCGAACTACTCGCACGCATGAATCGGCTCGCTGAAGCCGGCGTGCGATTATCTAGGCTGAAAGGTCGAGGAAGCGAATTTGATCGTTTGCGAGAATACCGGCGAGAAGACGAATATCGCAGTATCGACTGGAAAGCAACCGCCCGGCATAACACATTGATCAGTCGGGAATATGTCGTTGAGAAAAATCAAAATCTGCTGTTTGTTCTCGACTCGGGACGCTCGATGTGTAACGAGCATGACGGCATCACTCATTTCGACCGCGCGCTCAACGCCGTCATACTGCTGAGTTATATCGCTCTCAGACAAGGAGATACCGTCGGCATGTTGGTGGGATCCAATAAAATCGAACGCTGGATTCCACCCGTCCGGGGACAGAACGGCGTGCAATCACTCATTCGGCAAAGCTACGATCTTGTTCCCACTTACGACGCGACTGATTACGATATGTTGACCGAGCAATTACAAAC
>JAQWSQ010000214.1 GCA_029243145.1 Planctomycetaceae bacterium | reverse complement strand
GGTATTCAGAGTCTCTGCGTCCACTGTTGATCGCTGCTGGAGTCACATGAAAACCAGCCGCATTGAAATCTCCGTAGATTTCTTCCACAGCATTCCGGTTTGTGGCCTGTCCCTCCGCACGGACTTTGGCCAGACTTTTCCCTAAAGCCACATCAAATTGAAAGTCATTCAAATAGGTTGTCTGAGTTCCGGGAAGTGTCCGCTGAATACGATCGAGTTCTTGCAACATGTGGACATCACGAGCCAGCCACTCTTGCAATTGCACATCAGATTCCAGCACAGGTTTCCCCACAGCCAACCCTGACTTCAAGGTCGATTCATCGAGTTGCAACTGAGAAATTTGCGAATCGAGACTGCGGGAATAAGTATGGAATTGATAGTATCCTAACGAAAGCAGAGTCAATGCACCGGCGGCATAAACCGCCATCTTCCGTCGCGAATCATCTTTGGCAATCAACTTTTGTCGAGGATGTTGAAAATCGATTCCGGGAAACGTTTTCTGCGAACGATTCAGTAACAGCCCCAGCGAGGCGACTAATCGAGACGAATCCAACGACTTTGGAAGCGGCTCGGCAAGTTTCACTTGTGGCAAATCTGCCAACGTCATAATCGTCAAATCATCCACCGCTAACGAACGCAAATCAGTAAGAGACGTCATCGATTCCGGCGAAACAAACAAGACGGAATGTCCAACGGTGAACTCGCCCATCGACTGCTGCGCGGCGAACATTATTCGTCTTAACTCAGCGGCAACACCCTCGCTATTCACTTCTGCCAATGTCGAGGTCTGCATCATCTGAATGACATTATCACGTGCCAAGGTAATGTCCAGTCGAGATTCATGTAGACAAGCTGCGACCAGCACCTGTCCCGATTTCACCGGATGAAAAGCGTGACTCATTTCCGCCAGACCAACACTGGAAAGTCCGATTCCTGAAAGTTCGATGTCGGCAGCTTCCAAAGTTCTTCGAATCGCATCGCCCGTCGGACGCGACAATGTCGCCGCCAAAACCGAACCCAATTCGCGATCCGACCGAACCGGTTGCGGTAAAAAATCGATCATCAATTGTTCGACAGGTTGCGATGACTTAGTGGCGGCTTGCAAATGAACCAGCTCAGCCAACTCTTCTTCGGGGACACGAGGTACATCTAAAGAGTGAATCACGGCTTGTTCTCGGGGCAAACAAACCAGCGCGGAATCGGCCTGCATTCCCGCTTGGCGCAGGAATGCCTTGAGAGACTCACCTGCGGCTTTGCGGGATTTTTGAGGAGTGGCCGTTTCGGACCACGCCATTTCGGCAGCACTGCGGACGCGCACAGACTGCCCACTCGTTGATGCCGAAAGGGCGACCACGCCTTGTCTGGACCAGTTAAGAATCAGGGTATCTGCCATAAGTTGCTGTCTCGTAAGAGAAACGGTTATTCTATTTTAACACCGAACTGACTGTTAAGTATCGCCGATCAGAGTTGAACAGGGATTTGCTTCGTTCTTAATCGGCATAATCCATATCCGACTCACTCATTCAGCTCCTGTTGCCAGTCATAGAGCGAATACCCCGGTCCCAATCGCGAATAATCACTGATCGAGAGAAGTTTGGGAGGAGAGACGGAAGCATCAATCGTCACCTGCAATCTGGTAGATATTCCTGTTCTCCCAAAATAGCCGACCACTTGTGCTGTCAGGATATCGCCTCCTGCGGTGATGAAAGGATCGAGTTGCCTCATGGTTTCCAGGTCAACAATCCCTTCGGCCAGAATCCAGCTATTGGTTGACCGTGTTGCCACCAAATCCGGGTTCGGATTTCCAACCGACATCTGACTGGCTGCGGAAACAATGGCAGACGCCGTCTCCTCCGACATTGTCGGGATTCCCATTAACGTTTCGAATCGCGCTTCGTTAATGTTAATTCGCCCCTCAATGGTGGGATTTTCAGAAACGCCAAACGCTTCGTCCATAATCGGAAAGGCGGTTAATAGCGAACCAGCATCACTACTCCAGGGGCTGATGAGAAGTTGCTCTCCACCTTCCATGTCGGCTTCCACTTCGGCACCAATCAAGTCATAAAGCGAACGAATTACATACTTGCCCCCTTTAGAGAGGTCCATGCCGTTTCGAGTCACCGACCCTCCATTTTCAATAGAGTCGGCAATTCCTTCTGCAAGTTCATCCAGAAGTTGTTGATCATCGAGGGAGAGTTCTGTCGAATCACCCCCAGACAGACCTGTCGGCGTGACATCAAATTCATCGCGATTGGAAGGACCAAAGATTCGATAGGCGACCACAAATGTCGCCACTTGCTCACCAAACTCCTCATCCAGTTGATCGTAGAGGTCTGTCAGAGTATTTGTATTCAGCGGAATTTTGGGACTGTCATCGAGTCGCAGATTGTTCTCGCGTGATGTCACCGTCAAATAGTCTGACCAACCGGCATCAAGGACACCATCCGCATTATCAAAGGGTTCTGAAGCCCCTGCGTCATCTTCACTCGGGTCGAGTAAACCATTACGGTTCGTGTCCTCGCCGTACAATAAAGATGCAGTCACTCCATCGACTCCCAACAGTTCGTCGAGAGAAAGCAAGGGAGCGTTCTTGGGCGTACGGGAAGAGAACAAATTGGCATAAACTTCTGATTCGGCACCGTAAAGGCGAACTTCGGTATCGGCGTCGATCCAGTCCAGAATCGCATCTGCCACCGATTCCGTCATTGCGGGGATTCCCGTCAGAAAAAAACGAAGTTCATCTTCTGTAAGCCCACTATTGGCCAAGGCGTTCAGATTTATTTTCGCCGATTCATTGCGTAATCCGAAGCGGACTCCCGTTTCAGAGGACGAGCCGGTGACGGGAGCCACCACTGAAAAATATCCTGCTGGCCGTTCTTCGGTCGCTGATTGAACGAGAATCTTGTGAAACTGTTCCGGGTTATTAAACAGATCGGGTGGTTCTTCGGAACTTGTGAGGCTGAGAACTGACATTGTCCATTCCACACCCGAATCGGCCAACAAACGAGATTCGGTCATCCGTTCCGTTCGAATCGCCGCCTCGTATTCCGAGAGCATGACTTCCGAATAGGAATAAGCGGCAAGCGACAACATGGCGACGATCACCAACACCGCCAGCAAAGCAGAACCTTGTCGAGAGTGCGGCTTGAGATTAGATCGCCCGATTTTATTTATCATAAGTCCACCTCCGTTAATGGTGGAGGAGCCATCGACAACGCGACCACAAATCGCATCGTGCTCTTCTCTGACGCAATCGATTCTTCTCCAAACAGTAGCCGATTTTCCTGCGCATCAATCTCCTTGAATGTCAGTGTGACTTCGACGGCACTCGGCAGACGTTCCTGAATCGCAGAATCCCACTGGGACACCCAATCTGCGCCATCGTAGTAACGAAACTGGACCATTAGAATTTCAGGTGCTAACAACTCGGCCTGAATTCCGAGAATATCGGTCACATCTTCTGAGAAATTCACTTCCAACGCATCTTGTTCCAATCGCGATAGGCCGCCCGATTCGGAGTCATCAAATGCCAGATTATCGATCAAGGTCGATGGCACATCGGACTCCCCTACCAGTGAACCGATCGAAGAGCTTCCATTGAGATACCAAGAGACCGTTCGCAAACCGCTATCCGTGACGGAATCGATCACTTCATCCTCCTCGGAGAGTGATGCCCCTGTGGCAATTCGAGCCGGTAAACGTGCGGGACGATGAATAAATATCACGAACGACGATTCATCACCGTAGAGGCCATTCGTTTTCTCCATAATGGCTTCTGAAGGAGACAGAAACTCTTCACTGTCTTCAATTCCAAGTTCCGATTCAAGATCATCCTGATCAGCAGATTCTGCCGCCGATTGTTCGTTCGACTCTTTGTTAGTGACAAATTCTTCGAGAAAGGTCACCGCCCGCAAGTCATCACTCATTCTTAGATAAAGCGCACGCACGAGCTGTGCGCGTTCCATTTTTTGTCGTCCAGCCGCCTCCGTCCGCAAGATAATAATTAACGTCGCCCCCACTGAGCCGATGAGTAATATCCCCAAGCCTAATGCAATGAGCAATTCGAGCAGACTGATACCTCGACGGCTGACCTGGCGAGATCGGAATTGGAATCGCTTCATGATTCTTCTCCCAACGCGGCATCAAGGAAGATTTGCGGATCGCGGATGAATCGTGTTGCCGAATACTCGTGCTCAGCAGCGACAGAGGTTGCGTCTCGTCGTACTGTTATGGTGACTTGCAATAGGTCATCGACCCCCGCGTCGTCCACAGTTAATGACCATAACCATCCCGGATAATCTTCAGACTCATCTTCCGAGGTGGATTGCAGAGTGATTATACCGGCGACAGCTTCATTCATCTTCAAATCGGCCAACAGCACAGCATCGGTCCGAAATTGTGCCTGCGTCAATGATCGATGACCCAGAGTCAATAGTTGGAACAGCGCTGTGATCGAGCCGAGCAAAATCGCAACGGCAATCACCACTTCGAAGAGTGTAAACCCCGACCGCGGCTTATCTTTGCGTGTGGTGTTCTGTTTCATCGCTGTCTCCTCGCGATGGTCGAGAGAGATGCGGTCCCGGTCAGAGATCTGACTGAGAACGAGACATATTGAGACTGATCGTCTTCCAATTCAAATCGCACATTGCTGCCACTGCCATCAGGATAAAACACGACTGGAGTCGACCAATTGACGCCAGAAAGATCCAGGTCTTCAGGAACATCCTTCAACAATTCAGGAGAAAGGCTGACACTTCCTGCCTCTTCCCCCTTAGACGCTTTGAACACAAACTCTTCGGGAACCTGCCCGGCCCGAGCGGGCAACACAAATGTTTCACCGGAGTCTTCTGTTTTCCCGGAAACGGGAGTTTGCTCGCTCGGCACCATCAAATAGTGACGACCTTGCGGCTCATAAAAGAACTGATACACAATCCCGTGATCAATGGCCGCAATTCGCGTTGCTGAGATCGTCTCATGAACGCGACGACCGTGATTTTTCAGAGCAGAAGTTTGATAAAAGGCGAGCATTCTGGGCCAAACGATCCCCGCAATCAGCAGCATCACTCCGAGAACTAATAACAGTTCAAACAAAGTGAAGCCGGATCGAGATGACCGAGACTCAGAACTCACCTTTCTCATCAGAACCTCTCAAATAAATAACGCCCGGCAAGATCGAATTGGCCACATCAAAGACCAGTTTGTGACCAGTTGGTAATATCATCTCCACCGCCATCCTGATTTTGTTTGTCAGGACCGGATGACCATATCGCCGGCTTATCGACTCCCCCTGAGTTTTTCGTATTGGGGTACTCGTAAAACAACGGAATCCCCCACGCATCTTTGGGAACGGCTTCGAGATAAGGCTGAATCACTTGCCCTTCAGAAGACTCGCCCGACATCAACATCTGAACGACATCAGTTTGACCACCTTGTGGGAACTCGGCGTTGTGACTGGCCGCATATTGCTTGGTCGCCTGATCAAAGTTAGCGATATTGATTTTCGTCTGTTTGATATTGGCTTCCTGTTGCCGACCGAGAAGGTTCGGAACCACCATGGCGGCAATTGCGAGAATAATTCCCAGCACGATCAACAGTTCGAGCAATGTAAAACCGCCACGACGACTCTGTTGCTGTGTCTTTGACTTCCGAATGTACATCTCTAAACTCCGTAATTGATAAGTGTTTCAATTTTTGACAGCCAGTTTTGACTGACGACAAAAATAAACGGGATAAGGCGCATCGGGCGATGCACACTCGATTGATTCAAACTTCTCTTTCAGGTAGGCGTGTAAATCCACGCCTGCATAACGCTCATCACGGGGAGTTCGATCAATTTCGACAACCAAACATTTGATCTCCGTCTCCCAAAGCCGATTGTCACCGATCAAAATATCGTACTCACTCCCTTCGACATCGATTTTCATAAAGTCAATGCATTCGATGGAATGCTCTTGCAGATAATCAGACAGCACAATCGCCGGGACTTTGTAAGACTCCGCGTTTTCTGCCCCCAATACTCCAAAGGCAGACGACCAACCCCCAAACTCAGCCGAAAAGAACTCCAACTCTCCGGCGACTGAGGCCACCGCCGTATGATTCAACTGAACACTGGCTTCCAATTGTTCAAGATTTTTTTCCAGCGCCTTGTAGTTCCCTAAATCGGGTTCGAACGAATGAATTTGGGCGTGTGGATTTTTCAGAGATGCGAAACAGGAAAACAAACCAATGTTTGAACCGATATCCAAAATCGTTTTTGCACTCGACAGTTCGGGGAAGTCGTACTCCCCTCGAATAAACATCTCCTGAAATATGTAAGCAGCAGAACCAGGATCATTCACATGCCATTGGAGACCATTGCGAAACTCCAGGGCATCAAAGACTCCATCGGGACCATTGCTCTCACCCTTCAAATTTTGTTGATACACAACCTCACCATTCGACAACCAGTCTTCATACTGGCGACGTTCGCGATATTGATCATATTTCAGTTTTAAGCGACCCAACATGGCAATTCCGAATTAAGACAGTCCCGACATCATCAGTACGGGATACAACAATGCGAAAATGATATACACAACGATCACGGCCATCAGCAGCAACATCAAAGGCTCCACCATTCTCACTAACATATCGAGTTGACGATTGGTTTGACGCTCTAGGTTGTCGGAGATATTGATGAGCACCTGCTCCAGATTATTGGCTTCTTCGCCGACAGAAATCATCTCCATAATCTCTTTAGGAAATTGCCCCGACGCACGCAACGGTTCGGCCAATGACTTTCCGCTGGAAACATTGTCGGCAGCTTCCCCAATCGCCGCAGACAAAACTCGATTCCCGGTCGCGTCTTTGGCAATCCGTAACGCTTGCAAAATCGGCACGCCGTTGTGCAGCAAAGTCCCTAAAATCCGACAGAATCTGGCAATGGCCAAATTTTTAACAATAATGCCGATCCCCCAAGCCTTCAGCCGGAACATGTCAAATTTATCTCGACCATTGTCCGTGTCCAGCCAACGCTGTGCCGCAACCCCGATCCCCACCAATGCCATTATGGCAATCAGCCAATAAGATTGCAGAAACTCACTGAAACCCAGTAACGTCGTGGTCGCCATGGGTAACTCACCACGATCCTGCATACGGGAAAAAATGGGAGCAAACTTTGGGACGAAAACCACCATCATTACAGTAACAATCGAAGCACCGGCCAGACACAGAAACGAGGGATAAATCATGGCCCCCACCACACGACTCTTCAGTTCTTCCTGATGCTCGTTGAACGAGGAGACTCGTTTAAGAACATCTTCAAGAAATCCACCTTCTTCACCAGCGCGAACCATACTTAGCACAAGATCATTGAAAGTTTTAGGGTGTTTGGCCATCGCTTCGGCTAAACGAGTTCCGTCTGCCACTTGATCATTGATATCTTGAATGATCGACTTTAAACCGGAATGAGAGGTTTGTTCGATGATCAATTGCAAAGAACGCAAAAGTGGGACACCAGCCGTCAATAAGTCTGCCAGTTTTGTATAAAAACCGGTTAACAATTTATTGCTGACTCGCTTCTGAGATTTTGCCGCCGCCTTGACCGACTCTTCACTCATCATCACGCGCAGCGGAAACAACTGCCGACTTGAAAGAATGCCCAGAGCATCCTGTTCGTTGGCAGCGGTTAATACTCCGCTAGTTTGTTGACCCGAGGCGAGTCGGGCATCGTACTGAAATTCGGGCATGATATGTTTTGACTCTATCAAAACCTGACACCATCAGAATGCACATTTCAGTGCATTCGCGAGGATCAATCAGGAATACTCTCCTTTACTAATTCGCAAGACTTCATCAATGCTGGTCACGCCTTCAAGAACTTTGTTCCAACCGGATTGACGCAACGACACCATTCCATTCTTCAAAGCATGGCTACGAATCGCGCCGGTACTGGCGTTGTTGACAGTCATGTGACGAATCTCTTCATCCATTTGCATCAATTCGAAAATCCCCGTTCGTCCGGAATAGCCAATCTCACGGCATTCTCGACAACCCACTTCTTTGTAGATCTCTGTGACCTGACCTGCGGGAAAGTCGTGGGGATACTTTTCGCGAGGACATTCATTGAGGACTTTGCATTTGTTACACAGTTTACGCAACAAACGTTGTGCGAGAACCCCTTCAACGGTACTGGCCACCAGATAAGGCTCAACTCCCATATCAATCAATCGTGTCATCGAGCCGGGAGCATCATTCGTGTGCAGTGTGCTGAACACAAGGTGTCCCGTCAGAGAGGCCTGAATCGCGGACTGTGCTGTTTCTCCATCTCGAATTTCACCAATCAGTATGATATCCGGGTCGTGTCGCAAAATACTTCTCAGGCCAGCTGCGAAGGTCAAACCTATCCTCGCGTGAACTTGAATCTGACTAATGCCCGTCGATTGAAATTCAACAGGATCTTCAACGGTGATAATTTTTGTTTTGGGATCTTTAATCTCATTCAACGCACTATATAGCGTACTGGATTTACCACTTCCCGTAGGCCCTGTCACGAGCACAATTCCGTGAGGCTGACTAATCAGATTTTTGAACGGCGTACTAATTTCGGTAGGCATACCGACATTGGCGAGATTAAACACCATGCGTTCTTTATCAAGCAAACGCATGACGATCCCTTCCCCGAAAATCATGGGAATAATCGACACCCGAACGTCAATTTCGCGTCCCTTCACTCGTAACTTGATACGTCCATCTTGCGGCAATCGCTTTTCGGCGATATTCAGATGAGACATGATTTTTAAGCGAGTGATTATGGCTGAGGCAAAGTGGTTAATCTCAGGAGGAATCGGTTGAATTCGAAGTAACCCATCTACGCGAAAGCGGACCGTCAAACCTTTTTCATGCGGTTCAATATGAACGTCACTCGACTCTTGATCGATGGCTTCAATCAACAATTCATTCACGAGCCGAATCACGGAAGCGGCCAATGCTTCCCCAGCCATCTCTCCGATGTCTTCGTCGATCTCTTCCAGTAACTCGACACCATTTTCCTGTTGACGCTGAGACACCAACTGATTGATGGTATCGCCGCCAACGCCAAGATGAGTTTTAATCATCTCAACGACGTCCGTTTTTCGAGCGAGAACCGGCTTCAGCTCTCGACCACTGATCGCGGACAGTTCATCTAGTGATTCGAGATCGAATGGGTCACCGGTCGCCACGTAAACCAAGCCCGCATTCTGGCGAAACGGTAAGACCGAATGACGGTAGATGACCGTCATCGGAAACTCGCGCAGAAGCTCCAAATCAATCTCCGTCTTCTGGAGATCGACATATTCCATCCCCAGTGTCTCAGCCCATGTTTGCAATGCGTCTTCTTCGGAGAGGACTCCCATCTCGATCAATTGTTGATCGAGGCGATGTCCGTTGCGTTGAGATTGCGCGAGATCGAGCTGTTGCTCTGAAACCAAGCCTTTCTGAAGTAGTAATTGATCGATCTGCATGAGCCTGCTAAATCCGTTATTCGGAGAGTGAGAGAGAATTCTTTGGGAGTGACTTGTGGAAGCTCAGCGGCCTCCACGTGTCCCGCCTCTTTGACCACTTCCACCTGGAGAAAAGAGACGAGATCGAGCACCGGCATCCTGACCACCTGCACCTCCTTGTTGCGACTGTTCACGCATTCGTTGCTCCATCATTTTGCGCATTTGATCAGCTTGGCGATCAGAATCGTCGTTTTTGTTGTCACGATTTCCCTGGTCATTGTTACTATTGTTGGTTTTACGTTGTGTGCCCGTCGCTGTAACTTTCACTTTTGGCAATAACGACTGTAAGGTTTGCTGAACCAGAATCGGATCGGCTGATTCCAAACGAACAACTCGGACTGTTTTGTTGGCGTCTTTCGCCGATTGATCGACCGAACTGACTAACTGCTCAATTTCGCGGAACAACGAATCACCCGCCGAGACAATCAGCTGACTCGTTCGTTCATCCACTCCCAAAGTCAACTTGGAAAGTTCTTGTGCGCTATCCCCGCCAGCTTGACCACCCAATATGGCAGCAAAGGGATTTGCTCCGTTTTTGCCACCTTGTTGCCGACCAGAACTCAGATAGTCCTTATATATATCACTCACGATGTTGAAGACTTCATTCACATCAGCGTGCTCAACTGGAATCTGTCGCGGCAATCGATCACGTAACGAGTCCGGCAACTCAGAAGCATCCAGAACTTTCAAAAATTGTTCGACTTCAGCGACCAAATAATTTGGTCCCGTCACAAACAAGGCGTTTAAACGCAATTCCGGGATGATGCGTAACGACGTTGAATTTTCGACCGCCGAACTCAATCCTGAAACATCGGCCATCTGCTGACCAAACCCCATCAGGCTCCCCATGAATGAACCATCACTCCCCCCCGAGGAAGACGAGACGCTTGCATCTGGAATCAATTGTTCGAGCATGTAAGCCACTTCTGTGGCATCCGTCGATTGAAGGTAAAACAAAGACCAGTTTTTCTCGGGAGGCATCGCCATTCCAATCGCCTGAACCAAGTCTTTCAACTTATTGATCGCTTCAGAATCATCAGAGCCAATGACAAGATTATCTCCCTGAATCGTCACAAACACAGGGTCGGATGCTTTCTCGTCACTGTCCTGACTCTCCATCACATCCCCCAAGCGGCGATCAAGTTCATCGACCAAATCTTCCACGGGAGTCTCTGTTTCAGCGGGTCTTTGACTGGCTGGTGTTAAATCCAAAACAGGTGTTGGATTATCAATGGCCTCTTGAAGTTCCTCGTCCATTTCCTGTAAAAGCTGATCAGTACTCGACTCTTCTTGCTCACGAACCAACATCTCCAACTCTCGAAACATTTGCGCGGTAAAAGAATCGGCTTTATCGGCAGGACGTTTATCGGACACGTCGTCGGAAGTCTCATTCTCATTGCCCGGTTTTGATGGCACATATTCACCCTTCACTGGATTCCTCGCACCGGGAACGACAATTCGAATTGGGTTAGGCTCTTGAGCTTCCCAGTTTTGTTGAAGCAGGCGCAACATATCAGCCGCGTTTCGTCCTCCCAGAGGAATGGAGATGACCGGGCCGCTTTCTGAAGCCTTCTCGGTTCCGTCTTCACCAAGTTGAGCCAAAACCGCTTTTACTTGTGTCAATTGTTCGTGCGTACCACGAATCAGCAACCGACGACCAAATGCATCGGCTTGAATAATGGGGGCAAGATCACCATCCCCAATGAAGAGTGAATCTAACGTTGCCGCCGCACCGATGGGATCAAGACGGGTGAGATACAAAACAGAAACAGCAGTATCTCCCCCTTCGCCATCGAGTTCTTTGATCATCTGGCCAATTTCTTCATGTTCAGTGTCAGTCGCCACAATATGAACCCGACGTGATTTTCCATCCTCGTTAACAACCACTCCTGGTCTCAACGCGTTAATGGTCTTTGTGATCTCACGGGCATCGGCATTCTGAACCAGATAGACCTTCAAATAAGGCTCACCAGTATCACCAGCCTGAGTAATCGTACCATCTCCGACATCGATGGCTTTGATCAAATCTTCAATCAGCTTCATCGTCGAACGCGGAGCCGTCACCAACAAACTGTTGGTACGACTATCCGAAGTGATATTCAAGCCGCTAGTATTGGCAGATGCCGTTTGAGAACTCGAAGGACGACGACTGTCGGATCCAGTGAAAGCAGCAACATTGGGTAACACTTTGGATAACCCAAACTGCTCGCGAACCATCAACTCGCCATCACTGGCCGCCATATTTTCTAAAGTAAACTGTTGGAAGATCACTTCCTTCGGATCTTCTTCAGTCGTCACACTTTCCAACAGTTGAGCAATCGCCATTAAATTATCACCGATGTCCGTAATTAACAGCGAGTTGGAAGTTCGTAGCGGAACCACGTTTCCTTGCGGTCCTAATAAGGCTTCGACTTCTCGTGCGGCCTGGTCGGCTTCGATTCCCGCCAAGGGGACTCGAATTCGCATGATTTCATTTTTGCCCCGATTTTTGAGTTCATCGAGAGAAACATTCGGGATCAGATTGGGTGGAATCCCTTCATCGATATTCAACACCACCAAAAACTGGTTACGTCGCACCAGCAGATACCCCTTCTGCAACAGGTATCCATTCAAGACATCGAGTGCTTCCAACGGCGTGTACTCTTTAGTGTCATAATAATTAAAAGTCCCAGGAGGAGTGACGTTCAAGTCAATTGTCAGGCCGGCCAATTCTGAAAACATCTTCAGAACATCGGCCCACGGTGCGTATCGAAAATTGAAAGACACTTTTTTCGTTTCGGATTGTTCCAAACCACCGAACCCTACAGTTCCATCCTGTTTGGGAAGTAGCGCAACAGGCTTTGTTTCCTCTGCTGGATCGGAGACTTCAGTTGTCTTTTCAGGTTCAGTCGCAGCAGGAGCCTGTAAAGGCTGATCATCGTAAGCACGCGCAGCGGGTTTAGTCTCAGCCACGTTACCAAATGAAGCCAGAGGCCCCTTACCCGGCCCATCAGGACGAATCATCTCACTGTTGATGTCGGTTTTGGCATCCTGCTGTTTCCCTGAAATTGATCCTGTTGCCCCGGTAAATTTCGCAGACTTAGAACCCGGTGTCCCATTATCTACAACCACAGAGCCGACCATCTGCTGCCACATTTGACGTTGTTCGGGAGTTAAGATGGCAAAGATTTTTGCATTCCATTCTCGGTCGAAAGCCAAACGCTCTTCTTCCGAGGCACGAAATCCCATGTCACGTCGCGCTTCAGATCGTTCTTCCATGATTGCGAGAATTTTTTCTTGCTGAGAATCGTTGAGGTTCAACTTCTTCATCACGTCTGGAGACACTAAGGCGCGATGCCCCTCAAATTGAACGGTGAGTTGGCCGAGACGTTCAACGTTGACTTTTCCGATCAATTTTTTAATTTCTTCATCCGATTTCTTCGTCTTCTTCTCCATCATCTTCGTCATTTCGTCGCGAATTTTTGCCCGCTCATCGTCGGTTTTTGCGTCACGCATTCTGTCCAGGAATGGCTGCATCTCTTCACGCTGAGGACGATATTTTTCAGCAATTTTCATCGCCTTATCAACTTGATCGTCGCTCAGTTTCAGTTCTTTCTTGGTCTCGTCTCTCAGTAGCGTTCCCATCAACCCGGGGCTAAATCCGCGACTACTCGGACGACCACCACCGGGAGGCTGACCTTGTAAGGGACTGGGTGACAAAAAGAGAACCGTTCCCAGACAAAAGAGCGTCAGAATCGGTAAAAACCCGGTGCGAGATTTCCATTGTGGATTCATAGTGAGCCCGGAATGCGAAGAGTGTTGTGTCGTAAAATCTTCCATAGTGATTCTCAAAACGCTGAAATGATTGTGAATAAGGGACTTACAATCGAAAAAACGAATCTTGGGACTCGTCCTATCCATCATGACCCGTCCCTCGGGGAGAAGGGACCCCCTATTTCTGCAAAACTTTTGACGCGATTGGGTGTTTAACCGCTTATGGTGTATCCTTCAGTATGAACCCCATACGATCTTTTGAGGTTCGTGAGGAGTTGTCAGATTGAGGCTTTCTAGGGATTCGCCATAAAACACAGCGGTTATACCGGTTATCGCATCTAATTTAGGTCTGGTCTGATAGCTTACCCCCACAAAATGTCATAGGTTTCAAACCCCCAAGCGGGGATAAAGTTACGAGGAAAGTTGGAAACTAGCTAATGATAAAGTATACATATATCTATATATCGTTTGTGCTATTGGCTTTCACACTGGTCGTTCCGAACCACTCAATCGCCCAAGACAGCAACAGTTCAGAGCGATTTTTCGGCTATCTAGATAAAAACAAAGACGGCAAACTTGATACTGATGAAGTCCGACGTATGCCGGGTTCTGTACGAGAAGCCTTTGCCAATGCCGATTTTTCGGTAGATCGTGGCATCTCCAAGGAAGACTTTATTCGTGAGATGCCTCGCATCATGGAGCAGATGCGAAAAAAACGCGATGAAGAGCGTGAAAATCGAGACAAGGATTCCAAGAAACCCGAACCCAAACGTGAAGAACCTCGCCGAGAAGACCCGAAAAAATCGGCGAAAGGTGCGACCTACTCTCCCAAGAAACGGCCGAAAATCACCGTTAATATCCCCTCCCAATTTGCTGATGGAGATAGCGACCAAGACGGGCAGATTGGCCTCTATGAATGGCGGCAATGGAAACCTGCCGAGAAATATCACTTCCCCGTCTACGACATCAATAAGGACGGATTCCTGACACCCCGTGAGTTAAGCAACCCACCCAACAAAGAAGAAATCGACGGTTATCTAGCCTCCATTGGCGCACCGCCAACGGCTGCGGCATCAGTACCCGCCACTCCAAACAAAGCAGCTCCAGCCAGTAGCAATCCCAAGGCGCCGGTCGCTTATGATAAACTCGAAAAACAGCCAAAAAAAGAGCTAAAAAGGGCAACCCAACAGCCTGAAAAAATTGAGGAGAAAGATCCTCTGACAAAAACGGCGCAACTCTTCTTCCAACAGATGGACTCCGACAAAAACGGCAGTCTCACACCGGATGAGTGGGCCCGCAGCCGTCGACTGAAACCAAAATTTGAAGAGGCCGGAATCGACATTAATGGTGCCATGAACGTCGAGCAATTTACGACCGCCTACCGTAAAATCTACGGCGATTCTTGATGGGCGTCCCTAGATCAGTTGTGGAATCTTGGTCGTGAAGCGAGTAATCTATGGAGTCAAGTTGAGACATTTCTGACTTCCACAGACATTCAGGTGACACGATGACAATTCGCATGCTCAAGCTATTCATCTCCGCTGCCGTTATTGTTTTCCTCCTGCCAAGCTCTCACAGTTCGGCTGCCGACCCCAAAGGGAAAGTGTCTTATCTCACCCCCGAAGACGGTGGGCCAGATTTTCTGGTTCAAGGGGAGTATCAAGGAACTCATGGAACGGGCAGTAATCTGGGCGCTCACGTCATTGCTCGTGGGAAAGGCAACTTTGAAGTTGTCTTGTACGAGGGAGGACTCCCCGGAGCTGGCTGGAACAAAAAAACAAAAACAACAATGCAAGCAACCACCGGACCGGATGGAGTGGTTTCAGTCACGGGAGAGAAATTCAAAGGACAAATTCGTGACGGAGTGCTGACGGGAAACGCAGAAGACGGTGACCTATATCGGCTCTACAAAATCTTTCGTCGATCTCCCACCATGGGGGCACCGGCTCCTGAAAATGCTCTCGTTCTCTTCAACGGCGAAAATGTCGATCAATGGAATGGAATGAAAATTGAAGAAGACAAGTTGATGGGCGTCGGTGGTCGTACGAAGAAGAAATTTAAAGACTTTCACTTACATCTCGAATTCCGCTCTCCTTTCATGCCCGATCATACGGGACAGGCACGCGGAAACAGCGGCATGTATCTGGGTGACCAACACGAGTGCCAGATTCTCGATTCTTTTGGTCTCGAAGGTCTCGATAATGAATGTGGTGGCATCTATCAAAATGCCCGACCAAACGTCAACATGTGCCTCCCCCCTCTCTCTTGGCAAACATACGATGTCGATTTCACCGCCGCAAAGTTTGACGACACTGGCAACAAAACCAAACCAGCCGTAGTGACGATTCGCCACAACGGAGTCGTGATTCACGATAACCTCGAAATCGAACCGACGCCCGGAGGTGGACAGAACGACGGAAAAGCCGGCGCGCTGTTCCTCCAGAACCACGGCGACCCCGTCCGCTTCCGCAACATCTGGATTGTGGAGAAATAGTGACCAATTGCGGCTCACAAGCTCTCAACACTCCTTTGGAAATCCCGCCGTTCAAACCACATTCTCTGGTGCGCGGCGGTGACTGGCAAACCATCGCCCCCGTTCTCTTTCGCGGAGATATCCCGTTATCTGTCCAAGAAACTCATCCGGTCACACTGAATGATGGCGATCAAATCGTTTTGGTCGAGTCGTGTCCTGACGAATGGCACGCCGGCGATCCCGCAGTCATGCTACTGCATGGATTGGCTGGCTGTCATCAGAGCAATTACATGGTGCGAACCGCCGCAAAAATGCACTCGCGCGGTTGGCGAACCTTTCGGCTCGATCATCGTGGTGTCGGTGCTGCCGCCGGTCTTGCCGACCGTCCTTATCACGCTGGGAGAATCCATGATGCGTTGGCCGGACTGAAGAAAGTCGAAGCCCTCACTCCCGGTTCGCCCCTCTCGGCAGTCGGATTTTCGTTGAGTGGCAATTTGATTCTCAAATTGATCTCCACGCTGAAAAACGAATTACCCAGCAAACTGATGTCTGTCGCCGCCATTTGTCCGGCGATTGACTTGGTCCGCAGCTCGGAACGTATCCGCGATGCTCGTAACCGTTTTTATGATCGCCATTTTGCGAAGTTTCTTTGGAAACGATCAGACACCTATCCCGCCATCGCGCGGGAACTCCCTCACTTGAATGACCCCGCCGAGAGACCACCCTCTCTCTACGAATTTGATGCACGGGTCACGGCACCTTTGGGAGGCTTTGAAAGTGTCGATGGATATTATCGATCATCCAGCGCGATTAACGACCTACATCGCATCGACAGACCGACGATGATTCTCGCTGCGGAAGACGATCCACTCATCCCGGCAGAAACCTTTCACAACGCGCGTTACTCCTCCACGACATCCCTGATCATGCCATCAGCCGGCGGCCACCTCGGGTTTCTAGGAAAAAGAAACCGCGACCCCGACCGTCGTTGGATGGACTGGCGAATCATCGACTGGCTGGAAACCCATTGGCCAAAGTTATGATTTTGGCGTGACCATGCCCCGTCATCAAAAGAGATCAACGGTCGCGTGGATCCAATACTGCTTCATGTAATTTTACACATGCTGGCCCATCGAGACGAGACTGTTTTGAACAACCACGAAAAACACGAGAAGCCACGAACAGAATTTTCTTATGGTCTAGTCGGCTATCACTTTGAACCGCGGATCACGCTGATATCGCGGATAAAATGAGTCAGTGAACCCTTGGTTGTAGGCCGAAAACAGGCAAATGCTTCTTCTCGCGCTCTCGGTCTTTTTCCTCACTCATCGTTCGGCGACCTGCGTTTACGCGAGTCGGAATGAGCGATCAGGAATTGTCCTGAAGAGTTGGCGACTTATTCGTGAGTAAGGAAATGAACGTCGATCAAACATTTGAGTGACACTGGTAGCTTGCCACCAGTGTCAGAATAAACACACGTAGAGGCGCAAAGAAAAAGGGACCAACAACAAGGGTGATATTGAACGAGGATTCCTCTTCGCCTGCTGCACTGTGACCTCTTGCCACGAATCAAAACTCCGATTCTTTAAAATAATTGGAAATACCCAAACAATAGGGGTGACCAATTTCTTTGACCTTCGTTATCTCTGTTGTGTTTGAGCATCGCTCATGAAAACAAGTGTGTCAGAAGATCAGGGTCTCGATCAAAACGATTGTGATCTGTCTGATAAACCTCCAATCCCCTCAGGAGTTGAATCAATGAGTTTGAAGAGAATGTCCCGTGTTTTAGTGGTCTGTACGCTCGTATTGGGAGTGACATCATTCGTTTATTCCTACTCGCTCCCAGCTTTAAGAGTTAATCTCTGGGTGCAACTCCCCATCGATCCTCCCGAAACGTCAATTGGTTTTCTCAGCAACGGCCCCAACAGCAACGGCGATGGCGATCTGACACAAGTTGCAGAAGACTTTGATATTCTTGAATCCGCGACCCCCACGCTCTTGAGATGGCAAGGCTTTTATCATTATGACTCTGCCGCTGACCTGACGCCTCGTTGGTTTCAAATTCGCATCTGGTCAACAGGTAAAGACGGGCTGCCTCTCAGGCAAGTTTACACGTTGAATCGCTACGTGCCGGTGACAAACTCCGGTACCTCCAATGGTTATGGTGAACCCATCTATAATTACAGTGCCACACTACCATCTGTAGGGGAGTTAGAACCAGGTAAGTATTGGATCGCGGTTATTGAAAATGATCCTAACACGACATTAGCTTGGTGTTGGTCCGACTCCGATAATACGGAAAGTAATCCCGATCTCAACCATCGCATCGCCTTCCGAGATGATCGAAAATCCCCTTGGCAGTTCTTCGATTGTTGTGATGCGGCGTTCCAGCTACAAGGTAGAGTCAACTAGAACGGATATCGAAGAGGCTCACGGTTGGTGGGCCTCTTTATGTGCGTTAATCAGAGGAAACTGTCGCTCTAATTGTGCGATTGATGATAGTTCATGCACATGGATCGTTGGTGAGATCAACGCTCAATAGGTGTTGTTGCGGCGATGTTGTTTTCTATCCATTCATAAAAAGTGATTTCAATGAAGTCGAGTATTCTCACATTCCCCCTCAGGTCGCTCGCGATCGCCGTTGCAGTGGCAAGTTCTTTTGTGCAAGTCGGCTCGGCACTGCCCAATTTTAGTGAACAGTGTGGCAATTTTTGTGTTCAGACACGCGACACCTGCCGACTCACCAATAGTATCGTTCGCACGAGTTCAGATAATTCATGCCGTGATGGCTGGGGCGCATTCTCACAAACGAACTGTACTCAAGTCTATTCTAATTCGACACTAAGACACGCATGCCGACAATGCTTCAACATTAACGAGCAAGTCTGGAATGCTCGGAATGCGGAATGCATGTGGCGATACAGTATTTGCCAAGGTCAGTGCGAGACAACTTGTGACATCGGGGAATCTTTTATAAATTTGTCACCGTGACGAAATCTTCCTGCTAGAAAAATTCTCAATCGCATTTTCTATTTACCAAAAAGACAAAAACTCATGAGATCACTTCTCGCTTTACGCATTCTCGCCATGACTGCCGTTTGCTCGGTCATCATGGTTGAAAACACTGCCTTCGCCTCTCAAGGGTGCTATGCTCGTTGCATTGACAATTTTAATATATGCAAAGTTCTTTCAAACCGAGCCTACAACAGTTGTATCAGTCAACTAAATCCTCCCACAACTGCAGGTATCCAAGCGTGTGCAAGATCTTTGACTAATGCACGACAATCCTGTCAGCAAACGGCGCATGCATGTAGAGCACAGTGTGTCTCACAAGAGCAATCTTTAGAAGATATCCGCGAGCAGATCAGTGAAGCTATCGAGTGTGGACGAGAAGGGGACTGATGTCACTGACTGCAATCTAACATTTAATACTACAAGTGGTGAAGGGGAGTCATCCGAGGTCAGATTCTGTCATGTCGGCAGAACTGTTGTCCCCCCTAGTGAGAAGGAGAAGGATTTATGAAAGTTGTTTTATTGTCGCGGATCGCCGCGATGGCATTTACCCTTGCCGCATTGGTTTGGCAGCCAGCCGTGGAAGCGAGACCGCAAGATCGCGACCGCATCTGTGGTCGCCAGAAGTCGAATTTCTACTTCAGTGCCAGGCTTCGTCGGCTGTCACATATCGAGAATTGCAAGGAAGTTCGTGGTGGAAGTTGCCCCACATGGAGACTGGAAGATTTTCGCGAATTGCAGATTGATGAACAAGTCATCTGTAATTATCAGTATTACGAATGCCAGATCAACTGCCCATTTTAATGGTTCGACAGTCTGTTTTTGAAAATACGATTCACTCGGCCTCTTCGTTTGAGGTCGAGTGATTTTTTTTCGACCAAACGGCACTCCCAATTATTACTTTTCCCAATTTTCGAGTGCCCTCTTCGGATCACGTGTCGTTGATAAAGAAAATGCCCTCAATGACTCAAGGCATTAAACAATGTAAATCTCTGCGAACAGAACTGAAGCAGGCTTGCGTGCACCTTCTCAGAAGGTGTTTAAACCAATGTGAAGTTCAGGAAGTCTTCTTTGAAAACGCCGAAGAAATACGCCAGCAAATTGAGGAGTGCCTGGAGTCTTACTGAGTTGGAATGAGCTGTGTCCTCTCACTTGCGGCTTCGCTGCTCTGTAAGAGGTATCTGTTTCAGGGCAGCCCGACGCGATCACACACCCTACTCCGGCAAAATCTCGATCCCCACAAAATATCCCGCGGCGGCCCAGCGCTCGAACCATGCTTGCAGATGCTCCTGCATCTCGTCGGCCCAATGCTCGGCAGTGCGGTCGAGAATGGAGCCAATCGATTCGTCTGTGCAATTCACCAATTCTTGAAGGATGCAATATTCTGCTGCGGACACCGAGACACGCCGTACCACATATTGGCGGCGTGTCATCACCAGCCGGGTGAGTGTGGGGGGAGGTAACGGGGGAGATTCTTGCTTCTTACGAACAGCCGTCGCGTATTCGTGAATCGGGAAGCGGAATTCATCGAGTCGTATGCAAGGTGCGGGAACCAATCGACACTGGGCAAATTGATCCGGCATGAGAGACTGCAATTTATCGAGCGTTAATGAGTCAATCGTTTCCGTTCCCGGCCCATTGAAAATTTCGCTGTAATGCCATTCCAGTCGAGCGAGATCAATCAGAAAATCGGCCCAGCCAAATTCGCCGGCATCGGCCGGTTTCGTCTGCTTAAGAAAACCGGGAAACTCTCGGCCCAAATCGGACAGCGTGTAACTTTTGGATGGATACTGTTGCAGATAAGAGAACGCAAACGAGTCAAAAGTCTCCGCCCCCAACGCGTTTTTTACGGCCGGATATTCATCACCCAGACATTCAATCAGACGTGCGTAGTACGCATTGCCGTAGACTTCTATTTTGGAGATCGGGTCAAGTTGACTCGACGCCGGTATGACCGATTCGATCTCTTCGGGGGTGAGCGTGATGTGGTCTTGTGCGCCGAGAATTCCTGCCGAGACACCATTCGGGTGCGTGATGACCGACTGTAACCAAGTCTGCAAAGACTGTAATGATCGTGGGGTCTGCTCGTTCATTCCGCTTCTGACCCCACATAATAGTTGATGGGATGCGGAACGGACGCCGTCTCATCTGTCGTCTTTTTAACGGCCTTTGTAGAGGATGCTGTAGAGCCGATGGCTTGGCCATGTTGAAGAAAATCGCGAGCCTTTAGTACCTCGGCGTGCATCTCATCGAACGCAGGGATGTTGACATCCCATTCGAGCAATGTCGAGACGCCACCCGTTAATTCATGAGCCTTTTTGTACAACGCCCACACTTCGTCGATGACTCGGCCATCGTGCGTGTCGATGCAATGTGTACCACAATTAAGATGGCCGGCTAAATGAAACTGCACGACTCGTTCATGGGGCAGTGATTGTAGAAACTCGTACGGATCGAACTCGTGATTGAACGCAGAGACATACACATTGTTTACATCGAGCAGTAAGCCGCAATCGGCTTCCTCTGCCATGCGAGAGATAAACTCCCACTCGTTCATCGTTGAATCTTGGAACGTGATGTAGCTGCTCGGATTTTCGAGAACCAGCGGACGTTCCAACACTTCCTGAACCGTCTTGATGCGTTGAACGACGTGCGAAAGTGACTCTTCAGTGAAGGGAATCGGTAGCAGGTCATGTGAGTTTTGGCTCGCGACACCCGTCCAGCAAATGTGATCAGAAATCCAAACTGCGTTAATCTTTCCTGCCAGTTTTTTAAGCTTCACCAAGTAATCATGATTGAGAGGATCGGTACTGCCGATGGATAAGGACACGCCGTGCATGACGACCGGGTAACGCTCCGCGACTTGATCGAGAATGTAGCGGGGTCGTCCCTGCGAATCCATAAAGTTCTCTGAGATGATCTCGAACCAATCGACGTTGGGCCAAGTATCAAGGATGTGTTTGAAATGCACATGGCGCAGGCCGACTCCCAATCCAAGATTGGGTAAACCGAGGCATGCTTCTGACGGCATGTTCATCACTCCTCTACTCACACAGAAAACGAGATCGCCAAAAACAAAAACGGGACCGCGGATGTCAGCAGACTGTATCAGCCTCGGCCCCGTATCGATTCACGATGTGGATTGACAGTGTTGATTCACAGTTGTGAGATCAAACTGATCAGCTCGCCTTGGCGGGAGCATCACCAAACGCATTTTCCGCTTCGGTCCATTTGGCTTCCATGTTCTCGCGGGCTTTGTCCCAAGCTTCATCCATCAACGGAATGGCACAATGACCTTTCGTCGAACACTCGTTGGCAAGCGGGTTCTCACCACATCCGCCTTGTGCCTTACAATCGTTCATGCCAGCACAGCCATGATGCCAAGCTTCAGTCGCACAAGTTCCTTGCCCACGGCAGTCATGACCTGCTGACTTGCAGTCATTCAAACCACGGCAAGCGTGAGCGGCCACTTCCATGGTTCCTTCGTCACCACCTGCGTCGGTTGTGGAACTTCCTTCACCTCCACCGGTCGGAGTTTCCGAGGTTTCGCCACCGCATCCGATGGTTGTTCCCGCGACGAGGCCACCCAGTGCAGCCATTGACCATTTACTGAAATTTCTACGATTCAAATTGTCCCGTTTCATGAAATGTCCTTCTTTGCCTGTTAATAAAGATTAGAAATGCTGTTGAAAGTCTCTGCGTGATTATCACGTTCCTCAAGTTTCAGTTCCGTATTGCAGCTCACAACCAGAGTAAAACGAGGTCAGTTAATCATTATGCTGCTCATCCCCTCGGGCGTCTACCTAGTCATATCATGCTGATTTGATTGATCTTACGGCAATTCAACTTCCTGCCGTCGATTGCAGGAATTTCAGGATTTGAGTTCAGTCCGGTGTCAAAATATGCCGATTTTAATGATTGTAGCAAACCTCGCGCAGAGGTTCTGCGATCAATGGAAATCTGAAAAAGGGGCGCGCGATGACGCGGCTGCTCGTAAAAACAAGTCTGATCATACTTCTCGGTGGAACCTTGTTGACTCCTCAGCAAAGTTCGGCACAGCCGTCTGATGTCATTGGTAATCGCCGTGCCAGTAAAATGTCAGTCATGAACGTGCCCACCGCTGCGCAAAAAGTCTCCAAAGACCGGGATGTCAGAAATGCTGCTATCGAGCAGAAACCGATCTATGTCACGGTGATTGGGCAAGTGGCCCAACCGGGCGTGTATGAGTTTCCCAATCATCATCCCACTCTTGATGAACTCATAAGCCAGCACGCGGGAGGACTCACTCGTTATAGTGGTCACGAGTTTTTCGTGTTTCGCGAAGGTCAATCGATAATGCAACTCGATCCTCGTCGTCACGCGTTGTATCAATTTGAAGATGGTGACGTTTTGCTCGCGGAAACACCGGCCAAATATTACAAATCTCTGGGACAGGGCGTGTCGGGACCTTCTCTCTACGATCTGCATCCACAAACACAGATTGTTCTCCTCAATGTGATAGATCACCCGGTCTTGTTTTCAGTGAATCCGCAAGACGCACGTTTGGTCAGATTGTTGGAAGTCTTACACCAAGACGCCTCTGCGAGTGTTGGAGTTCATCTCACAATTGAACCACCAAATGCTAAACAGATTCCGGTCAACGCGGGAATGATTCCGAGTACGATTATCTCTGGGTCAATCTTGAAGTTTGATCCACGGGCCATCAAACGCCATACACTTCCTGAGCTTCCTCAAGCGATTCGTATTGTGACATCGGACAAGGTCAAAGTTGCGTCTAACGAGTTGACCGTCCCGTCGATCGAACATCCCACACCCCTCGATAGATCGTTCACATCGCAAGAATCCAAGCGCGATATTTGGCCGTTACCGAGCGTCTCGACTGAAGATCCGGCTGAGTTACCTGGTAACACAAAGAAATTGGCAGACAAGAAATCTAGCAAATCAAAAGACGCACCTTTTCACGATGCGTTTCATGTGTTTGATAATGCCAACTCGCTGGGTTTGTCAGACGATCAACCAATCCGGGCCGCCAAAAACCTAGAAAGAAATCGTTCTGGAAACGTTCTGTCTTCTCAGCAGACAACGTATTTCGTCAGCTTTCTCATCATTATTACGCTGTTTGGAACCGCCTGGTTCATTCGTCAAAGACAATCCATGAAAGGGGCCAAACGGTTCTTATCGTCAGAATCACGCCATCAATCGCACGCTACAAATTCATTGTCGAAGCCTCTTCCTTCAGAGGCAGTAGACACTTCTGACTCATTGAATTCTGTGGTTGAAGCATCAGCAAACTCTGAGGTCGATCAGATGTCGTCTCCTGTTGAAGCTGAAGTCCCCTCTCAATCCAACGAAGAGAAAGAGAAGGAAACAACAGAAGAGCTGGTTGAGACAGATGTGGTCGAGCCTGTTAGGGATTCTGTTGTCGAAAAAGACGATCTCTCTGAACCTTCACCACTGGTAACCTTGGAAGAACTTCTGGCAGAGACCGTCGAAGTCGCTGATTCGCGTTCCGTTGAGGATTCATCAGGCAATGCTGCCTCCGACGAACCAGTCGGTCGTCAACGTCCCCTTTTCGTCCCTGAGTCGATTATGGACAATCCATTGATGCGTGAATTGCTCAAAGAGCAGGCGAGTGATTATTTGCAAAAGACTTCTCAGAATCATGAGCCCTCTTCTTCGACCAAGAAAGCCGAGCTTCCTGTCTCGAAAGAACCATTCATCGACCCAAAGCCTGCAGCCATGAAGACGTTTCGTCTTGATCAAGCTCACGGCAACGCACCACAGCCGCTCTTCCCGATTATCTGGCAGCACCAACACGATGCCAAAAACGAAGAAGCGAAGATCAATCGCTATCAAGGCTCAGAGGTAAGTCCCGAAGGAAAATCCACTGATCGAGTGGATCCTGAATCATCTGCCGTCTCTGAGCCGCATATGAAAATGCAAGATCCGGTACAGCCTCGCGATGAAGAGAAAGCCGATTTGTTTGATCGCGTGTTTCGTGCCGTGATGCGAGAACGACAAAAGAATCAGGCATGATCTACTGTCAAGTTATTTGAATTGCTTATCAGATTTGAAAAACACGACTTTGTTGACAAAGGTGTTGCGAAAAACGCCTTGCCGATCATATCTCTGACAAACATCGTGAAACTCAGTCAGTCGGGAATAGCACTTTTCGGTCTGTTCCGAGTCCAATGGGAACCATTTTCCCCAATGGATTCTTGCTTCCTGTGATTCGACGAGATACTTTGCCAGGAATGTTACGATTCGAAAGAATCGTTCTCGTGGTTCGACATAAGTAATCAGACTAATGGAATACCACTCCTCGTGATCTCCTGAACTCATAGAGATCATCGTCTCGTCTGCCAGAATACGACGGAAACAAATTGGGTAATGGTGCGTATAGGAATTCTTAATTTTAGTGAGCGATTGTTCCAAATCAATTTTGTGAAGTATGATTCTTTCGGCATCTGAAAAATGGACCTCTTCTCCATCAGCGAATTTCAGGACTTTCGTGATCCACTCGACAGTTTCGTGGAGATGTTCTCGGGTCACGAACAACTCCAGTTCGAGATGCCGAAACATTTCGTGCTCCATCGTCATAATGCGATAACTTCGATCAGTGACGGCACCCAATCGCGGTACAAACAGTGGTATCAATCGACGATAGAGGAATCGCACCATTTTCCTTGATTTCATCCAGCGTGCAGCGAACAGAATTCCCACGTGGGTTCCTACATCAAAAAACAGGAACCAGTAAATCTGATAAATGGATGCAAACAGAGATCGTTTTGTGCGTTTGGAGACAGTTCGTTCCTGGCAGAAATAGGTCCATCGATGTGGAATAAGAAAAAACTGTTGCAGCGGAGCGTCTTTTTCTCGATCCAGTGCTGCTGAGAGCGTTGTGCACGGAGACCATTTTTCTGACACCATGTACTGAGGAACACACGGTAAAACGACTTCCACAATAATTCCCAGACATCCGAGTGAACATCGCGCGGCTTCGAGGTCGGAGCCTTCCGTCACTCGACATAAACTGGCGGTATCGCTTTGGTCGTGATAACTAATCAGTGACACTTCTTTCACGTAGTGCGATAGGCTATGTTTTCCCGAGCCATGAGTTCCAGTTGAGATTGCTCCGGCAATAGTCTGTTCGGTGATTAGCCCGAGAGAAGGCAATGTGAGTCCAGCTTTGTTCAAAATGCCGATCAGCCGTTTGATTTGACAACCTGCACCGACTCGTACAAGCGATTCGCCCGACTCTTCATAAATATTGACTTCACTCATGTACTCTAAGTCAATTAACGTCGAGTTTGTTTCAATGAGCGGGCTCCATGCGTGGCCTGATGCAATCACTCGAACTTGTCGAGGCCGTTGCTCATTGAGGTAATCAATGATTTGTTCAGAGGTTTTTGGAGAGAGAATATTTGATGGTTCAAAGCGGAGGTTACGTCCAAAATTCTCGACCACCATCATGATTCTCCGTTCATACCAGGATCAAAAGCCTCATGGGCTTCCTCTCATGAACGAAGACTCTGATCAATGTTCACGCAATTTCTTCAAATCAGCGAAATAATTATCTTATTCAAAACGACACCAGATGGCGTCGAGGTAACGTGTTTCCGGGGCGTGACTTCCTACCGGGTGGTCGGCAGCAGCACCGCTGCGATGAAAGACTCGCATCTCTCGTGGAGCGCGTTGCAGAGCTTTTTCATCGGAACTTTTGGGAAGCGGTTTTCCTGCCTGCATGGAAGAAGCGCAGACGAGTTTCAGAAAATCGTCCGTGCCCAGCAGTCCCGAGCATGTGCAGGTCAGCATAAACCCGCCAGGGGCAACTAACTGCATTGCCAGCCGATTCATATCGAAGTGAGTTTTTCGACCATCGTCCAATTCATTGCGATTGTGAATGAGCTTCGGAGGGTCGAGAACGACGACATCGAACTTTTTACCCGTCGCGACCATGTCGCGCATCCACGGAAAAATGTCGGCGTGAGTGAATTTGATATTTGCCTTATTCATGTTGGCATTTTTTCGTGCCAGACGTATCGCCGATTCATCGAGATCAACGGCTGTCACCGATTTCGCTCCGGCTGTGGCCGCATGAACCGAGAAGCCTCCCGAATAGCAACACAAATCAAGAACATGTTTCCCTTTTGAAAGTTCTGCCAGCCTGACACGATTCTCACGTTGGTCGCAGAAGAAGCCAGTTTTGTGTGCTTCTTCAAACTCGATGCGAAATGAGACTCCATGTTCACGAATGTTGACAGACTCGGGGCACCCAGAACTGCTATGCGGGAGAATGCTGAAACCTTCCTGCTTCATCGTTTCGGGAGCGCATCGAATGACGTGATGTGAGGTGTTGATTCGCTCGTGCAAATGTTGAAGGATCGGTTCGCACCGCTGCAACATACCAGGTATGAAGACTTCCGCAGAGAGCACATCTCCATAGCGGTCAATCATTAACCCCGGCAGTCCATCAGCTTCGGCATGGATGAGACGATAGGCATCGGTGACGCCGCTCAATTCTAAAAAGCGATGGCGATAGTCGACTGCTTTCCCGAGGGTGCTGGCCCAAAAGTCGGTTGGGAACTCGGGAGTGTAAGACAATGTTCGGATGCGACGCTCTGATTTAGGATTATAGAGTCCCCAGCCTGAAAGCCGTTTATCTTCTAACGATAATCGAATCAGATCACCCATACCGGGATCGCCGTTGAGTTTGCGAATCTGCTTACGATAGATAAAAGGCAGAAGGTATTTCCCACGCACTTCGGCAGTAACCTCGACAAGTTTTGTCGAGGTTTCCAGAGTGCGTGAAGGGATTCCCGAGCTGATTTTGGGGCGACGTTGAGAGGAGCGTTTGGGTTTCATGAGAGGCATCATAGAGCGGTCATATGCGATTGGAAATGGTGACGGACGGTGGATTCCGAGCCTCGGATGACTTTTCGACTGCGAAACCTCGGCAAATCACGAAATATTCTGAATTCTTCAGGCAACTTGAACAGATTCGAACGTATAAAAAACACAACTCAGTTTCGCCGTGGCAAGGTCTTCCTCGGAAAGTTCGTCTGCGGTGAGATTTGTGATCCTCACAGAGTCTGAACACCTCCCGCCATTCCCACTGCATGCTGATGTCGTTAAAGTAAAAGAATCTTCGGCAATTGACTCTGTCTCAACGAGATTACGCATGAAATTTTTCACATCGACCTTAGTGATGCTGACAGCACTATCGCTCTTCGCATCGGTATCAGGATGCTCCGATTCCAAATCTGAAAGCTCACCAAATGGCGACGAGATTAACCTTCCTAGAGAAACCAAGGAAGAACACGATCACGATCATGACCACGACCATGACCATGAGAAAAAAGAAAAGGACGGTCTCGGTTACGAATTGAATCGCGAGTCTGAAAACGTGATTGGTCCGTGGTTGTTTTATGCGGTCGAGGAAGAGAATGAAGTCCCTTGGGGAGTTCTTGCGGTCACCGCTCGCGACCCTCAAAATCCCTCTGAAGAAGATCTCAAGGCTCAAATTGTCCAGCCGACAAAAGCGGGCGGGAAAATTGAAAGTGGACGCTCGCGCGCCACAATGACAGACCTGCAATTGGAGTTTACCAAAGATGGTGCGTTTCTGATCTTTGCCGGAGAGCTGAAAGAGGGAGTGGTGTTTGGAAATATTCTTACGGGAGACGGGCGCTGCACGCCGGCTCGAATGATCCGACCGAAGCAGCAGTTGACGGAAGAACCACAACCGAATCTGGCGGAGGGCGTCTATGCTCTGACCGAAATCTTGAGGTCGGGTGCAGATTGGGATCAACTGGCGACGTTTGTTGAAGAGCATCCCGAATCACCAGTAGCGATCAACGCATTGTATTCGATGGGAAGTCAGCTCGGCCCTCGGGAAGTGACCCGTGAGAAAGTGGAACAACTCTTCGATCTTAGCAGTAAAACATTATCGCTCTGGGGAAATCGGCTCCAACAGTACGCACGACTCAACACGTTAGTCTCAGTCGTGAACATCTATCGGTATCCCGATCTGTTTGAAGAGATTCGACAAACATTGTTGGGAGAATTTCCCGAACCGATGTGGCAGAAACAAACTCAATACGTCCTCGAAACGCTGGAGACGGAACTTAAGAATGTGGAGAAGGTTGACCAACTCCGAAATTCGACGGAAGAAGCACGTGCAGAGATATTAACCGCTTTAAACAAAGCCAAGCAAGAGGATCGCTTCAACTTCAATTTCTTGCGTGCGACGGCAGATACCCTCGAAAATCTCGACGAAAAAGAGGAGGCTCTGGAGTGGTATCTCGATTTCGTGGCCATCCCTGGATTCGATTCGTTCTATCTGAATCAGTTTCAAATGTTTGCCAGAGAGATGTCTCCAACCTCTGAAAAGTTAAAATCATTGTGGGTTGATGTTCATGAAAATAGTGACGGCCTTTCTGCCGCCTTAGAAACAAGCTACCAGAAATTGCTCGATTATTACGAAACTCCCGAACTCATCATTCCTGAAGCAGACGGCAAGCGAGTTTTGGTCGAACTCTTCACGGGGACTGCCTGTCCACCTTGTGTTGCCTCTGATTTGGCATTCTCGAAACTGTATCAGGAACTGCCCTCAGACCGAGTCGTCTTTTTGCAGTATCACGTTCACTCACCGGCTCCCGATCCATTAACAGGAGAGGGGACTTCGGGGCGGTATCATTATTACGGAGCAAAGGGGACTCCTACGACTCTCGTCAATGGTCGTATTATTGAAGGAGTCGCGGGGCCAGCCTCTTTGGTTTCCTCGAGCCTCCTTCGTCTCAGCGATGAAATTGGAGAGCAATTGAGCATTGACGCACCTCTTGAAATCAGTGCCGAGGTGAAGCCCGGAAAAGCCGGTCTGGCGACGTTCAAAGCCTCAGTCAAAGCGGACGATTTGTCGGAACGCTGGAGATTGAATGTGGTCCTTGCCGAAGAAAAAGTGAAGTTCACCGGGCAAAATCAGGTGCCGATTCATACGATGGTTGTTCGACAGGTCATCACTCCTTCGCAAGGGGAGTCCCCCAAAGGTGACGCGATTTCTGTCGAAGGGACGATTGATCTCAAAGCGTTGGCGACCACGCTGAATGGAAGCTTGGCGAAAATCGAAAAACAGTATCGGGCTGAACTTCCGAAAGCTCCTCTCGATTTCAAAAATCTGCACTTGGTGGTTTTTGTTCAAGACAATCGTAACCAACGTGTGCGTCAGGTGATTTCCATTCCGGTTCCCGAATTGTCTTCTCCCAAAGTTTCGTCAGCCGCCCCCTGATTCTTGTCATTGTTACGGGACGTGTGATTTACAAAGTAGATCCCCAAGGCAATTCCGATTGCTGCGAGCAACATCCAGGACGACATGCGATCATTCCGCATCCAGACACCGGCGGCCACTCCTGAAAGTGGCGTAATGAACGCGAAGACCGAGATCTGTGACGCCGAATAGGTCTGCATCAACCTGGCCTGAATCACGAAGCAGAAGCCTGCCACGAATATTCCCTGATACAACACCCCCACCCAACTCGGGCATGTTGTCTCCGTCCATTGAATCTCCTCGAACGCGAAGCTCCAGAGAAAAAACAATACCGTTCCAATGGCTGATTGCCAGAAGATTAGCGTTCCCGGTTTAACGGTTCTCAACGCAGATTTCGTCGCCACGATTTTCACACCCAGAAAGAACGCGCTCAGGCAGAGGATCAGGTCTCCATTCAATGTTGGAATGTCTCCCACTATTGACGCGTGGGTTCGATCCGTGGCTGTAATCAGTAAAACAACACTGGCTCCCGCCAAGCTCACACCGATGCTTTTACGAACGGTCAGTCGGTCGGCTCGGGTAATGAAATGCTCGATCCCGATCACCCAAAACACAAACGTGTTGACGTACAGGCTGCCGTGTGAAGCCGTGGACAGTTCGATGCCGGCATTAAAGAGTGAGATTTGAACAAACAGCAGAACGCCGATGACAAAGCAGGGCCAGATCTCGTTTTTTTTCAGCCGGATATCACTCCCCTCCCACCGGCACCAACCGACCATAACAATGGCGCCAATCAAAAAACGAAGCCCCGCGACAAACACAGGAGGCATTTCGTCGACAGAATAGCGGACGGCGACCGAATTAAATCCCCAGAGAGTGGCGATCAACGATGCCAACAAAACCGCTGAAAGCGTCAGGCTGTGCGGTCCGTTGTTTTTGTCCGTCATGATTTCGGAATTTTCTGAAAAATCGAAAGTTCATATTATCATAGCGGTTAGATCACGAGTTTCCTGCTTCAAGACGACGCGCATTGACTTCTCGGTCAAAATACTTCTTGACCAATCTATTGATGACCAATACCGTACTATCACGGTAGTACACACAGTCGAACAATCGAGTGACAACATGCATTTTCTCATCGACGCACACAACGGCATCGCGATCTACGATCAGATCGCCCGGCAAATGAAGTTTGCCGTCGCCCGCGGTGTGATCCGGTCGGGTGAACTTGTTCCCTCAGTCCGCGAACTCTCCAAGCAATTGGCCGTCAATCCGAACACGGTCGCCCGCGCTTATCGTGATTTGCAAAACGATGGTGTTCTTAACACAGTTCGCGGCACCGGTCTCGAAATCACTTCCGAGGCGAAGTCACTCTGTCAATCTGATCGCGAATCGCTGATACGCGAAAGACTCGAATCGGTTTTGCACGAAGCTCGTCAAAGCGGTCTTTCTGCGACCGCTATCAAACAACACGTTAACGATTTGCTCCAACAACTCTCCCAATCTGAAGAGGACTTCGCATGAAACCTGTCTTCGCCCTCCGTAATGTCAACAAAATATTCGGTCGTCAAACGGCTATTGAGAATCTCTCTCTGGAAGCGACTCCCGGTCAGGTCATCGCTCTTTTGGGTGATAACGGGGCCGGTAAATCAACGTCTATCAAAATCCTGCTCGGTTTGCTGCGAGCTGACTCAGGCGAAGCCGAAGTGCTCGGCATGGACTCTCGTCGTCAGAGTCAGGAAATCCGTCGTCGTATCGGTTATGTCCTCGATAAACCGGCGTTATACGACTGGATGACGGTGACAGAAATCGGCTGGTTCGCCAGTGGTTTCTATCCTCACGGCTATCTGGAAACTTATGCCGAGATGGTGAAAGATTTCAAACTTCCCGAAACCCAGAAGATCAAAAATCTCTCGCGAGGGATGCAGGCCAAGGTCTCTCTGGCATTGGCAATGGCCCACAAACCGGAGTTGCTGATCCTCGACAAACCGACTTCGGGGTTGGATGCCGTTGTCAGGCGCGAATTTCTCGAAAGTATGGTCGATGTGGCAGCAGAAGGACGCACCGTGTTGCTTGCCAGTCATCAAATTCATGAAGTCGAACGAGTTGCCGATACGGTGGCTCAATCATCCGCAACAAACTCCCGAACTGCTTGCCAAAGCTGCGCACGACTATGAATATATTATTAGACGACGGACGAACTGGTTGGGGAATGCTTATGCGACTCAAAACATCATTCAGCGACAGTCAATCAGTGAGAATTCTCTCGGGGAATGGGAGGGGGGAGATGGCTACGAAGAACTTGCCCAACGTGTGAGCCAGGGGCTCTATTTGTTGCCTTGGGAATCAGCACGCGCTCGTACCATGTTGAAACAAGTCAACGATCATCAATCAAAATTGGCGGATGGACTGCGGACGGGAGAAAACCGACTATATTACGAAGAAATCGCATCTCCTGACATGGATCGGTATGGTTATCACCGCTGGCCTCAATTTCAGATATACCCGGCCTGGGAGAACTGGAGGACAAGAAATTCACACCCCAGTCAAAGCGATCTCCTTTGGCAACACGCCCAAACGACAACTCTCTTCACCCCTTCCTTCATCGAGAACTTCGGTGTACCTCCCCTACGATCTGAATGGATGCTAATTGAGGAACTGAATTGGATTCGGGGCCAGAGACTCTTCCTGTTGGCACTCGCGTTTCGCGCGGCTGAATTGGAAACCGGTGCGCGTCCAGATTCTCTGATGCAACTCGCGACAGAGACAAATAGCGCTGCTGTCGGAGAGATTCTTGCCGAGGGCGAAAAACTCACCGGAGAAATCTGGAATCGTCGTGCAAACCAATACATCGTGAAAGAATTTCAACATTTGGGATTTCGACTTTATTACGATCCAATCAGCGATCGGGCGTTCCAGATGGAGATCATCGAGCAATGGCTCAACTGAAATTCTGGACGAAAAAACGAATCGGTTGTTGACCCTGTGAACGCGAGCGAAGATCGTGAGGTTTTCACTTCCCGGAGTGCCGCTCATGCAGGTTCCTTTTCTAGTCTCGCTTTTCTGTCTGCTGACTGTTTTCTCTCCGCCATGTCAGGCTCAAGTTTCCAAGATCTCGTGCGATATGTTGATCGTTGGTGGTACGGAATCAGGATGGGCGGCTGCGATTCAAGCCGCCCGCATGAATGTCGAGAAAATCATCATTGTCCACGATGGCGAGTGGTTGGGTGGTCAATATACCGAACAAGCCTTGGCGTGTGTGGATGAGAATAAGGGAACAGGCCATGTTGGTTGGGGAGTCGATTGGCATCCGATGAAACGCTCTTTTCATCGTTCGGGCTTATTCAAAGAATTGATGGATCGCATCGAAGCCTTCAATACGCAAAAGTACGGTTCGCCGATGCCGGGGCTTCCCTATCATGGGCCGTCAACATTTCGACCGGCAGAAGCCGAAGCGATCTTCCGGGACATGCTGCAACCTTACCTCGACTCGGGACAGGTGACATTCATCACTCAGCAATACCCGGTTCGCGCGGATGTGATGCCCTCCAAAGATCATCCACGACTCACGGGATTATGGTTTGCCAAGGTTGGCGAAAAAGCACCCGACCTGCATGTCGAAGCAAAGATGACCATTGATGCCTCCGATTGGGGAGAGGCGATTCAGGTTTCGGGAGCCGCGTTCGAATACGGCCCCGATCCTCCCGAGCGGTATGGTGAGCCGAGCGCTCCCGTCGATGCTCCGGTGAACGAGATGAACCCTATCACCTGGGCGATGATCGTGGCGGAGTCAGAGGGTGAAACGCCAATTGAGAAGCCGAAGCATTTCGACGACCGCAACTATCCACGTGCCACGCATTTCAGTCAGAAAGAATTTCGTGACCTCAAATGGGATGTCAAGAATCCCGGAATGGGAGCGATTGCTCATTGGCCCGACGCGGGAGTAGAATCCAAACGGCAGTTGAGTGTTTATTCGGTCAGGCGAATTGTTGATGGATACACGAGTCGAGACGGAAAGACATCCATTCTGCTCAATTATATGAACGGCCAGGATTATCCCCTGGAACGGCTCCCTCAACGTGTGGTCGATCAACTGGAGGCAACCGAGACCGGGGCTTCGACCAAGAATCTGGTTGTCATGACCCGTGAACAGCGACAGATCGTCTTCGAGGATGCCAAACAACACTCGTTGGGAGTGCTCTATCACTTGCAGAATTATGTCCATGAAAGAGCGAGCGACAAGACGAACTCCTTCCGCAATTTTCATTTGAGCGACGAATTCGGGACCGCCGGCAATTTGCCTCCCAAGCCGTACATTCGTGAGGGACTTCGGCTCAAAGCGATGTACATGATGCGGGAACAGGATGGTCGTAATCGGGACGGGGAAACGAAAACGAACGCTAAGCCTCGATTTGCAAATGTGATGTACCCTGACGGATTATTTGCCTGGCAGTTTCATTACGACTTTCATCGCACGGGCAGAACTTATTTGGCTGATGAAGGAAACTCCGGCCCGTGGATCGATTATCACAAGCCGAATCGGCACACCCAATTTCTCAGTGATCGCAGCGTATTCCCCTTACGAAGTTTGATCCCGGAGACAATGGACGGCCTGATAGGAGCACAGGGCAACGTGGGAAACAGCAGCATTGTGAGTGCGGCGATTCGATTGCACGATCAGCGGGTCCATATCGGACAAGCCGCCGGTGCGACGGCAGCCGTCTCGTTGCAAACGGGAGAACAGCCCCGAGGTTATCCGTATCAACGTGAACGACTGGAGGCGATTCGAAACGGGTTGTGTGGAGAGAATGAGAACGCGATCCCCCTTTTACTTTGGCCATTTCGAGATATGGATGCGAGTGATCCCGCCTTTGTCGCCGTGAATCGGTTGGCCGCCTTGGGAATATTGCCGATGGGTCCGCGAGAGGTCGATTTTCGATCTCACGACTCAGCCGAAGAAAAATGGATGCAGGACGTGATCGAGAGAAGCCAGCTTGATGTCAAAATCCCAAACCGCTCAGTCACTCGTGGCGACTTTTGCGAATTGGTGTGGACTCGTCTCAAAGAACAAGGCTGGGGACAATTGGAATTTAAGAGACAGACTCCAACTGACGCAGACGGCGACGGCATTCTGGATCGTGATGATGCATTACTCTTCACGCCAAATGAGCCAGTTGAGTTTCGAATTGAACGAGAACCATTAACTCCTGAAACGGATGGCGTGCCGGGCATAGTAGATGGAAAGTTAATCTTGGCAATCGATTATTGCGGAGCAAACATCAAGCCGACGAAAGGATTTCAACAGGACGGCGGTGAACTGTTTGATAAATCGCGCGGTTATGGGTGGAGGCGAAATCTGACGGCCAATCATCGCAAACGGGGCGTTGTTAAAGGGCCGCAGGATTCGTTTCTCTTCACCCGACAACAGGACACTTGGGAACTCTCACTCGACTCTGGAGAATATCTCGTTGAGTTTTGTGTGGGCGATTCCGACCACGAACAATTGCAGCAAGCGGTGACTGTGGAAGGAAAGCAGGTTGTCAAAAAGGAAACGACATCGGCAGGCCATTTTCGGGAAGGGCGAGTCAGTATTGAAGTGACCGACGGCCTGTTAACCGTCGAGATCGGTTCGGGAGTCAATGGCTCCAATACTTGTCTCAACTGGTTAAGGGTGATCCAGCAGTAATCATCAACGCCAATGCGCTTCCAGCCAATCAAGTAGATTCGATTACGATTCTCCGTGCTCGTCAAACCCAACCCACAAAACTGTACTCGTGGGTATGTGCCATTCCTAATGAAGTAGTATTGGATCGACGCGACCATTGAGAATTTCACTCACCCACAGATTTCGTGGTCCACTTACCGTCGATGAGACGCCAGCAACCTTTGATGGAATTCTTGTCCTGCAAGACGGCTGGTAAGCGGTGCGGACGCACGTTGTCGAAACATTGCAGCATCGAGAATCGTTTGATCGAAGCGGGAATCCCGACGGAAGTAAACAAAGGGTGTCCTGTGGCGGGAAAAGGTCCGCCATGATTCATGGCTGGGCTGACGGCAACCCCTGTCGGCATTTTGTCGTTCAGCAGACGACCCACTTTTTGCCGCAACAATGGAGCCACCTGATCGTAGAGAGAATCGTCTTCACCCTCGGATTGACTGTAGATACAGCCGGTCAAGTTCCCTTCAAATGTACGCACGACTTGTTTCAATTCTTTGGCAGAACTGGCGATGACATACAAGGAGGCATTACCGAACACTTCCGTTTGCAGCTTGCCCGGATCGGCGAGGAAGTCGAGAGCACTCACTTTCAGAAGAGTGTTCTTCACACAGTAGCCATCTCCGCCACCCGCTTGTCCACCGGTCAGGAGATCGGCTCCCGCGGATTGCAGAGTGATAATCCCTTCTGTCAGTCCCTTTTGAGTACCACCACTCAACAGTGTACCAACGGCTGCCGCTTGAAACTTACCAACGGTCGCCTCAATGAATTGATCGGTGGCTTCTCCTGCCAGTAACAAGACCATGCCGGGATTGGTACAGAATTGACCGGTCCCCATCAGGCAACTGGAGGCGAAATCGGCTGCGATTTCATCACCGCGTTCTTTGAGAGCACCCGGAAGTAGACAAACAGGGTTGATGCTGGAAAGTTCCAGGTAAACGGGTTTGCCCACTTTCTCGGCGGCTTCCTTGATGACGAGCCCCGCGTGACGACCTCCCGTATAGCCACATCCTCCCATCAACGGATGAGAAACCAGCTTCGCACCATCCTCGTGACTGGTCCGATAAATCATCTGGACAAAACCGGGAGGCATGGCTGTTTCTTGAGCGGCTTGGTGGGCGGCTTCGGCGAACAGTCGCGAGGTTTCGGGATGAGACGAATGCCCCTTACCAATGACGGGGTTCCCGGCTGCGACAGCCGCCGCAAAATCGCCCCCTGAGATGCCGTTGAAGGCGAAAGGGAAGTTATTGGGTCCAAAGACGACAACGGGGCCCAACGGACCATACATAGCACGGATGCCATTTGCCGTGTCGATGGTCGCTTCCCGCCACGATTCGGCATCAGCGGAATCGGCGGCTTGTCTGAGTTGGCCCGTGGTACGGGGAAGTTCTCCATCTTTCAGTCGGGGACTAACGGGCAATGCGGTTTCTGCATGTGCGGCTTTCACCAGTGCATCGGCTCGCTGTTCGATCAGATCGGCATATTTTCGCAGAAAGTCGGCAAACCGACTTCCGGGCCAGTTTCTGACCACTTCGGCTGCTTTCGCCGCCGATTGAACCGCTTCGTCGATTTCGGACCACGGGCTAACCGGGAATTCTTCGGGAAGTTGTTCTTTGGTGGCCGGATTGACGGCATGAAAGGTATGGGTACCGGAAGAGATTTTCCACTCTCCGTTGATGAGGACTGGTTTAACGCTCATAGCGGTCTCTCTGTAGCGAATTCAGGGTGATTATGCGTGGGATGCATCTTATCGGGAACAGGCCCTTAAACCAACAATCTCCTCAAAATCCCGTGAACCTTTCGCCCAAGTGATGTGTCTCTTAGACGGTCTACAATCGGGTGGAGGTCGTTGACCGAAGTTGAAATCTGGCCAGAGATTGCAATCTGGGGCGATTTTTCCTCACGTCGGTAAAATCAAATTCCGATCTATTGATTTTGCAGCCAATCCCGTTACATTACAGGTGTGGAACACGTTTCCACAAACTAGCGACTCGGCCCTGTAGCTCAATTGGTTAGAGCATCGGACTGTCGATCCGAAGGTTGCGAGTTCAAGTCTCGTCGGGGTCGCTACAAAACACCCATTGTCACAAGTTGGCAGTGGGTGTTTTTTTGTGCCTTTTCATCGCGTCCTCGTCATTTTGTTGAAGTGTAACGGTACATATTGGGGACATCCGGCCTGAATAGACCAACGTGATTGTAGGGAGCCAGATCAATCTCTAGGTTTTTGCTGAATGTGACCACTTGCTCTTCAGTGATTGATGACTGGTCCGATAGCCGGACGATTTCGACGGAATACCAGTTGATCAGATCGACGAATCTTTTGTCCTCTGCGCAGAGATATCCCATCTCGGTTTCAGCAGACTCCTTCCAACACTGTTCAAACCTGGTCGCTGCGGCGAAGTAAATCATTGAGAAGGCGGTAAAGAGACGAAAGTCCCGAAGTCCGGCATAGCAACCGGCAACAAGACGATCAATGAGCAGAAACTCGTTCAGGACTCTTTCGGAGTAGCTCTTCAGTGCAATAGTTCGTCCTTCAGAAGGTTGTCTAAGCAGAATTTGGGCAAGTCGATAAATGCTATGCAGTGCTTGAGCGATGCCTGTGCTGTGAAGCGGATCGACAAAACCGACTGTAAACGGCAATGCGGCCCAGTCCTCTTCGGCAGCCGTTCCCCATAATCTTTGCAGTCTTCCCGATTGAAATGACTTTCCCGGAAACTCTGACAACTGTGCTGAGCCAAGAATTTCTTTGATGACGGGATGTCGATCAAGAATTTGATGCCAGAATCGATCAGCGGACTCCGAATGGTTCGATGGACTCCCCTGTGAAACAAAACCAAGACTCTGCAAGTTGTTCTCGAAACGAATCTGCCAGAGCCAGCCATCCTTGAACAGATGATGAATCACGGAATCTTCGACCGGATAGGGATAGTCTTTAGTAGCAGCGTTCTGACCCATCAGCCAATCATCAATCGGATGCACCTTGTCCCAATGGCTGTAGACTGCGTGAGACTCGGTTGAAAGCTGATCGGTCCAGTCAGGAAGGTTCAGCTTATTCATGAGAACTCCCGCCGGACCGCTGGCATCAATGAGAAACTGTGCCTCCCAAGTGTATTCACATTCATTTTGCTGGAACGTGAGCCGCCAATCATGCGTCGTTAGATGATCGATTTGGGTCACTGCTGAATTGTCGAAATAGGTAACGCCTCGCTTTTGGGCCATCTCCACAAAAAACGAATCCACATCTGGGCGATACCATTGCGTATCAGCCTGACTACGCGAACTATTCGCCGTGACCAGTAACTCGTGCTGGTGGTCGACCGTCGCGCAAAACCCGTTTTCCGATCCGTGGCAGAAATAGCTAAAGCCTCGTTTACAACCACACAGTAAATCAGGATGTGTTTCTCTCCAACTTCCGAATTGGGTGAGCGGATCGAGTTCGTATAAACCGTAAGTTGACGCAATCTCACCTAACAAATAGTCTGCCGCTGGTGTCGAAGATTCTCCAATCGTAAATCGAGGATGCGATGTCTTATCGATCAGACCTACGGAGAGTCCCGAAGACTGGAGGATCGTGGCCATCAAACTCCCTCCGAATCCCGCGCCAATCACAACCACATCGAATGACTGATTCACGCCGTACACTCCGGGCAGGAGATCGGAGACAACAGTTCCTGGTGAAGATTCATGTGATGCAGACGGTTGAGACGCTGTTTGCGACAGACGACACAAGGAAAGAAACTATCAACATCCCACAAGTCCACAAATACCCGGCCACGTTTGAGTTGTAATCCCTGTTCTAACACATATTCTAAAGATTCTCCCCGAGGTGGTGTGAACTCTTTCCTGCTGGCAAGATCCTCCATGATGCCATTCCCCGTGCGTGTGGGGATGATTGCGCAGCAGTTGACGTGATGATCGAAGGCATATCTGATTGATTTGAGTGTCCATTCGACCGCTTCTGATTCCTCCATAAAGGGTGGCTTCAGGAGTAAAAAAGCTCGGGTCCGAATGTTGGCATCGTGAAGAAATTTAGCCGCTCGCTCAAAATCCGCAAGTGTCATTTGCTTGTTGAGAGAACGGAGCCCCTCTGGGTGGCAGGTTTCCAAACCCATCGCAATTTCGAGCTTTGCGGGGGCAATCATATCTCGAAATTTTAGACATCGATCATCGGAGAGCTTGGGATGATTTTCGACGATGACTGCCTCGAAGTCACGGACAAGATCGGCGATCGCGGAATAGTCTTCAGGGAGAATCGCCTGGGAGTCAAAAAAATTCCCGCTATTGTAGAGTTTGATTTCACGAGCTGGCTGTAATTGATCAAGACTCCAGCGGATTTGCTCGGGAATGTCACCAGCCGAGACAGATTCAACCAATGTGTGCTTCCAGAGGTCGCACATCAGGCAGCGGAACGGACACTCCCGATTGGTGAGAAACAGCGTCGCGACATCGATCACATCCCCAGTTGCATTATGCTCTTTTTCGACAAAGGAGCTGTATGGCCGGCGAGGGTCGAGTTTTTCCCTTTCGGGTCTGCGGTCCACGATCTGCTGAGTGGAGTAGAGAGGAAACGATTCAGACATAAAGTTCGGCAAACACTTTCCGATATTCGGACTCTGACGAAGGGAACAGTGACGCAAAGTCGAATTCCGATGCAGCCCCTTGTTGAAAGCGACGTTTCTCGAAAATAGGCATCTCGAATCCAGTGATTGATTCGATGCCTCGCCCGACGATTTCTCCTTTCAGGGAATACAAGCGTTCGTGGTCCCAGTCGGTTAGTTCGATGAACGGAATTCCTTCTGCCACTTCAATCACATTTGGGAGTGCATAAGGACTGAATCCCTTGAAGTTGAGTTGTCGAGCGGGAGCCCATGAACGAATATGGCCGCGAGATTGTCCTCCCGAATAAGTGAGAGAATGTTTGACGGCATCAATACCCCAACCTTCCTGATAGAGCATGCAGTTATTGAGAACGCTACGAATAGTGAGTTCTGGATTCTCTTCAATGGGGTAATCTTTCATATTTTCGTCCCCACCATCTCCGTCAATGAGCCATTTCCAATCGGGATACCGTTGGCGGAGTCCTCGACAGAGTGCCAGTCCCATTGCGGCCGCTTGCACATCGAGCGGCTTGTAATCTTCGATGATGCGGATCACCTCTTGATAATCGATTTCTGAAGCGGGAACATCAATCGTCTCCAGGAAAATGCCAAGGTCGAGTGTCTTTAAAAACTCGGCGGCTTGAGTCGCGTCGGTTCCCGAACCTCCAACATTTAAGGTGAAGGCTTTCAGACGCGAGGGGGATTCTCCCCGTTTTAGCAGCAGGTGATAAAGGACAAGAAAGATCGATCCACTATCGATGCCTCCTGAAAACATCACGCCAATCGGATCGCCACTCGGAATCGTACCGAGCCAATTGTGACATTCCGTGGCTAATGCACCGATATAAGATTCTCCGATTTTGTCAATATCCGTGGATTGCTGATTTTGCTGAGGACTAAAGAAACGCTGATAGTCGGGATTTGGATCGGGGCAGCCAATCAGCTTGAGTTCTGTAATAAAGTGAGCAGGAACCATACGGGTATAAGAGGGATGGAATTGATCGGCAAGCCCTTCTTCCTCGAGAAATGCACGAATTTCGTCCATGCGTTCAGCGACGACGAGACAAGGGCCTTCTGTGCGTTTTGCGAGAAAGTATCGAAGGGGGCGTCCAAGCGAACGAGCCATCTTGACGGATTGACCTTCTTTGTGAATGAGTGCGAAATGACCATCAATCTCTCGAACCCGATTCACATCACCAGAACTCAATCTCTCCACGGCTTCCTCTACCGTCATATTGAGAATTTGATTTTGTTCGGAATCAAGCAGATTGACGAGTCGTTCGACGTATTGAAAATTACTCATATTGAACTCGCGACTGAAAGTTTTTCTACGGAACGATGATAGATTCTCAAGCAAACCGATTCTCTTAGCAAGAACTGAGTGGTAAAGATCTCCGTAATTACGAGACTCAAGGCTCCTCATCGTTGGAGATCATAATAAACGATTCCCTAATTTCTTTGGGAATTCGTTTAGGCATCTGTTGGCTGAGGCTGATAAACGCCCAATTGGTCTCCGCAATCGCCAGAACTGTGTCATCAGCCGGTCGAATCATTTTGTATTTCCGGCGAGAAGTGATCTTTTTCAGGTCACTGATCCACGTG
>JAQWSQ010000171.1 GCA_029243145.1 Planctomycetaceae bacterium | reverse complement strand
AATTGGCATTGAAGCCAATGCATTCTGTGTATGGTCGCAATTGGTCATTTTTACATTCGTTGAAAGAAACCTTTGATCTGATTGAAGAGTGTGACCACCCTTGGCTCAAGCTCGCTTTTGGAACATTCCAGGTTGGTGATCAGTATGACACTCTCGTTAATGATCCCGCTTTGGTTTCCCGAATCGCCAGCGTTCAGGTGAGTGATCGTCGCGATGATCCTCAAAACGAATGGGATCAACATCTTCCTGGTGAAGGGGACTTGCCCTTGGCCAGGATTATGCAAACTCTGCTCGATGCCGAGTATGATGGTTTTTTTGAGGTTGATGTCTGGTCTCGCGATGTGTGGAATCGGGACTATGCCGACATGCTTCAGACGTGTCGAGAAGAATTCGTCCGAACAGTTGCCATCCGGCGATGATTCCTGTGGGTAAGTTTGGTAAATTGGTGTCTTCAGTTAGTCGTCTGTTGAGAATCAGGTTCGCAGCAAAATTGAGTTTTTCAACGGGCTGTTAGGGCGGTTTGACCGCCATTACCAATGACCTCCTTCCGATTCGACCCATCCCATGTCCCATGAGACATTTACGCTCGATGAACTTGTTCAGCATTTAGGACGCAATCGACGCGAACTTGAAAAGCTGGTCCAACGTGGTCGCATACCGGGGCGCAAGGTCGGCGAGGATTGGCTCTTTTCACAAGCTGAAATTACCCAATGGCTAGAGCAGGAAATGCGAGAGTTTTCTGATCCTGAACTGGCGCATCTAGAGTTCAATCAACAGTCGGAGGAGCTCGACTCCGAATGTCCGGTTAGCCAGGTCATCACGTTGGAGACTTTGGAAATTCCGTTGCAAGCCCGCACGAAACGTTCAGTGTTGGAGTCACTTGTGGAAATCGCTGGTCGTTCCTGGCAAGTGTGGGAGCCGGCCACTGTTTTGAAGGCGGTGCAGGATCGAGAAGAAGTCATGTCGACTTCTTTTGAGAGAGGTGTTGCCATCCCTCATCCACGAAACCCCCTGCCAGACGCGATTGGTCAGCCCATTATTGCTTATGGTCGAACTTTTAATTCCATTCCCTTTGGTGGATATAAGGGAGGAATGACAGATTTGTTTTTTCTGGTTCTCAGTCGCGATGCCACGACTCACCTGCATCTCCTCGCTCGGCTGGGGCAAATGATCCGGCTTCCTGATTTTCTCACTCAATTGCGAGATGCTGACGACCCGCAATCTTCTCTCGAAGTGATTCAGGCTGCTGATGAAGAAATCAGCCAGAGAGGTTCGCGAAGCTAAAGTTCTCTCGACAGACAAACGACGTAAGGCCCAGGGTGATAATCTTACAGGTCCCCTCAATCACCAACCCTGAGCCTCATAGTCGATAGTCGTTTTTCGATTCTTCCCGACCGGAAGTTAGGTCGAGTTCAGTGAGACATAGACTGCTCTCGCTCTAACCACTCGGATTGGAATTCGTCTTCGGTGAGATTCTGGGACAGCGATTCTCTCATTTTTGATGTCGGCATCCGCACTTTGTTTTCCCGAGCCAACTTCACAAGTGCTCGTTCGATGTTCAGCAATTCTTGATCTTCCTCATAGACGCTTGGTTGGGAATGCGCTTTGTGGACTTTGGTCATGCGTGGCAACGAGCGATGATTGGGACGTCCCGGAGTCTTATGGGTGGCCAATCGATCAACAATTAAAGCGATGGCGGGAGTGGTCAAGAGGACCAAGGCGATCATCAGCGAATGTGACGTCAGGTACAAACTATAGAATTCTCCCAGCGAGACGATGACGCCTGAACTTGGATTGATGTTGTAGTTTTGATAAGCGAGAAGAAACATGACATGAAACAAGACGAAGTGTGAGCCAAGCCACATCATGGTCGCATTTTTTGAGGGTAAAGATTCGTCATGTGAATTCATCCACAGAGGCGAAATTCGCGAGGCGATATAGCTATTCATGGTGATTCCCAACAATGTTAAGGAGAGTTCGATTGTCAGATCGGTGATTGGCCTCCTACCGGGTAACTTTGTTCGCCTCCTTGGCTCTGTAAGACTTAACGGTGGCATCTTTCAGGATTTCATCAACTTGAGGGAGATTTGCCTGAGAAAGTCTTGTTTAATGCCAAAAAATGAGGCATCGCAACCGCCACTTTTCTGAGTTCCAGCAATTGGTTACGATGAAGTGACCCGGAATAATCATTTGATCGATCACAGTCTCTCTGGAAGAACCCTACTTTCGTGCCCCAGCAAACTCCTCAGCCCGATTCTGAGCAACATCAGGAGACAACTGAAGCCATCCCTGATAGGGAGGATGTGTCAACTGCAGTTGTCGTCACAGGCGAAGAGCACGTACCGTGTCCGACCCCTCTCGAATGGCATGACATCCTCTCCCGCTTCATTCAGGAGGCCGATCATTGGTATCTGGAGACATCTGCAGGGCAGATTTTGGGACGAACATGGGGACAGGGGCCAACACTTTATTTCCAGAACGGTCTCTCGGGAACTCACGAACTCTATTCATTGATCGTTTGGTTGTTGCGGGAAAATTATCGCTGCGTCTTGTTTGATTACCCGGATTCCCCGACGGTTTCACACGAATCTTTGGCCGATTTGCTACCCGAGGTTATTCGTCTGCATCAGGATGACGGCCCCATCAAGTTGATCACTCGGGATTTTGGTTTACAGGTCGCTCAATACTGCTCCATGCGACATCCCGGACTGCTGGGCTCACTCATTTGCCAGACACCTCATCTTGAGTTTCCCCTTACACGTTCGGAGCAAAGTTTGTCAAAACTCGGTAAAAATATTCCCGGAAAACTGAAGCGAGTACCGGGTCGGCGGTTAATCCAAGAGCGTATTCATCGGAGCTGGTTTCCTCCTTATGACCCATCCCGATTTGATTTCTATCTCGATAATACTGGCGAACAGTCGACGCGTGCGTTCGCACAGCGTTTTCTGCTTAACGGCTCTCCCCCGCCCGACTGGCCGACAAAATCGCAACCAGAGAGAATGTTGATCATTCGCGCTGAGGGAGAAAGTCCCGCACAAACCAAAGCGGCCGATAAACTCAGTCACACAGTTTCACAGGCACAAACAGAGTGGCTACATACTAGCGGTCAGCTCGCCTTTCTGACTCATCCGCACCGATTAGGAAAGTTGATCAACGAATTTCTTACGCCGGATGATACCAGATCCGCAACCTGACTCCGCCACGGCCGTCTTCAACATTTAAGACGAAACCAAAAAATCATGTCACGATCTCCCGAACTTCCCGAACCACTGGATGTGATTGCAGTGGGTGCGCACCCCGATGATGTGGAAATCGCAGTCGGTGGAACCTTGGCAAAACTTGTGAAACAAGGGTATCGGGTTGGACTGGTCGACCTTACGAATGGTGAGCCAACTCCCGGAAGTAGCGGTCCCGACCAACGTGCAGAGGAAGCACGCAACGCCGCCAAGGTTCTTGGGCTTCATATGCGAGAAACTCTGACGTTGCCAAATCGCTGGCTCTTTGACAGTGTTGATTCACGAATTGCGTTGGCGCGTGTTTTTCGGCGTTATCGGCCAAAAATCGTGATGGGGATCGCAGATAAAACTCCCATGGCGAGCCCCGATCATTGGCAAGCGATGCAAATTACCGATGCTGCCATCTTTTATTCGCGTCTCACGAAGTGGGACGAAGAATTCGAATACCTTCCCCCTCACCGCATTTCCAAGCATGTTTGGTATCCACTCGGTTTTCAGACGTTGCACATTCCCGATGGAGGCGGCCAGATTGTGACGGATATTTCGGACACGCTCGAACAGAAACTCGAATCAATCCGCTGCTATCAGTCTCAATTTCCTCCCGAGAAAGAAAGGGTCTTTACGATGGTGGAGAGCCACAATCGAATGTTAGGCTATAGTGCTGGCTTCGAGGCTGGAGAATTGCTGATTACGGCGACAACTTTAGGGATCAAGGATTTGGTGCAGACACTCACGGGCTAGTCTCCTTCTCCTGCGGTTCAGACGGGTGATCTCCTCAGCTCAGGCTAATTCCTGTTTTTTTCCCCGATCAGAGATCAGATGTTTGCGATTCCAGCAACAGTGAGGCAAGATAGACCCAGTAGCGAGTTTCGTAAGTTAAAGCGATTATTATGGTTCAACTCATTAGCGGCTTCCTGAGTGTTACTGGGAACGTTCGCGAAAATAACGAAGACCGATTCTACGCCGATGAGAAAAAACGTTTTTTCATCGTGGCGGATGGAATGGGGGGGCAGTGCGCAGGCGAGAAAGCTAGCGCCTTGGCGGTCAGCGTGATTCCGGAACGCCTTGCGGAACGTCTCGATCCCTTGATTGGTAATGACGATAAAATCGTTGAATTAATCGACAGCGCCGTTGCTGAGGCAAATAGCGATATCATGGCCCTCGGGGAAATCGACCCCGCTTTGAACAAAATGGGGACGACCGTTGTCTTTCTCGTCAGATCGGAAACTCACCTGATCATTGGTGGTGTAGGCGACAGTCGTGTTTATCGATTGCATGAAGGAGCAATGGACCAAGTCACGACTGATCACTCACTCACTCAAGCCCTTCTTGATGCTGGCACAATTACTCCTGAAGAAGCAGAAAATCATAGTTATCGCAACATGCTCTATCGGTACTTGGGATGCAAAGAAGGAGGAGCCGGTACAAACCCCGAACGAATCGACTTGATTGCCAGCGATCGTTATGTGATTTGTTCGGATGGCGTCTGTGATGGATTGGATGATGAAGGCATCAAGAAGCTGGCCCTCGAAATTGATGATCCGCAAGAAGCCGCAGAAAAAATTGTTCAAGCGGCGCTCGATGGTGGCTCAAAGGACAATGTGACGTGTATCGTCCTGCATGCGGTTTGAATTCTATTCCCGCAGTGCCGAACACGTTTGATGATCGGGAGGGGCAAGGATGACTTCTCGAACATTCTGGGGCACCGTGATTCTCGGCAGCTTCATTACGCCGATTTTCTTCTTCCTGACTTCGCTACCGCTGGGTGTTCCTGACGAATGGGTCTGGAATCGGATCGGCTATTCTGATCCGGGAGCGATGACTGAACTCATCACTAATGTGATATTATTTTCATTTGTGGCAATCCCGTGGTTATTCTTTGTTCGCTGGGGAGCCCAAAGAGTCAGTTCTGTGGCGACACAGAAATGGCTACTTCTCGTGCTGACTTTGGCCTCCTTTTTTCTCGCGTCATTCTTGCAAACGATCCCGAGTCGAAGCTCTTTTCCTAAATCATGGGTGCTTTACTACCCTGCTATGTCGGGATACTTTCACCTCGCACGTTATGAAATGCAGGATTCGGCGACTTTCTTGAGTACCTACGAAGGCCGGATGTCGGAAGGTGACGTTTTGCATGTGGGGACACACCCTCCCGGATTGTTTTTGTTAAACCGCTGGTTATGGACTGTGTGTGAGTCCTCCCCTACCCTAACTAACCTCGGTCTGACGCTGATATCCTCTCAAACTCAGGAAGAGTTTGACACGCTGGAAGCAACACTCGCCATGTCGGGGGGTGAGCTGAAAGCCTCGGATCGTGTCTCACTGTGGGTTTCAAAATCACTTACTGAATTGGTGGCAGTGGCCGCTTTAATCCCACTATTCCTACTGCTCAGAAGGCAGGTCTCGTCAGAGACCGCATGGTGGATCTCGGCAAGTTGGCCACTCCTCCCCTCTTTGATTCTCTTCCTGCCGAAGTCGGATGCACTGTTTCCTACTCTCGGATTACTGTTTCTGATGTATTGGGTTTCCTCTGTCGTAACACAAAGTTGGCCGAGAGCAATATTGGCGGGAGTCGTCTTTTGGTGTGGTTCGCTCTTGTCACTTGCCATTGTTCCGATGGGGTTAGTGGCCGGCGTCTATTCTCTGCTAGTTCTCTTCAGCAAATCGTCGAACCCCGATCAACAACGCAGAGGTATTAAAACTGTGCTTCGGACGGTGTTTGTCAGTCTTCTGACATTCCTTGGACTGACATTGGCTATGGGAGTTCTGTGTGAGATAAACCTGTTTACGGTCTGGGTGTGGAACTACAAAAACCACGCCAGCTTCTACGAACAGTTCACTCGCACCTATGGAAAATGGCTCATCGCGAATCCCATCGAGACTTACTTTGCTTTGGGTGCGCCGCTGTTCATTGCAGCACTCTTTGGGTTGCGAGTCTCCTGGAAAGCATCCAAAGATGCTTCCCAGTTAGTCTGGGCGGGAGGACTGGTCTGGGCGGCGATTTGGATAAGCGGAAAGAATTCGGGAGAAGCGGCACGACTGTGGCTGGTCTTTTTCCCGATAGCCCTGCTTTTCGCGGCTCAATTTCTGGAGACTCTCACACAAAA
>JAQWSQ010000168.1 GCA_029243145.1 Planctomycetaceae bacterium | reverse complement strand
CGATAGTACGGATACATCGTGTCGAGCGTTTCCGTCGCATCACCGATGACAATAAGAACTTTTTCCATGATACATTCCTGAGTGTCTAGTATTTACTGTGGAGTGGTTCGGTTAGCCAGATAGTTTCGGGATCGATTGATTTCCGCAGTGACATCCGCAGTCGTTTCGAGAATTGGAATTCCTCGCGGAACGGGATGCATGAATATTTCTGTCCAACCGGTGTATTTGATGTCTCGCAATGCAGCGATCAATGGAGCGAAGTCGAGTTCTCCTCGACCGGGCATCTGTAAAAGTTCCTGCTCTTTGGGAAGTATTTGAGAGCAGCCCATGCCGTGCTGCCAGGCATAGAACATTTCAATCGAATCACTTAATTCATGGATCAATTGACTGAGCAGTGTAGCGTCTTGAGGCAAATGATAGGGGGCAAAGGCAATCCCCAAGTGCTTTGATGATCGAAGTTCTGCCAGCCATTTCAACGAGTCGGGAGAATCGATCAGGTTGTTGCCATGATTTTCGATGGCAATTGTGACTCCGGTTTCCTCGGCGACTGCGAGATGAGGTTTCATCTGTTCGACAAATTTACCGACTGCCGATTTGAGTTCTTTTCCTGTGAGGCCCACTGGTCCTTTTCCGCCTGCAACAATCGTTTGACAACCCAGTCGGTGAGCCAGTTTCATTTCGTTCTGAAGACCGAATGGCCCCAATTTGTACTGCGTGATGCAGCCCAACGTGACATTATGGTTTTTTAATAGCTCCGCAAATTTGTCTTCTCCCATCGTATCCAATTGCTCACGTTGATTGCCGTGGACTTTCGGCCAAATATCAATCGCCGTCGCCCCCACTTTTCTGGCCTCAGGAACAATCTCGTTCAAGTCCGCATACCCATACATGCACGACCCGAGAATGTATTTGAACTGAAACTCCGGTGAATACTCGGCAAAAAGTTCCGGCCATGACAAACAGAGAGACGCGGAGCCAGTGAGAGCGCTACAGAAATCGCGTCGAGTTAAAAAAGAGTTTGAATTCATCAGAGATCAAAATCGGAAGGAAACGGAATTCTTAAATGCCACAGCGATTATTGTGACCGATTATGATGAGAATTTCAGTAACGAATCCGGGAATCAGTCTCACATCGAATGATTATCACTGGTTCATTCCCGGCGCATTGCTACAGACAGTCAGTTTTGAGATAGAGATTTTACCCCCAAAGCAAACATCAATATCCCGTCCGGGTGTTCGAGGTCGTTGCTGGTAATCACTGCGATAGACCAACCCCTCCTCCTGCAATTCACACTTAAATTGATAATGCTCGACATCGACCGGGCAAAAAACGATCTCCGGGAGACCTTCTCCCAAATCAGTATCTGGAAAATTCACGTTCCAGAATTCACCCGCCTGCAAATGCTCGCTCAACAATCGTTCGAGAACTGCTTTCGTCCAAATTGCAACTCGGTCCCAATCTAAGGGAGAGTTCATGCCGTTGCGATATTGTGAAAATGCAATACCACGTTTTCCCATCAATGTAGCTTCACGAATCGCGGCAACAGTCCCCGACATAAAAACATCGCAGCCCAGATTACCGCCTGCATTGATTCCAGAAAGTACCCATTCCGTTTCCGGTGCGAGATGTGCCAGACCAATTCTCGCACAGTCTGCGGGCGTTCCTCCGATTGCATATCGCAAATTTTCTTGAGAGTCGATGGAAATCGGGCCATCTTCACTGATTCGATGGCCGCAACCAGAATGCTGACGATCGGGAGCGACAACAATCACTTCACCGAAATCCACAGCCACTTGGCGCAGAGCTGCGAGACCGGGTGCTTCGATTCCATCATCATTGGTAATCAGAAAGGACATACTGGTACTCGAATAAATGACAGATGACAAAAATCATATCGAGTAATTATCAATATTCATCTTAAAGAGGCGATGAGGCAGTGGCCTCATCAGGTACTCGAACAGGCGGTACGTGAACAGGAGACATTGCGGAAAAAAATGACTCGATGCGAGTTTGATATTCATCCCCCGCAACGGCATTCCCCATATTGTGCTTGGCTCCTTGAACGATCCACAAATCTTCACAATTATCGCCTAAAGAACGCTCGAGTTGCTGAGAGACCTTAAGATCGACAAACGAATCGCGTGACCCGGCAATCAGCAACACTTTCTTGCGGTCAGCCATTCGCTTGAACCGAGGAATGATTTCCGCGTATTCACAGTTCCGCGACCATTGACTGAATTTTTTCACCAATTTGAGGTTGAAATGGGTATGCCAGCGAGGGACGAGATTGTACATCCATTGAGGAGCATATACTTTGAACCAACGATCGACAAAGAACATCATCAACGGCTCGGTCGGAAAGGCGGAATCAGTGACGACCAATTCCACATCAGGATGATCGGCCCCCACGGCCAAGGCCGTCGCGCCACCACGACTCACACCCATGATGCCAATCGGGCGTTCTGCCAGTTCGGGATGAGATTTGACATATCGAATCGCTGCTTTTGCGTCGGTCACTTCGAATTCTGTGGCCCAGTGAAGTTCACGATAAGAGTCTACTCGTTCGCTTTGACCTTGATTACGAAAGTCGATTGCCAAAATATCAAATCCGGATTCCCACAATCCGTAGCAGTAATTTTTCCAACTCCACTTATTTGCCCCAAACTCTGGACAAAAAATGATCACTCCGCGACTCTCGGATTCGGATCGAGTATAGAGACACCCGGAAAGACGAACTCCATCCTCCGTAAGGATCTCGACGATTTCGGCATCCTCGTCGGGATTTGCCTCTTGAGGCAGAAACATGGGAGAACTTTCAAAAATCGACATCCCCAGACGTACGATCTTGCTTTCGGCAACGAGATAGCCGACAACGATGAGAGAAATCAGGATTTCTGCGATCAGCCACGTCATTGTGACATTCCATTAGAAGAAGTAATCAATCCGGCTAACAATTCGCCAAACTATCTCAGGCACATTCGTTGAAAATCAAAGTAATGTTTTGACCGCCGAAACCAAAGCTGTTGGAAAGAGCTCTTTGCACTTTCGCATCACGCGCTTCGTTCGGGATGTAATCCAGATCGCAATCGGGATCGGGTGTGGAGTAGTTGATGGTCGGTGGCAGAACTCCGTCTCGCATCGCCAACAGGCAAATGATCGCTTCGACACTTCCCGCAGCCGCAATCAGATGTCCCATCATACTCTTGATACTCGAAACCGGTGTCTTGGCGGCATCGGCTCCGAGAGATTTTTTAACAGCCATGGTTTCCACCCGGTCGTTGACCGAGGTACTCGTTCCATGGGCATTGATGTAATCGATCTGATCGGTGTTGAGACCAGCGTCTTTCAAGGCCATTTCGATGCAGGCGACCGCACCACGACCTTCTGGATGGATATCGGTGATTCGATAAGCGTCAGCCGTCGAACCAAATCCAACCAGTTCACCGTAAATATTCGCGCCTCTTCTTTTGGCTCGTTCGTACTCTTCGAGGATCACCATTCCGGCACCTTCTCCGAGAACGAACCCATCCCGAGTTTTATCGAACGGACGAGATGCCGTCTCAGGGGAATCATTCCGGGTAGACAACGCCGTTAAGAGATTGAAGCCCGTCACGCCGAACGGATGAATCATCGTGTGAGCACCACCAGAGAGCATCACTTCTGCATCGCCACGACGAATGATTTCGGTCGCTTCTCCAATCGCTTGGCTCGATGCCGCACATGCTGTGAGGCAGTTTAGGTTTGGGCCTTGAGCGTTAAACAAACCAGCGAGATGTCCGGCTGGCATATTCGGTTCTTGCTCGAGTTCAGTTTGGGGATGCAAATTCTCCAAACCGTACTTCGTAAACTTGGCAAGATCGACTTCGCCATTCTGCTGAGCCTGGGCAATCATGTTCATGAACATCAGGAAGTCCTGCTGTCCTTCACCTGCCCCGAGATAGACACCAAACTGAGCGGGGTCAACGGAACCCATGATGCCCGAATCGGTCACCGCCTGAGAAGCCGCTCCAATTGCGAACCGAATATTACGGCCCGCGAATTCAAAGGCCTCCGGGTCGTCCACGTAATGGCTGAAGTCATAACCTTTAACTTCAGCCGCGAATTTGGTCGGAAAATTAGAGGCATCGAAATGTCTGATTGGCCCCACGCCGCTTTTAGCAGCGCAAATGGATGCCCACATCGTTTCGACATCATTACCAATCGGTGTTACACAGCCGATACCGGTCACTACCACTCGACGTTTCATTGCCCAGTTTCTTTATGTATCCCGTCGTCGAACAGTTCCCCAACCGTTCTTTCAACAGGAGCTTATAATCTGATGGGATCAAGTATAGCTGAACACCCCCCCTATGAAAACAGGTTCCAGGGAGTTTCATTTGTCGAGAAAAAGCAATTCGGTGCGAAAATGACTGCTGTTACAGTTTTTCCGCTCCGTCTCCTGCTTTCCCAACTTCAAGAATCCCGAGCAAATTCATCGAGAAAACGAAGTTTTTCTGGTCAATCGCTCCCAGAGTGGGATCAGCAGGATCCAAGTGGGCGAATACAATTTCTGCCTCAGCCACCAATCGCTCACCAACATGAGCCGTACACTCGACGGTTCCTCCCTCGTCCCGATCATCCAATAGGCGAGCGGTGTAGACCAGAGAATCGCCGGGAGTTGCCCAGCTATGAAATGTCACTTTTGGGACTTTGGCGAGAATGACAGCATATTTGAAGTCATTCTTTTCTCCCAGAAGAATTCCCCCCGTCTGTGCCAGCCCCTCGATCATCAACGAACCGGGCATGACTGAGAAGCCCGGAAAATGATCGTGCATATGCTCTTCCGAAAGGCTGACATTCTTGACAGCCTTGGCGTAAGAACCACTTTCAAATTCGATGAATCGATCGATCCAGAACCAGCGCATCGGGAGAACTCACTCTTTATGGAGACGACAAAAACTGATCGGGAGACTTACCCGTTCAGCTTGTGATTGAGGAAATTCACCATCATACGCACGGTGAACAGGTCTGCGATGTTTGCGACAGCCGGATTTTCGGCCAACTTGTCGACATCTGCGTGTGGCATTTTTTCTCGCAACTGAGCGATTCCACTCTCGGTCACTTTTCCATCTTGTACGAACGAGGAATCAGCCCTCGCCAAATTCTCGGGAAACAATTCTCCACGAGGAATCTTGATGTCGAAGCCTTTTTCGAGACGGAAAAGAATGTCCAAAAAGTCGATCGACTCTGCTCCCAGGTCTCCCTGAAGAGTCGCGTCCATCGTGACTTCATCATCGTCGACACCAAGAGCGTCTTCGAGTGTTTCCTGTACAACCTTAAAAATCTCGTCTTGCGTGGGCATCTGCAAAATCTCCTGAAGGTTTCCCAAACGTGTTTCGCTCACCTGCCGATTGCAGCAAATACAAGTTACCACAATCGCCGAACAGGTTTTGAATTAAATACCGCCGAGGGTCAGTCCCCCGTCAACTTCGATGACTTGTCCCGTGATGTAACTTGCGTCAGAGCTGGCCAAAAAGACGGCCGTACTCGCGATGTCTTCAGGTTTCCCCAACCGGCGAAGTGCAATCGCTTTCTTGATTTCCCCTTCAGCCGCGTTACGAACGGCTTCCGTCATGTCTGTTTCAATAAAGCCAGGTGCAATCGCGTTGACCGTAATATTTCGACGGCCTACTTCCGCAGCCAGGCATTTTGTAAATCCATTGATGCCGCCTTTAGAGGCCGCATAGTTGGTTTGTCCCTGGTTCCCCATCTCGGAGGCAACACTGGACATGTTGATAATTCGTCCGCTGCGTTGTGACATCATCGGACGCATTACACTTTGTGTGAAATTGTAAACGGAATTGAGATTCGTATCGATGACGGAACACCAATCGTCCTCATCCATCGTCGCCAGCAATCCATCGCGAATGATTCCCGCGTTATTCACGAGAATATCAATCCGTTCCCATTTTTCGAGAACTTCATCGACGGCTTTTTGGGCCGCTTCTTTGGACTTCACATCTGCCTGAATCGCAAAGACTTCGCCATTGGCGGAGAGTTCGCTGACGATCACATCGGCAGCCTCTTTCGACGAATTGTAGACAAACGCGACCTTGGCACCTTCTTTGACGAATGCCTCGACAATTCCCTTACCGATGCCACGACTTCCGCCGGTAACCAATGCGACTTGACCTTCGAGTCTCATTACTGTGCTCTCAATTTCGTTCAAATAGATATTGCGTGTGTGAACTATTGCGCGTGTAAAATACTGCGATTTTTAAGCTTCTAAGGACTCCGACATTTTCGGACTCCACAATTGACGAAACAATTGTTTGTTGTGAGTCATGTTTCGTTCGTCTGCAGAGGCCAATGAGGGATCGCGGTCAACCAGATTCAAACCTTTGAGAGTTAACCGTGCACTCACCGTCGAAATGTCATCAACCGTGCCGCTCGCTTTGAAGGTCACTTCTTCACCTTCAGACTTATGTATCTTCGATTCGACAACCAAAGTTTTCCCTGGTTGTAGAAAATGATTAAATTTAATCGCCTTCGCCTGCTTCAACAAAATCGTACTATATTGAAACTCGTTGGATTCATGCATCAACCAGGAACTGGCTTGCACCATGGCTTCCAGCATCAACACTCCCGGAATGACCGGAAAGCCCGGAAAGTGATCCTGAAGATATTCTTCAGCCAGTGAGAGATTCTTGATGGCCGAAATCGAGTTTCCGGCTTCGATCGCGGTGATTTGGTCAATCAGACAAAAACGCATCGTGGTGAATCTTTCAAACGATCAACGAGCTGAACCCCGGAAAAGAGGGTGAGTATAGTTTTCCCACTGTCTCAACACAACCTAAAGCCATGCGATGATCAACGTCGCGACTCCATTGGGAAGCTTCGCGACGAGTTCCATTGAAACTGAAGACCGTCTCACTGGATCACAAATCGATCGCAGCATTACTTTGTGTCTCTTCATATTCCCTTTCTCTCATGACAGCAAGGGTTTACATGATAATTCATGAGGATTTCTTGTCATTAAGAGATGATGAGTTCCTATAATCGTGCAAAACGCTACAGTTTTTAGCGTTCCAGAGGATATCCGAATTGAAGTTCATTTAAAGAGAAACGAGTTCCCACGGACTATGAACGAGTCTCCAGAAAGTTTTGACATTGAGCCAGCACGACTTGAGGATGCTGAGACACTCGCCCACTACAACTGTCAGTTGGCCGAAGAAACTGAAGGGAAGATGCTCAACCCTGAGATCGTCCTTCGCGGAGTGCGCGGGCTGTTTGAAAACCGATCACGTGGCAGATACCTGATCGCTCGTGAGAAAGGGGCAGTGATTGGCCAATTGCTCATTACGCTCGAATGGAGTGATTGGAGAAACGGTGAAATCTGGTGGATCCAAAGCGTGTATGTGCATCCTGAACAGCGAAATCGTGGCGTATTCAAATCTCTCTATCAGACTGTCTTTGAAGAAGCGAAGACGCGAGAAGATGTCGTGGGAATTCGATTGTATGTCGAAGGCCACAACCTGAGTGCCCAAAACGTCTATCAGAATTTGGGAATGTCGCAGAGTGGCTACCAAGTAATGGAATTCATGAAGTCCTAACTGAGCGACAATACTCTTTGAATATCGCAAAGAAAAAGCCGGTCACGATCTCTCGTCACCGGCTTGAACGTCTGCTTTTAGCGATCAATCAGTCGTCGTAATCGACTTTGACATAACCGTCTTTAACAGTGATTTCAACAGAATACTTACCGTAGTCGTATTTCTGCTTACGTCCACCGTCTCTGCACTTCACGACTTCTTGTGTTTCACATCCACAGGCACATGGATTTGGTGGTGGAACACAAATCTTGATGGCAACACATTTTGGTTCACAGCAACCGCAACGATCGCGGCAGGCACAAGGATCGGGAACCATGATGATCTTGGTCACCGCACAAGGTGCGATATTCTCAGGATCTTCAATTTTAACACAATTGAATAGTTCCACAGCTTGGCCAACTACAGTTCCCTCAGCCACAGGCTTGGGGGGTTGTGCATCGGCAACTGAAACCATGATGGCAGTCACCATCAACAAACTCAATAAGCTCTTCATTGGAAAAACTCCTTCTATGCTACCGACATTTGCTGAAGGGATACCGGCAGCGGTGCATCCCTCACTTTTGTATTATACAACTTGCCGACCTGACCAAATCGGCTTCATACACAAAACTATCAGTTATTTGAAGAAGGGCTTCCCATTCTTCTCATACCAGACTGTTTTCTTCGCTGAGTTTTGTCAAACTCTCTCTCTAGGGATACTAGGAAAAGTTTGAGGCTTCAACCGTCCGCACTCAAAATTATACCTATTTGTTGCAATTACCAGAATCTTCATATCTTGACTATTTGATATAATCGGTAATATTTCTCACGCCTCCCAAAACCCCCGTTCATCTGAACTGCTCACAATTTCCACCCTGCGGCATCATATCGAAGTGTTTTTGGTACAACGCTCAACATACATGCTCATGCGAATACCGACAAGTCATGCGACAAGCCAATTGAAACCCAACAATATTATCAGGCCTGAGCGACTTCCTGAAATCGTTGGTTGGACTTTTTGTCTCGCCTTTCTAAACTGAGCCGATCTTCGTTTGTCAAAGAACGGATTGAGACAGACACCCATTTATCCAGAACCTTGAAGACAGCGTAGACTCACTATGGCTAAGGATTTTCTCAAAGGCTGCCAAGACCATTACGATGTTGTTGTCATCGGTAGCGGGCTTGGCGGGCTCACTTCCGCCAATGTTTTAGCACGCGCCGGTCATTCGGTACTCCTTCTCGAGCATCATTACCAACTCGGAGGAATGGCGACTTGGTTCAAACGTCGTAACGGTCATATTTTTGATATCTCGTTGCACGGGTTCCCGATGGGTATGATCAAAAGTTGTCGAAAATATTGGACGCAGGAAATCGCCGACAAAATTGTGCAACTTAAGGGGATTCGTTTCGAGAACCCTCAGTTCTCGCTACGCACAACTTTTGATCGAAACGACTTCACGAACATTCTGATCGAAAAGTTCGGAATCTCGGTGGAAACGGTGCAAGCTTTCTTCGATAAGGCTCGCAGCATGAATTTCTACGACGATCAATCGATGACTGTCCGTGAGTTGTTCGAGCAATTTTTTCCGGGTCGCGATGACGTGGTCCGCTTGCTGATGGAGCCGATCACTTACGCGAACGGGTCAACTTTGGAAGATCCGGCCATAACATATGGAATTGTGTTCTCCAACTTTATGCACAAGGGAGTCTTCACCTTTGAAGGTGGCACAGACCATCTTGTGGACCTGATGAAGGCAGAGCTGGAAAAAAATGGTGTGGATATTCGTATCCGCTCTCTCGTCGAAAACATCGAACTCGATGACAATCGAAAAGTCACGGGAGTTGTTGTGAACGGTCGACGAATTGGCTGTAACGCGATCGTCTCGAATGCCAACCTGAAACAAACCATCTTAAAACTCGTCGGCAAAGAAAATCTCGATAAAGAGTATGTGGAAGCTGTCGAAGCAGTTCGCCTCAACAACAGCAGTTGCCAGGTTTACATCGCCCTCAAAGAAGGGGAAGAATTCGACGATGTCGGAGATCTTCTCTTCCATTCGGAGCACAGTGGTTTTGATATTGAAGCGATGCTGAGCAAAAATATTAGTAGTCGAACATTCTCATTCTACTACCCGCGCACCCGCCCAGAACTCAACCGCTATCTCGTCGTTTCTTCCACCAACGCCAACTACAGCGACTGGGCCGATCTCTCGGAAGAGCAGTATCAGAAAGACAAAACAGAACTTTGCGAAGGGACTCTCGATTGCCTCGAACAGTACGTCCCTAATATCCGCCAGAAGGTCGATCATATCGAGGCTTCCACGCCGCGAACCTTCGAGCATTACACACGCCACTGGAATGGCGCTTCGTTTGGCACGAAATTCGAGGGTTTGCAAGTCAGTAAAGATCTCCCGGAACAGATCGGTGGCCTCTATCATGCCGGCTCTGTCGGGATTATCATGTCGGGATGGTTGGGAGCCGTGAACTACGGTGTGATCGTCTCGAATGATGTCGATAAATATCTGACACCCGATTCCTCGACGATCTAACAGAGTTCTCAACAGCCACAAGAACTTAGACAGGATTTCGAGCATGCGTTATTCGATTTACTCGAGTTTGATTGTTCTTTGCTTTGCCACGCTGACAGGGAGCGCGCAAGAGTCGCCGCTTCAGCGAGTCCCCTACAACAATCCGGGACTGGTCGTCGATCTGGGTGTCGGCTTATGGGCCTGGCCAATGCCGATGGATTATGATTCCGATGGAGATCTTGACCTGATTGTGGTGTGCCCCGACAAACCTTCCAATGGCACCTATTTCTTTGAGAACACCTCTGACGGGAAAGAGAAGTTCCCCATTTTCAAGCCGGGGATCATTATCGGACACGGTTCTCAGAATACGAGAGTTTCGTACGTGAACGGCAAGCCCGTGGTGATGGTGCAGAACAAGGAATACAGCGATTTCCTCAAGTCTCAGTACGACAATCCAACGACCTTGAAAGTCGACACGTCTTTCCTGAAAGGGAAGAAGACACGTGCTCGACAATGGCACCGTGTTGATTACAACGGAGACGGAAAGCTCGATGTCATTATCGGCTATGGAGACTGGACTGAATATGGATGGGACGACGCCTATAACTCAGAAGGAGTCTGGACAAATGGACCATTACGAGGACGCATGAGAGTCGCCCTGAATATCGGTACCAACGACGAACCGCAATTCGAGACTCCGACAGAAGTTGAAGGCGTCGATGGAAAGACTCCCGAAGTTTACGGCTGGCCTTCTCCCAACTTTGCCGACTGGGACGGAGACGGAGACCTCGATCTGTTATGTGGTGAGTTCCGTGATACATTCACTTATTTTGAAAACATCGGTTCGCGAGCCCGGCCCAAGTATCAAATTGGGAAAACGATCACTCATGATGGCCGGCCCATCGAGATGGATTTGCAGATGATTGTTCCCACGGCCATCGACTGGGATGGAGATCACGATCTCGATTTGATCGTGGGTGATGAAGATGGACGAGTCGCTCTGGTCGAAAATACCGGCAAGCTCCAAGATCAAATCCCACAATTTCTCCCTCCTCGTTACTTCCAGCAGGAAGCGGAATACATCAAGTTCGGAGCCTTGGCAACACCGTATGCCTACGACTGGGACCATGATGGAGACCAAGACATTCTTTGCGGAAACACGGCTGGCTATATCAGTTTCATCGAAAATCTTGGGGGAGGGGACAGCCCGAAGTGGGCCGCACCCAAACTGCTGGAAGCGGGAAATGAGATTTTTCGGATTGAAGCCGGGCCGAACGGTTCGATTCAGGGACCGTGCGAAGAAAAATGGGGTTACACCACTCTCTCGGTCGGGGATTGGAACCACGATGGATTACCGGATATTGTTTTAAATTCGATCTGGGGACGCATCCAGTGGCTCGAAAATATCGGGCCTCAATCTGCCCCAAAACTTGCTACCGTCAAATCGATCCAAGTCGAATGGCCGGGAAATACTCCTAAACCAGAATGGACGTGGTGGGAACCTGTTGGAAAAGAGCTTGTGACCCAATGGCGGACAACCCCCGTGATTGTGGACTGGAACCAGGATGGATTGAACGACTTGCTTGTTCTTGATCATGAAGGATACCCAGCGGTATTCCGACGCAAAAAGTCCGATCTTGGGCTGACTCTTTTACCGGGTCAGCGACTGATTCTCGATGAAAACGGAAAGCCTCTTCAATTGAATCTCAAACGAGCCGGAGGCAGTGGACGCCGAAAGATTGAAGTCGCCGATTGGGATGGGGACGGACGAATGGATCTCCTCCTCAACAGTAAGAACGCGGATTGGTATAGAAACATTGGCGAATCCGACAACGGCTGGAAATTCAAGAATGAAGGGCAGCTCTATGATCGCCCCTTGGCAGGACACACCAGCAGCCCCGCCGTCGTCGATTGGAACTCTGATGGAGTCCCTGATTTACTGATTGGTGCTGAAGACGGTTACCTATACCATGCGAAAAATCCTCGTCGGCCGTAACGGACAATGAGGATTTCGGGTGTAGTTCGGTCGGCTCGGCTTCGTTACTCGGCTGCAATTCCAGTACCTGGAAGAGAAGCCTGTCGAAGAACAACATCTGGTTTCGGTGCAACCAATGGTGAAAACGCGGTTTTGATTTCCGGTTTGGGTGCAACAAGTGGTAACAACTCGGCGATTTGTTCTTCCACAATGACCGGTTTTGGTTCTGTGCGTTCCATAAAAATTACTAACCCGCTGAGAGCGTGATAAAGAGGACCGCAATCGATGGGGATTCTTTCGTTCTCGATCAAATCGTTGGCAACATGTTCGACACCCTTTCGGACCCAGTCTTTCGAGAGCTCTTCATCATCGACGGCCATCATCAGAAATTCGAGTGTATGGCCTGTGGGAGAAAGTCGTTCGGCAAAGTTCTTCTTGTAATCCTGATAAGCAAAGTATCCGCAGGAAAACGCACCATCCGAATACTGTAATGCACGAGCAATGTTGATGTGTTTTTTGATGGTCTGGTCGGCCACAATCCAAACTCCCGATAGTTCGTTTCCTTCAACGGCCAAATGATTTTTGCGTGCATGTGAGAGAGCAAACAAGCCGTGTGTTCCACCGCAAGCCGCCTTGTTCAAGTTTGCTCGCGACTGCTTGAGAACAAGCCGTTCGATGCCCCAACTTTCTCCATCTTTGTTGATCCACTCGGCATCAGACGGAAGATATTTACTCAAGGCCCATAATGTCCAAGTTTGTTCTTCGTGGTCGCACACGACCATCTTGGCATGCTCGACCATCTGCTGAATCGTGACCGGTACTGCCGTTTGATTCTGCCATGCCATAAATTCCGTATCGGCTGGAAGATTGGACATCGTCAGAATTGCCAGAAACTGATTGGGATGACCTTCAAAGTGGTAAGGCTGAGTAAAGGTGTGAAAGTGGCCGCCATAAGCAGACTTCTTCACCCAAGGCTTCCGATCGTATGTTTGCCCTTTTTGCATCCATTCGAGGGCTGAAGTTTTCTCGCCTCCGATTTTGATTTGATAGTCACCTCGCAAGGCGAGCATTCCGTGTAGAATCTGCCAGGGAGTGTGCAGGCTACCGTCGAGATATCGACGTTTCGAGATTTCGATGGCTAATTTCGCTTTTTCGCGAAGAGGATCAACTTCGACCTGATCCTTCTGGTCCGAATCATTGGCCTCAGAGGCTCCATTAAGAGGGTCCAAGTTACTCTCTTCCGCACGCGATATGGTTGGTGAGTTGAGGGCCAGAGAGAGGCTGATGAGCAGGAAGAATGCGGAACGAATAGAAATCACCGTCGCCACTCCGTTGGGTAGGTAGAATCAGGAAGGATCAATGTAGGCCAAGTGAGCGTCATATCGAGTTTGGAGGTCGATCTACCTATATTCGGGTAGAGAGTCATCACCGTATGAGGTTTGTTTCAAAAAATTCGTATTGAGTCAATTGGAGATCCTGAAATATGTGTTCATTCTCAGAATCTCTCCTCTCACACCGCCACAAATTGTTCATCGGTCAATCCCTCCCGAGAAATCAAATATTAGTCAGAGTGAACAAACAATCGCTGGAACTCTCGAATTTGTCAAAGGCGCATTAAATGTTAATATCGGTAGTTTTGGTAAGGGAATACAAATAGCACAATATTTCATTTTAGGGAAGATCTACGCATTCGCCATCCAACGATTGTCAACGGGCTCTCTCGAGCGTGTTTCTCAACTTTCACGCAGTTACCCCTTGTCTTGGAAGAGTTTCAAATGCCTCTAGCGAGATTCGTGGCTCTGTGACAGAATCAAATGAGTCCCAAAACGGTGGAACCTTCGATGAATCTGATTCTTGCCAGCAGTTCGCCTTACCGAAAAACTCTTCTGAAAAGATTAGGACTCCCCTTTCAGGTCATTGCCTCGGAAGTTGATGAATCGGAGTTGAAGCAATCGATTTCTGAACCTCAACAACTTGCGGTTTCCCTGGCGCAAGCCAAAGCACAAGTCGTCGCAGCGGGCTATCCCGATGCGATTGTGATTGGTGCCGACCAACTCGTAGTCATCGATGGCGAGATTCTCGACAAACCGGAAAGTCGAGAAAAGAACATCTCGCAACTCACCACGCTTTCTGGTCAATCACATCAACTTCTGACAGCGGTTTGCCTGATTCACCAAAAGACAGAGCGTTTACTGCTCGATCGAACATTTCTTCGCATGAGGCCATTAACCTCTGCCGAAATTGAAGCCTATGTCGATCTCGATAAGCCCTTCGATTGTGCAGGAGGCTACCAATTTGAAGCTCACGGTGTGAGTTTGTTTGAAGATGTTCGCAGCACCGACACCACAGCCATTGAAGGCTTGCCTCTTCTTCTCGTTGCAAAAACTTTGCGAGAGTTCGGTTTGAAGTTCCCCCAGAATCAATCAAATTGATTATTCGTTTGTGGGAGTCTCTTGTTCGGCATTCGGCGCCGGTTTTGAAATTTTCTTCAGCGGTTGCAATTTTGTTTTCGAAACAACTCCCTCACGCGAAAATTCAATCTTTATTGGCTTCTGCGCACCGAGCAAGTCATCGGCAGATCGTTGAGTGGAATATACGGGTTTTCCAGACACCAGAATAATCCGATCATTGCGTTGTAAGCCTGCATTGGCAGCCGGAGAATCAGAGACCACATGGGAAACAATCAGCGAATGCGTTTCCGCATCGTCTGCTCGAAATGCGAGTCCCAATAAGACAGGTTGACCTTTTAACTGAATCGAAATTTTTTCACTCTCTTCTGATTGAGCCCGCCGAATCGTAATCTCGGAATTCGATTCTGACGCATAGACATCCCGGACAAACTCCGCCGAATTCTTGAAAGGGCGACCATTCAATCCAAGTATTCTGTCACCCGGACGTAATCCTGCAGCCCAGGCAGGAGAGGTCGATACCAAATTTCGTATAATCAACTCGCCCGCTTGTTCACTTTGTTCGGTGTTCCAGGATATCCCCAGACGCGATACCGGGAGAGACGGCGCCGACTCAACGTTACGCCTGATTCCTTCATGTTCACCCAAACTCTTTTGACGAAACCCGGGCAAGTCGTCGGTATTGGCCAATTGCCATAAAATCCGAAACCAGTGGCGCGCGATCTTCGCATGTCCCTCGAAGTTGACTTTGTCAAAATCATCGGAAGCACGATGGTAATCCACATGCTTTTTCGTGAACGGCATCAAAAACGGAATGTTCTTTTTCAAGAACGAGTAGTGATCGCTATCAGGTCGTAAATACCAATTGAACTTCGCGCGAATGCTGTCTTCATTGGTGGACGAATACAGCCGACGCAAACCGTCTGCGGTTCGGCTCCCGTACACTTCAATTTCGTTATCGGTAAGACGTCCGATCATATCGAGATTGATGTAATATTTGATGCGATTCAGATTGATCGTCGGATTGGCTGTCCAATGTTTGGAACCAAGAAGGCCCAATTCTTCGGCATCCCAGAAGGCAAATAAGATCGACCTTCGAGGTGCCGTTTTTGAGAGGGAAACGGCTTCGATATACTCAAGAATTGCTGCGACTCCGCTGCCGTTGTCATCGGCCCCATTATGAATCTGTCCTACTGTTCCGCGAGAGTTTCCCGAGTATCCATAGCCGACATGGTCGTAGTGCGCCCCGATCACAATGATTTCGTCTGCCAATTTAGGATCACTTCCCGGAAGGAGTCCCAACAAATTATGATAGTTCTTCCCGAAACTCTGCTGGTAGGTCTCGTCATCACCGGCAGGCTCCAAACCGAACTTCTCCATCAGCTCAATCAGATAGACTGCCGCCGCACGAGAACCTTCTGAACCCGCCTCTCGGCCTTCGAGAGCATCACTCGCCAGAAATGCGACCGATTTCTTTAAATCCTTGATCTGTATGGAGTTTATGACAGACTCCAAGTTGGAGCTGGCTTCGCGCTCTGTGGCTGAAGAGAGCGTTTTCGAGGCGAGCAATGACCCAAGTGCCAGTAAGAGAGCTACTGAACACCGACATGATTGGAACCGATTCATCTAAGTATCCTCACTTTTAACGCCGCTAATCGTGATAAAGACTGGGGTTGTCCCATTTTTCCATAATACGATACAACTTGCGCAGGATCAGGTGAGAGCCCGCAAAATTTCTCGCCTGATAGGAAATTGACCCAGAACCGATTGGCAGGGACGCCATGTCTCAATCAATGGAATTTCTTCGACGCCCTGCGCGCCGATGGAGCCGCGAGCTCACTCCTCATTCATTCTGTTGCCTGTGCGCAGGCACCGGACTCACTCTAGCGGCCAATAGTTGGATCGCACTTTACGGGTTGGGACTCTCGGTTGCTCTCGCTTCCGTGATCGCATTCTCGGTAGGTGTTTCCCTCGCATTTTGGGCGTTACAATCTCAGAAACTCCCGAAAGCACCTCTATGGGCGTGCTGGCTCGCGATGACATCGTGGCTGGGACTCTTGCCATTACTGGTGAATCTGGGGAGTCTAGGTCCCCATTGGTTCACGACCATCCAATTGGAATCGATCACACTGCAAGTGCTCGGTCTCCTACCAGCAGCAATAGGATTAATTGGAATCCCCAGTGCGTTGTTGGCCTATGCGATCTTTCAACAATCGACAACACAAGCAGCCCGTTCACTGTGGATTCTGTTTGCCGGTGCAGTCTTTTCCATCTCAACCCTGCTTCCCTATGTTTCCACCGAGCATCTGTTGTGGAGCACCACGCTTCTGCTACTCAGTCTCACAGGGTGGAGTTTGCAATCTCCAAGCCGAGCCTCTTTCAATGCATTCTCCCCAAGTTCGAGCTCTGAGTTTTCACGGTCGGATTTACTACAGTTTTGGCTCACTCCCATTTTAATAGCTGGATTGTGGGCCTGCCTCTCCTTAATCACACGTCCTTGGGCGTTGTTGAATACGACAATCTTTACCGGGCAGCCGCTGATTCTAATCGGTTCTGCATTACTGGCATTCCGCTTGAGTGGAACACGGCGAGTGGGTGGAATGCTTCGCAGGTATCCACCAACAACTTGGCTCTTACTGGCATGTCTCTCGGCGACAGCACTTGTTCTCTCAGAATCAACCATGACAAGTTGGTTGCTGCAACTTTCGTCCAATTGGTCGAACACATTCCTGCAACAATCGGCGCGTCTCTTAATTCTCGGTGCGTTCCCTTCCTTTGCCGGTCTGGCCATCGGGATGTGGTTTCGTAGATATCATTCAAAGCTCTCGTCGAAGGGATCCAGCGTTGTCATTTCTGTTTTGTGGTGTACTGCGTTTGCCTGGATCACATTTCGATTACTACTTCATACCGGGATACCTGTCACACGCCTCATCCTTGCATCAGGAATTCTGGCTGCTGTCAGTTCTGTACTGATTTTGAGAGTCCACTGGCGTTCTGATTCGCAACCGGGTAACAGATTCAAATTGATCTTCACCAGCGGAACTCTTGCCGCCGTTGTAGTTACTTCATTTTTGCTGCCGTCGCAAACCGGCACGCTTCCCGCGAAGATATTATTTCATTCTTCGGCCTGGATTCAGCATCGACGTGGAGTGCCTTGGGAAACCCTTCCATTTCTGGACGACGGACGCTTGACTCACACGATCCAAACCGATCAAGAACTTTTTACCGTCTTCAATTATCGAGGACTCGAGACTTTCATCCGACGTAACGGGATGCCGCAAGGTTACCTGAGCCACGACTATCGGATCATGCCACAATTTCCCACAGATGTTCTCATGACGGTCCTTCCAACCGCCATTCATGGGGATGTCTCGAATGTGGCCATCTGTCGTTGGGGCTGCGGCGTGACCGTTTCCAGCACACTCGACTTTCCTGTCCAGCACATCGATTGTTTTGATGCCGACCCCGCGTTGGTTCAGGCCACTTATGGATCACAAACGGAGAATCCTTGGGCCGGGTTAAATCCTGTCACAGATTCTCGTGTCACCTTGCAACAAGTCTCTCCTGAGTTGGCATTGCGAGCCACAGGCACAATGTACGATGTGATCATTTCGAGCCCAATGCGTTCGGCAACAGTCGAAGGGGCAACCGAGATGACCGTTGATTTCTATCGATCTGCGGCGGCTCGCTTGGCACCCAATGGTCTCTTCTGTCAGCGTTTCCAACATTACGATCATGGACCGGCTGCGTGGTCCGATGTTCTTTCAACGCTTTCAACTGTGTTTCCTCAAGTGGTCGCGGTCGAAATGCTTCCGGGAGAAACTTTGTTTATCGCAGGAACCACCGACAAACTGCAACACAATACCGAACTTGCCGACCGACTTCAGAAACCACAAATACGCCGAGTCCTGGCACGTTTCGGGTGGGACTGGGGACATGTCCTTCAATTGCCCACCGTCACCGCCGACAAAACAGCCGACCTGCTAGCGTCCGTCGCGGGCAAAACTCAATCGGCTCTCGCTCCTCATCTTCTCTTCACACACAGTCAAGACTCACTCCGCTGGGCCAACAAATGGAATGAGAAGTCGGACGCACTGTCGCCATACCGAGGACGATTGATGAGTCTGGCGGGAGAAGATGGACAGACGGCCAATGTCAAACGTCGCATCGAAGAAGTGTCGGCTCAACAAAATCACATGGCCGATCTTGTCGATCTTCCTTGGGCTTATCGATCCAAGCTGAAAGAATTCCTCAGCACGAAACCTCGCAGTGAATTGCGACAGGTCAAAGGCGAAAAACCGCGACAGGAGATGCATCCCATCGACCAGCGTCGTGTTGAATATCTCGAAGCACTTTCTGATGCTCATCAGACAAAACCCGGCTCGGCAGACTTGATTGGTGAACTCAACCAATTCTCGGAACCTTACGATCCTTTGATCAGTTATTTTCTTCATCATGAAGCGGCGGAGTTATATGCCCGAAATCCGGGTTTGGCACCGCAAGAAGAACTATATCACCGTCTGAAGACAATTTATTTCGGCGATGTCCGCGACAAATCGGTTCGCAATGTCATCGGAGCCTTGGATCTGATCCTGGAACAAAAAAGTTTGATCCCCGACGAACAGCAAAGGTTCGATCAACTTCACGGCCTCGTCCAGTTTCTTATGAATCGCTGGCAATTGAGAAAAGGATACTCCCCGCGAAATGTGGATGAAGGTTTGATCGATGTACGTGAAAGTTTGCAAGTGGCCGAAAAGGCACTCAATGAATTGGAATCTTTGGCTGCCGTCACCGCTTATGGAACAGAAGATTGGCAGAAACGCCAGGAGTATCTCGAACTGCATCTGGTCAAACCGCTGCGTGCTTATCGGGGGCACTTGATCCCTCATCACAAGCATAAAACGGCGAAGCCTGACGACACGGCCGAAGAATAAGCAGAACTCTCCCGCATTCTCCAAGGCAGACTTGCACTCGTCGAGCGTTTGCTCGACGATCATATAGACAACTACGGATCGCATTCCGTTCAGAGAATGTGTTCCATGTGAGTCTTGATTTTGCACACAGTCTACTAGGAGAATCGAAAATGCTTCACAAAATGAGTTCATGGGCAATGCTTTGCACATTTGCAATCGGCGTTTTGCTAACCAGTTCGACAACACAAAGTGTTTCTGCCGAAGATGATGGCATGGTTTACGAACTTCGAACTTATACTTGCCATCCGGGTAAGCTTCCCAATCTTCATGCGCGCTTCAAAGACCATACGATGGCAATTTTCGAGAAGCATGGGATTAAAAACATCATGTATTGGACTCCGGTCGATAAAGAAGACACGCTGATTTATGTGGTCGCCCACAAAAGTCGCGAAGCCGCCAATGAATCCTGGAAAGCTTTCGGTGCCGACCCTGCGTGGAAAAAGGCTTACAAAGAATCGACCGCTGATGGGAAACTCGTCATGAAAGTCGAACGACAATACATGACACCCACCGAGTACACACCTTGACCATCCTTTTGTGAAACCTCATCTCACCGTGTGAGTTCAACTTGCGCGGTGAGTTTTTTTCAATCATGACCAAACAACCCCATAAGACTCTGGAATGGATCGGCGATTGCTTTTCCGGCCATCTTCGCCTAATCGATCAAACAGTGCTCCCTTTAGAGGTCGTCTTTCTCGACTGCCAGAATGTCAAAGCCGTCTGGGACGCCATTAAGCGACTCAGTGTGCGCGGAGCACCCGCCATTGGAGTTTCGGCTGCTTACGGAGTCATCGTCGGTTTACAATCATCTGTGGATGCACCACGTCCTCAGTTCAATCATATGTTGTCAGAAGTAACCGACTATCTGGCCACCAGTCGGCCAACAGCCGTAAATCTCTTCTGGGCACTCGACCGCATGAAAGCGTTTGCCAACCAACTTACCAATCTTTCGTCGCAGGAACTTTTGCCACAACTTCTTGAAGAGGCACAAAGAATTGATCGAGAAGACCAGCAGATGTGTTTGGCCATCGGACAAAACGGTGCCGAGTTACTCCCCGACGAATGTAGTGTGTTGACGCATTGCAATGCGGGCGGCCTGGCGACTGCGGGTGACGGCACTGCATTATCGGTTTTCTTTGCCGCTCATCGTCAGGGAAAAAAACTGCATGTCTATGCCGACGAAACTCGTCCCTTACTACAGGGTGCCCGATTAACCTCTTGGGAACTCCAACAACGCCACATTCCTGTGACCGTGATTTGCGATTCAGTTGCGGGCTGGGCTATGAAACAGGGAAGAATCCAAGCCATTGTCACCGGAGCCGACCGAATTGCAGGAAACGGAGATGCGGCCAATAAAATCGGAACTTACTCAGTCGCTCAATTGGCAAATGCTCACAACATTCCGTTTTATGTCGCTGCTCCCTCTAGCACATTCGATCTCTCCCTCGCATCAGGTGATGAGATTCCTATCGAGGAACGCGATCGGGACGAAATTGCCAATGGGTTCGGACAACAAACCGTTCCCGATGGAGTTGATGTGTTTAACCCGGCATTTGATGTGACACCGGCAGAACTCATTACGGCTATCATTACGGAAAGAGGTGTCGTTCAAGAGATCAACACTTCGTCTGTCGCCGCTCATTTGCAGACTGACGCAACCTGAAATCAACGAATCTTGTGACTTTCCTCGGTTCTCTGACGTGGTCGATCCAACCTCTAACTCGTAAGATAGTGTGTTGAGACGGTTAACTTCATCGTGTTCTCTCTTCCCTGAAACCTATTCCTTCGGCAGACTATGAAACTCGGACTTCTCGGCGATCACGAACAGATCAAAAGGTGGTTACCCGTTTTAACCAACGGACGACGGCACCAGATATTCTGGGCTGCCGGTTTGAGCGATGTTGCCAGCGAACTCCCCCAGCAAATCGAACGCCTTGCCGAACCCACTCAACTGCTCGAAGTGAATGGAATCGATGCCATTCTTCTGTGTGGCAGTCGCGAGGCGAATCTGCAAACTGCCAAACAACTTGCCGCTCAACAAATTCCACTCATCATTCTGCCCGCAGCCGGTCAAGGATCGGCCTTTCTGTATGAACTCAGTCTAATTCGTGATGACAATCAAGTTCCTCTGTCCCCCTTATTCCCATTGCGTCGGCATCCCCTCGTGAATCGGTTTCGCGAGATTTTGGACGAAGGCAAGATCGGTGAGACGGTCGAAATTACGATCCAGAGGCGACACCCACACCCGAGCGGTAATCCTCGGATCAAAATTTCAGAGTGCAATCAACACTTGTTATGGGATGTCGATTTATTCTGGCAACTCTGCGGGAAGTACGGTCAGGTGACGGCATTGCGCAGTGGTGAACTCGACTCTGCCGTCGCGATGCAAAGCGTCACATTATCAGCCTCACATCTACCAGAGGCAATCTGGTCGATTGTTCCAGCAGCAGAAGAATCGTGGGAATTGACTCTTCGTGGAAACGATCAGAACATCACATTGATCGGAGGAGCCGATCACACATTATTCGAACTGAAACTGGGAGAGGTTTGCGAAAATGTTGATGAGGCAGAAATCGAAGAAGCATTTCTGGAAGAACTCGACACCATTGAAGCCAGCTTCAAAGATCCCCGCTTGCAAGGGGACTGGCCCGAGTTTGTGCATGCCATGGAACTTGTCGAAGCCACGCAGCAATCGATTCGCCGACGCCGAACTGTCGATCTCTATTTTGATATGACATCCGAACGCTCCCAGTTCAAAACCCAAATGGCAGCACTGGGATGTGGCGTTCTGATGCTGACATTGTTTTTGTTGGTCGTCGTTTTGATGTTGGGACAAATGTTGTCTCCCGAGGCGATGAAGTGGGCGCGAGTTTTGGCATTTACTCCATTATTTGTCTTCCTCGCTCTGCAAATATTGATCGTCTTGGCACGTCCTTCCGCGTCAGAATCCTCATCGAAAGAATCGTGACATCTCGATTCTGTGAATTCAGGGGCACTAGGGGGTCTGCAAGACGCGAAATTGCAGTGCCAGGCAAGGGAACTAGAATTCGATCCCCAATTTGGTCTCGACACGATCTTCTGAGTTCTCTACTGTTTCGCTCCCTTCCGAGTTTCCTACCTCCCTTTCTTTCGAATTCCTCATCTCACCATGGATGGTGATCATCATGCGTACAATCTCTACAGCGATTTGTCTTTTCACATTCATTCTGGGGTCAGGATGCCAATCCGGAACGGGTGGGTTTCGCAACCCTTTTACAAATCCGTTCGCGCGGTCGATCCCCGAGAACTCGACCGGACTTGTCGCAAAATCGAAAATTAATGCGCAAGATCAAAAACCGAATGTTTTCGAGATTGCTCAGCAAGAAGCGGCCTCTCAACCAGAGCCACCGGCGGTTGCCAGCGTGAGACCTATACCAGATTCACTCGGGCAATCAGATCGAGATCTTAAACAACCGCTTTCAAAAATTGACCAATTGCTGTCGCAAGCGGATCAAGCTTTTGACAAAAAACTACCCGCCAAAGCGGCTGCGTTTTATGACGAAGCCGTGCGAATGGATCCGGCGAATGTCCACGCACACCATCGCCTGGCAATGATTGCCGACATGCAGGAAAATTATTCTCTGGCAGAGTCACATTACACTGCCGCTTTGAAAGTCGACTCGAACAATCTGAACCTGCTCAACGACTTGGGGTATTCGTACTACTTGCAACACAACTATGAGGAAAGCCAAGCGTATCTGAGTTATGTCTTGCAAATGGATCCGTCCCATCACTTGGCGATGAAAAACCTCGGACTCGTCTTGGCGGCCCAAGGCAATACTCAAGAAGCTTATGCGTTACTGCAACAGGGAGGTTTGAATCCGGGTGAGAGCCAGCAAAAAATTCAACAAGCCATGGCGCACGCTAGCCAGCGTTCTGTGAATCGGAATCCGAGTGGCATCGTGTCACTCAATAATAACACGAATCCCGGCACACAACGAATTCAACCAACGGCCGGAGAATACAACTTCCCGAATCACAATTCGACAAGAAATAACAATTTCAATTCATCGTTGGATCAATTCGGAACAGGGAATTCACGCTCCAACCAACCATCGTCATTCTACGAATCAAACCATCAGCAGGACTTGAGAAACTCTCCTCACGCTCCGGTGCCGACACGAGTCGAGAAACCAGCCAATCCCAATGACTACTCGCAATATGATTCCAATCGCTCGCAGCAATCAGATCAAGGGCGACAGGATTACCTGTTGGAACGTGCCGCTTTAAACACCGGTTTTGGAAATCTCTTTCCGATCACCTCCTCTGAGGAATATCATCGGGCGCAACAAGCACGCCCAGTTTCCTGGGAGCAGGCTCCGGCTGAAACCGCTGATGCACGCCGGGCTTATTATGAACAATTTGGCAATCCTCCGAATGGGACACCCAACGTACATAACGCTCACCACCCCCCCCCCTCGGCCGCCTCGACTCCGAATTTCTACCGTTCGCCTCAAACACCCGTCCAGCAAACTGGCATGCAATCTCAAAACTCAGGCTCCCAGAACCGTTACGCAGTCCCGGTGACTCAACCGTCCTCCCAACCACAATCGCCCGCCCAATACGATCAGTTTCCTCAAAACACAGCACCTCATAGCCAATCACCAGATCCGTACCAACAGCCTACAGGCACCTCAATGCCGACGTACGGTAGCCCCTCTCAAAACACCGGGGCGATGAACACACAGAACCCACCGCGAAACGCTCTACGCGAGTACCAGCAAGGATTGCAAGAGTTTGAGTCTTCGCCCTTCAATCAAACTCAGTATCGTTGATCAGGCGGGGTGATGGTCAGCAAGACTACACATTGAACAAAAAGTGGCAGATATCGCCATCACTCATGATGTATTCTTTGCCTTCGACTCGTAATCGACCGGCTTCTCGGATCGCCTTTTCGGAATGCAACTCTTCCAGGTCGTCGAGTGAATAGACTTCAGCCCGGATGAATCCTCGCTCGAAGTCCGTATGGATGACCCCCGCTCCCTGTGGAGCCGTCGCCCCGATTGGTATCGTCCAGGCACGCACTTCTTTTTCGCCGGCTGTAAAGTAGCTGTGTAATCCCAACACTTTGTACACGCCGCGTGCTAACACGCTCAATGCAGGCTCGCCCAAGCCGACACTTTCCAACATTTCCAATCGATCCTCGTCATCTAATTCGGCCAGTTCCGCCTCTAGACGAGCACAAACGGGGACGAGTTCGCTATTTTCTTCTTCCGCTTTCTGGCGAACTCGTTGTACCAATTCTCCCTCGCCGATGAGATCTTCTTCTTCTACGTTGGCGACATACAGGATAGGCTTGGCTGTCAGGAATTGAAAACTATTGAGAAGTTTTTTCAACTCGGTATCTGTGATTTCCAATGATCGAATCGGTTTATCGGTTTCCAGATGCTGTTCGCACTTACCCAGAAGTTCGAGTCTCTGTTTGGATTCCTTGTCTCCGGCTCGTGCCTTTTTTTCGGCCTTTTGGCGTGAGGCTTCGATACTCTGAATATCGGCGAGCATCAGCTCAATCTCGATGGTTTCGATATCTCGTAACGGGTCCACTTTACCATCGACGTGCGTTACGTCCGGGTCATCAAAACAACGAACCACATGCACAATCGAATCGACCTCGCGAATGTGGGAGAGAAACTTGTTCCCCAAACCTTCCCCTTTGGAAGCCCCCCGAACGATTCCCGCGATATCGACCAGCTTCAGGATCGCAGGGATGACTTTCTGAGTTGCGATGTAAGATTGAATGGTTTCCAGACGAGGATCGGGAACCTGAACGATCCCTGTATTCGGTTCGATGGTGCAGAATGGATAATTTTCGCTGGCAATGCCCGCCGAGGTGAGCGCGTTGAACAGCGTCGATTTTCCCACATTCGGCAGTCCGACAATTCCCGCTTCCATATCTCAAATCTTTCCGTCTGTTTGGCAAGCTATCGTGATCACAATTTCTATCGAGGAAAAATGATTCTAATCATTCATGCAGTCCGCGAAAACTCTAGCGACCCTTGCCGTTTATTTCGTCAACGCAGGCAGTCCCACTCGGGGACAATGCTTCAATAGCGGGCAATCGGGGCATTGTGGACGGCGAGCGATACAAATCTGACGACCATGATGAATTAAACGGTGCGAATACATGATCCATTCCGATTTCGGTAGAATTTCGGACAGATTACGTTCAATAATCTCGGGGTTTTTGCTGGTTGTCAGCCCCAGCAAATTGCTGATTCGCTTGACATGGGTATCGACCACAACGCCGGAAGGGATGTCAAACGCGGTCCCCAGTACGACATTCGCCGTTTTACGTCCAACCCCCGGCAAGGCTACCAATTCCTCTAATGTTTGCGGGATTTCACCTTTGTGATGCTCCACGATTGCCTGAGCCATGCCTGTGATGTTTTTGGCTTTAGAGCGAAAGAAACCGAGCGGATGAACAATTTTTTCGACCTCCGATATTTTCGCCACAGCCAGTTTTTCAGGTGAGGGATATTTCTTGAACAACGCCGGCGTCGTGGCGTTCACACGCTCGTCCGTACACTGAGCAGAAAGAATTGTCGCAGTCAGGAGCTGAAATGGCGAATCGTGAGTCAGCGCGCACTCCACGTTTTTGTATCGTTTTTTTAAGGCCCTAAGAATCGCTTTGACCCGTTTTTGAAACTCGGGACTCTCTGCCGCCTCTGCCGATTCACGTTTCGTTTTTTTGGCTGCCATTGTGCTCACAATTCCTCATCCAGTGAATAAGATGGTTTCTTATCCTGACGGTTTCACGCTCGACTGGCAACACGAGACAAGACTGCTAAGATGTATCAGAGGAAATCTGGCGAAACATCGCAACTTATTGAGGGAGATTATTCCGTGACAGACGAATGGCCGGAGAAATATATCGAAGGTATCCGCCTCTTCAACGAAGAGGAGTTTTTCGAATGTCACGACGTTCTGGAGGAATTATGGGCCGAAACGCTCGGCGAAGATAAAAAATTCCTGCAAGGTCTCATTCAGGCATCAGTCGCACTCTTTCACTTCGGCAATGAAAATCTTGGTGGCGCTCGCAAGTTGTATCACGCTTCGCTCGAAAAGCTGGATCCTTACGGCGAGGCTCACATGGGTTTGGATTTAGTGAAATTCAAATCAGATTTCAAACATTGCTTTGAAGAAGTGTTACAGGCTGGCAATGAGTATCCGAAAGACGTTGTCATTCAGGATGAACGTGTGCCCCGCATGGAAGTCGATTTCGGACAGCAATAACAGCACAAAACTGGCTGACCAACTTGTTCAGAATTCGAGTGATAGATCAACAAATTTATGACTGAAATCTTCGATCTCAACAGTACTCTCAAAGATTTCTCGGGACGGACTCCGATATTCCCCCTTCCTGATGTAGTTCTGTTTCCTCACGCATTGCTCCCTTTGCATATCTTTGAACCGCGGTATCGCACAATGATCGACGACGCTTTGTCGAGTGACCGATTGATCGCCATGGCACGACTCAAAAGTGACTATCAGGATTTCTATCACACCAAAGAGGCTCCGGTTTACAATTCGGTCTGTTTGGGGCGAGTGACTGCCGACCAAAAGTTGCCCGATGGCCGTTACTATCTCATTCTCGAAGGAGTCGTTCGCGCCACAATTCTGGAAGAACATGAGACCTCCAAACCTTATCGCGTGGGAGAACTCAAACTGCATCGCGATCGTCATCGCTTTACCGAAAAATTTGATCCCACCAAACAGGCGGATCAGCTTCTGAAGCTCTGTCGCAGCCAACTCGGTGCGGAAGCCGGTCATAAAGGCTTGATTAAGATTCTGGAATCGAATCTGAAGTTGGGCACGTTATGCGATATCCTTTCTTATGCTTGCCCGTTAGAGATTGATCAGAAACAAGCACTGCTCGAAGAAACCAACATTGAGAAACGAAGTAAATTACTGGAGCAGGGACTAATCAACCTCATCCAGCAATCGACCGATAACGAGAATTTTCCGCCACAATTCAGCCTCAATTAAAGAGCACACCGTCATTCCCTCAGCATCGCTTTGTTGACGCTTGCAGGGTCGGGGCCTAGAATCCTCCGATCAGTTCATCGTTCCGGTCTTCATCAAATAATATTGCAGACGACCACCCTAATGGGAGAAGATCAAACCGATGGTATCGGAACCCACTCGTGAGAGATCACTCAGAGAAAGTGAGATTCCCTTGGAAGCTCAACACAACATTGACTTGGACCGCATTGCTCGCGCGGTTCGTGAAATCCTGATCTCTATTGGTGAAGATCCCGAACGGGACGGTTTACTCGACACCCCTGATCGGGTTGCTCGCATGTATGCCGAATTGTTTTCGGGGTTACATACCGATCCGACACATCATCTTCATAAAGTGTTTGAAGAATCTTATGACGAACTGGTGCTCGTTCGTGACATTTCTTTCAACAGCATGTGCGAACACCATCTGCTCCCGTTCATGGGAGTGGCCCACATTGGGTATCTCCCCCAAGGAAAAGTGACCGGGTTGAGCAAATTGGCTAGAGTCGTGGAAGAAGTCTCGAAACGTCCGCAAGTGCAAGAAAGAATGACACACCAAATCGCCGATCTTGTGCATCAGGAACTCGATACCAAAGGGGTTATCGTCGTGATTGACGCCGAACACACTTGTATGACCATTCGAGGAGTCCGTAAACCGGGTAGCACGACGATTACCAGTGCCGTTCGTGGTTTGTTTAAAACCAACGAATCCTCACGAGCAGAAGCGATGTCTCTCATTAACCGCCCAGCCTCCTCGTAGGGGCTGAAACGTGGTATCATTCTCTCCATGATTCAGCGTGATATTTGCGGAACCGGAGAATGATTGCTCAATTTACTTTACGATTGATTGTCGGCATCAGTTTCATGTGGGTCGTGATGCCCCGCAAGGAAGTGACGTGTGGATTCTTTCGTATCCAGATGATGGTCGTCTTGGGATTAAGTGTTCTGACAGGACTCACAATCGGTCGTGATTCGGTGCCTCTCCCCAGTGGAGAACCACTGCTTTCGGAGACAGCATTGCGCGTGGTGTGTGGGCTTTCTGCGTTCGTTGCTTACGTTGGATCAGTCGTCTGGATGCTGGCTCGACGCAAGTCGGGAGATATCACCGTTTATTTGATCTTTCTGATCTCGTCGCTCTGTCTGGTTGCACTGGTTGCCTCGGAAGAATCTCTCAAGACTTCCACTGGCTGGCTGATTGTCGTCTCTGAATTCGCCACGGCTCTCGTTCTCGGAGCCGCCATGACGGGGATGCTGTTAGGCCACTGGTACCTCACAGCAACGACCATGTCGATCAAACCGCTTTCAACGCTCACCTTGTGGTTCGGAGTCGCTGCAGGCATTCGCCTGCTTGTATCGGCCACTTCCTGGCTGGTATTCGCACCTGAAATGCCTTCGAGTACAGAAACCGTCTGGCTGGCCCTTCGTTGGATTGCCGGCATTCTGGGGCCTCTGGCCGTCTTTGTGATGACTTGGAAAATCCTCGAATACCGGAATACACAATCTGCGACAGGTGTACTGTTTGTCGGGGTGATCCTTACATTTCTGGGGGAACTCTCGGCACTGTTACTGTACCGCAGCTTGGGGATCCCTCTATGATAGATGGTTGCTGCCAGTAGATTTGGCACGATCATCGACAGCGATAATAAAGAGGCTTCCTATGCACATGGCATTTTTATGCCCGATTTGTGAAAAACAGACACAAAGTGAATGCAATGACGGAACAGAAGTTCTGGAGTGTGATCACTGCGATTGGTCGCGCGCAATCTCCGCTGATGCTATCCAAAATGGCGCCACTCATTCCTGCATCGCGTGCGGCTGCGGAGACCTCTGGAAACAACGCGACTTTCCGCAATGGTTGGGAATCACCTTCGTTGCCATCGCGGCAACCCTCAGCACTATAGCGTGGGCCATGTATGAAAACATTTGGGCCATCGGCATTTTGATGGCCTTTGGGCTGCTCGATTATATCTTCTATGCCATCATGCCTGATGTCCTCGTCTGCTATCGCTGTCGAGCCCGTTATCGTCATTCGACGGACGAACAGGCCATCCCGAAATTCGATCACGAAACTGCCGAACGATATCACCAAGAAGAAATTCGTCTGGGGAACTCAATCAAGTCTCCTCCTTCACAATAATTTCCTCACTTCCGACAGGATGAATCTCGATTGCCTGCTGTCAACGAACAACAACGCCGCATCTCTGAAGATCTGCATGGGCAGTTCTCGGGAGAGGTACGCGTCGACCCGTTGACGATTTCCATGTATTCGACGGATGCGAGTCTGTATGAAATTCCACCGCAAGCCGTTGCGTTTCCGAAAACGGCAGAAGATGTTTCTGTGCTCGCTGCTTATGCCGAAGAAGAACAAATTGAACTGATTGCCCGCGGCGCGGGCTCAGGTCTCGCAGGCGGTGCGCTGGGGCAGGGGATCATCATTGATTTTTCTCGACACATGACGGCCATCGAGCAAATTGGTGAGGATACAGTCCGCGTTCAGCCGGGTGTCGTATGCAGTCGTCTCAATCACGTGTTGCGACAACAGGGGCGATACTTCGCTCCCGACCCGTCAAATGCGGCTATTACCACTATTGGTGGAATGCTGGGAGTCGATGCGGCGGGATCTCATGCCGTGCGCGTCGGTTCGACGCGAGATCATGTCCTTTCGATGGATGTCGTACTTGCGGGAGGAGAGCGGATCGAAGCCAGCACAATTCCATTGGAAGCCTTGCTGCGACAAACTTCCCCAGAGACTTCGTTCGATCAACGGTTCGAATCGGCCTTTGAAAAACTCGACGACAACCGATCCTCGATTCGTGACCGGCTCTCCCGCTTAGTACAAGTTCTGAAACAGAACCACGATCTCATTGAACGGTATCAACCTCCCATGATCCGCAATTGCAGCGGGTATCAATTGCGAGGAGTGTTACGAGATCAGCACCTTCATTTACCGCGTCTGCTGGTCGGTTCCGAAGGCACTTTAGGATTATTCACTTCGGCGGTTCTTCATACCTCACCTTTACCCGAACACCGGGGAGTCGTTTTACTTCTGTTTGGAGATATGAACTCGGCGTTGGAAGCCGTTTCCATCACCTGCAAGCTGCAACCGAGCGCCTGTGATCTTCTGGATCGTCGTCTCTTGGGGCTCGGTCGAGAAGCTGCCTCGTTTTTCGAGAAAACCATTCCCGAGACTGCCGAAGCCGCATTGATTATTGAACATACGGGGAATTCCCGACAAGAAATCAATGACCGTATGGCTCAGCTCATATCAGCGATTCAAGACAAATCGATCAAAGTCTTGAAGGCCGCAGAAGCGTATGAACCTGAAGACATTGACTTTCTGTGGACGCTCCCCGGACGAGTCGTTCCTCGATTGACGCAACTCCAAGGGAAAGAACGCCCGCTTCCATTTGTCGAAGACATTGCTGTCCCCCCGGAAATGCTCCCCGAGTTTTTCCATCGTGCGCAAAGAGTGTTACAGAAATATGAAGTCACAACTTCGGTGTATGCTCACGCGGCCTCGGGACAAGTTCATATGCGTCCTTTCCTTTCAGCTCCCTCCGAAATGGATGGAGAGCGGATGGAGTCATTGGCCCGCGATTTGTACCAAATCGTATTTCACATGCGGGGATCGATTAGCGGCGAACATGGTGACGGATTATCGCGGACCGCATTTCTGAGATCTCAATACGGCCCGATGTATAAGCTGTTTCAAGAAGTGAAGGATATCTTTGATCCTCACAATCTCATGAATCCTGGGAAGATTGTGAGTGACGACCCTCATCTTACCCGTCGGAATTTTCGCGAGATCCCCACAGATCCCGTCCCCACAATCGAACAACCGACTTACGAACTTCAACTTCGCTGGAATGAGGACACGGCTTCAGATTCCACCATGCGTTGTAACGGCTGTGGACAATGTCGCACGCAGGAAGAGGATTCGCGTATGTGTCCTTTCTTCCGAATCACACCCGATGAAGAAGCGAGTCCGCGATCAAAAGCCAATTTACTTCGCGAATATCTGACGGGTGAACTTGCCGCACAAGATTTTACTTCAGACGAAATGTTGCGTGTGGCCAACCTCTGCTTCAATTGCAAACAATGTGAAATTGAGTGTCCTTCGCGAGTCGATATCCCCAAAATGATGATCGAAACGCGAGCTTCGTATGTGCAAATGAACGGTCTCAGCCGTGCCGACTGGATTCTCTCACGCGCCCATTCCTTTGGTGCTATTGGGTGTATGATTCCCCCACTGAGTAACTGGATGTTGTCAAATCGCGTGACACGCTGGCTGATCGAAAAGACATTGGGGATTTCCCGACATCGCCGTCTCCCCAAATTTGCCAAAAAGACCTTCTCCCAAAGATATGCACGTCGGAATCCTCCCCGACCACAGGCGGGAGATCGCAACATCGTAATTTTCTTCACCGACAGCTACGTGGATTATCACGACCCGGAACTCGGAGAAGCACTCGTCGCCATCTGTCAGCATCATGGGTATGAGGTGTATGTCCCCCCCGATCAGCGACCATCGGGCATGGCGATGATTTCCGCAGGCGATCTCGATGCGGTCGAACCTTTGATCGATCAAAACCTACGTGTTTTGGGGGAATTTGCTCGCGAAGGATTTCCGATTATCGCCGCAGAACCAGCGACAACACTGTGTTTAACTCAGGAATACCCCAATCTCACCGATCATCCCGATACCTCGGCTGTGGCCAATGCCACAATCGATGCTGGTGAATTCCTCGGGAACCTGCATGCGAAGGGTCAGTTGAAAACCGAATTTCGGAGAGTCGAACATTCGGCAGGATTTCATACACCCTGTCATACCAAAGCTCTGGGGACCGAACGACGTTGGCGAGAATTACTGGCTTTGATTCCCGGCTTCGAGGTGCATAGTATAGAAAAAGGATGTTCGGGGATGGCAGGTGCCTTCGGGCTGACCAAACAAAACTATGACATCTCATTACAAATCGGACAGCCATTGTTCGACCACTTGCAAAAAAGCGACTACTCATTAGGAGTGACTGATTGTACAAGTTGCCGACTTCAGATCGAACAAGGTTCCTCGCTGGCTGGCGTTCATCCGTTGAAAATCCTCGCATTGGCTTATGGTTTGATGCCTGAACTGAAAACCAAATTTACTCCGTCTTCTAATCCCTTAATTAGCACCTGAATTCTTTCGAGAACTTATGAACGTGACCATCAAATTGTTTGCTCAGGCTCGCGATCTCGCGGGGACTTCGCAAACAAATCTTTCATTGAATGAAGGGGAATCTGTGAAGCAGATGCTGGCATCGCTCATTGACGAACATCCGGCACTTTCCCAGATCCAAGGAAACCTTTTAGTTGCGGTGAATAATGAATACGTCTCTTCTAATTCTCTGATCCCCACGAACGCAGAAATCGCCTGTTTCCCTCCCGTCAGTGGTGGTTGAACATTTCCGAACACAAACCAACGAACTTCCATGACCGTTAGATTGCTAGACACACCTATCGATTATCATGCTGTGACCGAATCGGTTCGCGACCATCGTGCCGGTGCGGTTGTGCTGTTTTTGGGCACTGTGCGCGAATTTACGAACGACCAGCAAACGACGGCTCTCGATTACGATGCTTATCCTGAGATGGCCATTGCCAAGATGCAGCAGCTAATTGACGAAGCGCGAGAACGCTGGCCCGTCATTCAGGCGGTGATCGAGCATCGGATTGGTCATTTAGAGTTGGGAGAAGTTTGTGTCGCCGTAGCCGTCAGTTCTCCCCACCGCAAAGATGCGTTTCATGCAGGCCAGTTTTTGATTGATGAATTGAAAGTTCGCGTCCCCATTTGGAAGAAAGAAAACTGGATCGACGGCCAAACCGAGTGGGTCCATCCAGACAACGAAAAGTCCACGTTACCTCCACCAGCATAAGTCTCAACATCATTGAGCAAAGCGATTACCATGAGCCAGCCCTTAGTCGATACCTTCGGACGTACGCACGATAACCTGCGTATCAGTGTGACCGATCGCTGCAACATTCGCTGTTTCTATTGCATGCCTGCCGAGAACGTCGAGTTCATGCCCAAATCACATTTGTTGTCGTTTGAAGAAATTGAACGGTTCATCAACGTTGTCGTGCAACGCGGCGTTAAAAAAATTCGGCTCACTGGTGGTGAGCCACTGGTACGACGTGATCTGCATAAGTTAGTTCAACAGATTGCTGCCATCCCGGAGATCGAAGATATCGGACTGACCACCAACGGCATCCTGCTCGCCGAACAAGCAGAAGATCTCTATCATGCAGGGCTCCGCCGCATCAACATCAGTCTGGATGCACTCGACCCTGTTAAATTCAAGGAAGTGACCCGTCGAGAGGGTTATGAAAAGGTGATCGAAGGCATCGAAGCCGCTCAACGAGTGGGCTTCAAACCGGTCAAAATCAACGCCGTCTCGATCAAGGGGCTGACTGAAGATCAGATTATTCCATTCGCTCGCCTGGCGCGAGAAACGGGCGTTGAAATACGTTTCATCGAGTTTATGCCCCTCGATGCCGATGCCGCGTGGCAACGCGATAAAGTGTTGTTTGCCCGAGACATCATCGACACATTGGAAGCAGAATTTGGAACTTTGAAACCACGTGGACAACTCGACCCTTCCGCTCCAGCAACCGACTTTGAATTCGCTGATGGCGTGGGACGCATAGGCGTCATTGCGTCTGTGAGTCAGCCATTTTGCGGGAAATGTAATCGTTTCCGTTTGACGGCCGACGGGAAAATCCGAAATTGCCTGTTCTCTCTGGAAGAAACAGACATTAAAGATTTGTTGCGCGGCGAGGCAACCGACCAGGAAATATTAAGTGCCGTTGAGCATTCCATCGCTGCAAAAAAAGAAGGACATGAAATTAACTCCGCGCGATTCATCCAACCCGACCGACCCATGTATTCCATCGGCGGGTAGTTTCTATGTCAGACTCTCCTTCTCGCATCTATCTCGACAACGGAGCCACTTCGTGGCCCAAGCCTGAAGCCGTCTATGAAGCCGTCGATCGCTATCAACGCGAGAACGGTTCTCCTTTCGGTCGAGGAAATCACGATTCAGGTGCCGAGGTGCAACGATTGGTGACGAATTGTCGACAAAGAGTCGCCAAACTTCTGGGAGTCGGCAATCCTCAACGAGTTATCTTTACCTCAAATGCGACCGACAGTCTCAACCTGGCCATTCATGGACTCATAAAGCCGGGTGACCATGTGGTGACGACAATTCTGGAACACAATTCCGTAAGTCGCCCACTCACATTTCGTGAGGATCATCACGGTCTTGAAGTGACTCGAATAGAACCTGATGACTCTGGGCTCATCACTCCAGACTCCGTAAGAGCCGCCTGCCGAGAGAACACCCGACTGATCTCGATCATCCATGCCTCCAATGTCACCGGGACGATTCAACCCATCCAACAAATCGGGGAACTCGTCAAAGACCTGAAGATTCCGGTCCTTGTCGATGCGGCACAGACTGCGGGTGCTATCCCGATTAACTTTGAGTCTCTTCCCATCGACATGCTGGCCTGTGCAGGGCACAAAGGACTTTTGGGACCATTGGGAACAGGGATTCTCTGTCTCTCCCCAGAAATCACTAACTCTTTACAGCCAGTAAGGCAAGGAGGGACGGGAACTCAAAGTGAGCTCGCGTCTCAGCCCGAGAATCTGCCTGCACGGTTTGAATCGGGAAACCATAATGTTCCCGGCCTCGTGGGGCTCCACGCTGGTGTCGGCTATCTACTCGAAGTGGGTGTCGAACAGATTCAATTACACGAACAAACGCTCAAACATCAATTGCTTGAAGGTTTGGATTCCATCTCCGGTGTGACCGTCCACGCCAAAAGTACGGATGTCCCTCAACTGGGCGTACTGAGCGTCACCAGTGATCTGTACGATCCGCAAACGCTCGCCACACTTCTTTCACAGGAGTTTGGAGTCGAAACCCGAGCAGGGCTGCATTGTGCCCCCGGCGTCCATGAATGGCTGAGAACGAAATCAACGGGGGGAACTGTTCGACTAAGCGTCGGGCCGTTTGTTACGTTAGAGCAAATCGAGCTGACAGTGAATGCATTTAAAACGTTGCATCAATTCTGAGTTGCTGTTTCTTCAAGTCTTCATTCCCAATCGGTCAAGACAAAATAGCAGGATGCCGGCACCCACCACCGCCGAAAGCGCGGTTTGCATTACGGGGGGAAACCCGATATTCACAAGGTTCACAACTTCATAATGCTCGAACAGAAATCCTCCGAACAGAGCACCGAGGATTCCAATGATGGCATTTCCGAAGAGTCCATATCCTTCTCCCTGTCTTAGTTCACCCACGATCCAGCCTGCCAGCACACCAATGCAGACAAACATCAGAAAATCTGTCATTTGAAAACCGAAAAGCATTTTCGTCCCTCGTCATCACTGCTCGAATAAGCATTCGTACGTGACCGCACCAAACCAAATCGCAGGCATCCTTGCAGCTTTCATTGTACGAACTGACTCTGTGAGGTGCATGCGGATTTTCCTGAGGAGATGATGACGAAAAAACTCGCCTGTGAAGATGGGTAAGACCAACTCCGCTCCCCAAAGCGATTATGGATTGACTGCAAGGCTCATTCTGAGAACGACTTAGCGTCCCAAGACATGTCGCAGGCAGTCTTCCAGATCGGGCGTCCGAAACTGGTACTCAGAAGAATTCAGAACGGCATCATCGACTTTTGTGCTCGCAAGCAACAACGCCTCAGCCATTTCCCCAAAGGCCAACTTTGCCATGAATCCAGGGACAGGAAAGATCGTAGGGCGGCTCAGAACTCGACCCAGAGTTTTCGTGAATTCGTAATTGGTCACGGGATTGGGTGCCACGCAGTTCACGGGCCCCTGGATCGAATCTGTCATCAAAGAGTGATAGATGGCTCCCGCGACATCATCTAGGCCGATCCAACTCATGTATTGTTTTCCATTGCCAAGAATTCCCCCTCCTCCCATTTTGAAAGGTAAGAGCATTTTCGCCAACGCTCCTCCCTTGGGGCTTAGGACAATCCCGATGCGTGGATTGACAACACGTATGCCGGCATCGCGAGCGGGATACGAAGAGTCTTCCCATGCTTTGCAGAGTTCTGCCAGATATCCAGCGCCAGCAGGAGCGTTTTCACCCACCAACTCATCCCCGCGATCTCCATACCATCCGATGGCAGAGGCCGAAATGAGAGTTTTCGGAGGAGCATTCATCAATGCGAGAACCGATACTAATTTATCGGTGACATCAATGCGGCTCTTCCAAAGTCGATCTTTGAAGGTGCTGGTCCATCGTTGTCCAGCGATGTTTTCACCGGCCAGATGAATCACAGCATCGGCGCCCGCAAACCATTCAGGATCAAATTCAGCAGCATTAGGATCCCACTGTCTATGATGATCCCGTGTGGCGGGTTTTCGGGTGAGGACAATCGGTTCGTGACCTCCCGTGGAAAGCAGCGATTGCAACTCTTGCCCAATCAATCCGCTACCACCAGTAATGACGACTTTCATACGAGGCTGCTTTCTATATCTCTGATGGCAGGCCAGATCATCAATCGTTTTACGATGACGCCACCGAAACATCCGGTTGATTTTGCGTTCTGAAAAACGTCCTCCTAAGAGCTTTCCGACAAGACCACCCGGAAGACGATAATGGATCAAATCGGTGAGCAGAGACTTCTCATCACTCACAGCCGACATTGTATGCGTGTGTTCCCACTTGGCAAACGGTCCACTCACTTGCACGTCTTCAAAAGACGAACCAGCAGAGTAATTACGATGTTCGGCAATCCATTTCTTAGGGATCGGGCCAAGCTTCATGCCGATCACAGCACGATCTCTATTTTCAATCCCTTCATGAGACAGCAACTCAACCGGTTCCCAAGGGGGAGTGAGACGGTCAAAGGCTCCGGGGCGAGCATGCCAATCGAACAGTACATCGGCAGGAGCCGATATTTCGGAAGACTTTTGAAAAATGGTATCTGGCATCGAATATTCCACTTTCTAGATGGTTCCACCCGGTGACATCACTAATTCCGTCTGGATCGTCAAAATCGCCTGTTGAACCAATTGTCTCACTCGTTCTTTACTCAAACCGACTTGTTCGGCCACTTGCCGATAACTGCGTGGTTTACGCTGGTCATCCAGTCCAAAGCGTAACTCAATCAGTTCTCTTTCTCGATCCGAGAGTTCCCGCAGAATCGTTTGTACCGTCTTTCGTGAATCATCCAGAAAAGTGATTTCTTCGGACGAATTCGACACTGCTTGAACTTCTTCATCAATCGACAAGAAGATAGGACCACGATTACGATTTTTGAACAATCGATAAAGTCGGTTACGAATACAAGTCGTGGCATAAGTGCTGAACTGAAAACCTCGTTCAGGATCAAATTTTTCGACAGCATCCATCAATGCCAAGCATCCTTCAGAATACAACTCTGTTTCGTCTTGCCAGTTATTGGAAAGCTTAATGGACATGCGACGAACAAGTCCCAAGTTTAATTCGATGACTCGATTTCTCAATTTTCTTTTTACAGCCGGGTCATTCTCTGACTGATAAGCGATCAGCAGTTCCAGGTTCCGTGTTCCCTGAGATATTTTCTTAGGTTTGGGGGCCGTTGAAATCATGTCCATTCCTTGGTTTGATCATAGATGTCTTTTTAACGAACCGTATTCTCAATGGCGAATTAACTCGATTGACCATTGTGACTACGTTAAGATGGATTGCCGCCTGACTTCTCATCTGAAAGTGATCAAATCCATGAAACCGCTCCCTTCATTCTTAATACCTAACTTTCTCGTGATTCTGTTTTGGATCACGCCCTGCGTTCATGCCGAATGGGAAAAGGTTATCGTGCATGAAGGAGAACATTGCACCACGGCTGTCACCGATGATGTGAATGGTGACGGATTACTGGACGTCTTCACAAACAGTAATAATCAGACGAATCTGTTTCTCGCCCCCGACTGGAAACAAATCACGTTACACAAAGGGGTCGGCTGTATTCATTCCGAACTGATTGATGCAGATGGCGATGGTGATCTGGATTGGGTCGGTGCCCGCTACAACCCCGGACTCATCATTTGCCTCTTACGCCCCGATCAACCCCTCACTGAACCGTGGCCCATGAAACTTGTCGATGATCAGGTTCACGGAATTCATGGTTTGCTGACAGGAGATGTTGATGGCGATGGGGTGAATGATTTGTTGGCCACCAGTGCGCAACCAAAACCTCCCTTCCCGAATTCACTTGTCTGGTATCGCGTCCCAAAAAATATCCAGCAGGCCGAGCGATGGCCGCGATTTGTCTTCGCCGATCAAGATGCTCCCGGCCTCACCCATTATCTCGGACTTGGAGACATCAATGGTGATGGCCGAGCCGATGCCGCGACGGGTGCAAAGGGAGGCCCACAAGCCGATCCGGGGACAGGAGAATGGTTCGCATGGTGGGAATCGCCTACCGACCCGACCAAAACCTGGAAGAAGCATCTCATTGCAAAAAAACAACCGGGTGCCACCAATATACATCCGGGTGACATCAACGGAGATGGAAAGACCGACCTGTTGGCTTCACGAGGACACGGACTCGGCGTCGTTTGGTTTGAAAACCCGAGTTGGAAAGAACATACGATTATTGCCGACTTAAAGGAACCACATTGCCTGCTGGTAGAGGATTTGGATCACGATGGTGATTTAGATGCTGCCACATGCGCTTACGGATCAAAAAAAGTGGCGTGGTTTGAAAATGATGGTCGTGGAAACTTCCAAACACACATCGTCGCTGAGGACCAAGAGGCCTACGACATTCGAGCAGACGACATGGACGGTGATGGAGATATCGATCTTTTGATCGCCGGACGAGGGAGTCAAAATGTCGTCTGGTATCGCAATCCCGGCAGTCCACCCAAAGGTGATTGAAGACTGTTCAGCCGTTGGACAGAAAACTGAAGAGACCCTTTTTGGGCTTCTTCGGCGTTTCTTCACCGGGTTCCCCTTCGTGGAAGACTTCTGCAATGGCTTCAATCGCTTTGGTGATGCGGGCTTTAGGAGCTTGCAGCATTAAAGGAACACCGTTGTTACGACTATCGACCATCGCTTGATAGTCGTTGGGCAATTGACAAAAGATCTCTCGCTCGATTGTTTCCTTGGCTTTGCTCATGCTGATCTGGGTCTCTTCAATTCCCATACGATTCAAAATGACACGGACCTTATCATTGATGCCTTCGTATTCATCGAAAAACTGATTTAATCGTACGACGTTGCGAAGACCGGGCAAATCGAGTTGTGTCAGCAACAAGATTGTGTCCGCAGACTCCAATGCTGCCATTTCCAACTCACCATAATTTTTACTCAAGTCGAGAATCAGGTGAGAGAACGTCGATTTCAAAAGTGAAATCACACGTTTCAATGATTCGCCATTCACTGAATTACGATCACTCATTTGCACCGGTCGAGGTAACAGATAGGCGCCACACTCGTGACGTGTGAGTGATCGTTTTAGCAACGAGTAGTCGATTCGTTGAATGTTCTCCGCAAGGTCTTGAATCGTATAATCGGGGAGTAAGTCGAGCCAGACATCGGCATCTCCCAACGAGAGGTCGAGGTCGAGAATCGTGACACTGTTCGATTCGTGACGGGCGAGCATACAGGCCAAATTGACAGCCAACGAAGTACAACCCACTCCTCCCTCAACACCTGCGACTGCAATCACTCGACTCGAACGAATTCGCGTCATTGTCGATCCTGAAGCCAAGCCCGACGGAGCAGAGCGGACACGATCCAAGGCCGCCAGAATGTCTTCCAATTGAAGTGGATAATTCAAAAACTCGCGAGCCCCATTTCGCATCGCCTGCAAAATGAGCGATCCTTCCTGAGAACCACTCACCGCCAGCACGGCACATGTGGGCAGTTGACGACTGACTTGCTGAATCAGTGACAACCCTTTCACCGGATCTGCGTCGAGAGAGACAATGGCGATATCGGGTGTCGCTTGATCGAGTACATCAATAAAAAACTCGTATCGCGAGCAATCAGCTTCCAACCACAAAGACTCCACTCCTAAGAGCATGTTCTTCATGGAAGCGCGTGAAAGATCATCAGGATCGACGATGGCAACACGAAGTACATTTTCATCCATTTCGACACCCTTGGGGATTTACATGGCACTCAACAAAAAAGAATTTAGAGCAACTTGCTCTTTTCCGTGGCCGCGACAACACATTTTCACTATTGAAACCTAACTCCCACGAGCCTGAACCGAACACAGATATTCGTAATCTGTGCGTCTCTTCACATTATCGGGAAATTCCGCTCGAAGTCTAACATCAAGAACAGAAAATGAAGATATTCGCCTGCGACAAAACCTCAACTGCGCAAAAATAAAGGACCAGCAACATTCGACTGGCCCTTCATTTGAGTTCATGCGATCACGAGTGGATGACAGTCGCTCCCCGTTATTGTCGCTGCGCCCAGCCTCGACTTGTACGAGAGGTCTCCGTCTGTGCTTGATAGTCGTATTTGACTTTCTGCACATTTGACTCGGTATCATTGGAGGGCTCCCAGGTTTCGACTGTTTTCGCCCCATGTGACCAGAACTGTCCCGACGGAAACGGTGCTGCCGATTTGTGCCGAGGTTCGGCACGTGATTGAAGGGGAGCAAGCTCATTCGCAGACTGTGCTTCAATCGCCGTAGCGGGAGGCAATTTCGGGTTCATCAATTCCATCGAGCCTTGATTCATACTCTCTGGTGTTAGAAATATTTGTCAAACAATTTGTGGGTCTGCAACAACGTGGAGAATTCGCATCACCCTACCAAGGTTGTGAGTTGTCCTGACTCGGGAAAAACAGCCTCTCATAGGATCTGTTCCCCGAAAGCCACAACATTCTTTTTTTTCGCAGGAAATCTCTTCGCGACTGATATTCATGGACTATAGTTATCATCGAGGGAGGGGATTTCCCCATACACAACCTATCCAGCGAGACAAAACGAAGTGACTGTCAATCGCATCTTTCCACACACAAGTCACGATCATGACTTGCCGGATCACATCGAAAAAGTAGCGTCTTCTCCCAACGGAATGGACGCACTTCTGAGATCGGTCTCCGCGCAGAACGATGACGAGCGGGAAGGTCGCTTTCTGTTTTTGATTGCCAATCAAAGAACCAGCAATCTCGATCAGGTCCTGAATGATCTCCCTGAAAACCTCTTCGCTGGAATCGTACTCATCGATGCGGGATGTTCAGAACGCGTGCTCGAACAGGGGATGTTGGCGGGGCTGCAACTTGTTTCCGCTCCCCATGGAAATCATCCCGGATTGATTCGAAAACTCTGTTTCGACATCGCACAAAGACAATCCGCCAAGATGTTGGTTCTGTTTGAACTTCAACACATTCGTGACCTGGCGGCATTGTCGGCCATCGTGAAACTGATCGATCAAGAAATTTGGGACGTTATTCTGGGAACACGATTTGACGACTTCATGCCGATGTCGAAACGATCACATTTGACTCCCAACCAACTCGGGCCACGACGTGGCAAACAGTTGATTGCCGATATCTTCTATGGGCAGCGTCTGATTGACCCGGACACCGATTTCTTGGCGTGTCGAGTCCATCCGCTCTGGGTCTTGCCGTATCACGAAAACGAAAATTCGCGAATCTTCTCTTGACAGTTTATTGCCCAGACTTTAGGAGCCGGTTTTCGCATCGGAGAATTACCGCTACGAGTCGCCCATTCCGAGGACGACATCTCCACTGCTTCCAGTATCAATTTCTCAGATCGCTGGGCGTGTGCGAAAACGGTGTTCAAATCGTGGACCAAACGATTCCGCATTTGGCGTAAATAAGTCACATCAATTCGTGGTCGACTTGTCAAACGGCTCTGCCGGCTTCTTCGTGAAGTGGGTCACGACGATGGACACCAAAAACACTCCCAATAAGCCTAAGAGAATATATTTCTCCAAGCCGCTATTTGTGCTGGGGCTCCAACTGCCGCTCTTCAGCTTGCTCCACAAACTCCATCCGCTGCCGAAACTCGCCAGCGCCACGGCAACACCCATCGCCAAATTCCATTTGATTCGTCGGCCACCCTCGGGGCGATTCTCTCCCAACAAGCTCTTTGAATTCAGCATGCAGAAGAACGTGATATAGGCAATTGGAAGAAGAATCATACCGAAGACAGACGTGGGAACGGCTAACCAGAATTTCGCATCTCCCCGCCATAAAAAGGGGCCTAATGCCCCGGTACAGCCTGCCATCAAACATCCCAACCGGTGAGGCAAACCGCTTGAGGGAAGATTCAACATTTCGCAAACCACGAAACCGTTAATCAACATCAGAATGATGATGGTGGAAACAGCCATCCCCAAGACACCAATCCCGAACAGATAATGTCCAAAGGATTTGGGTTTGGCGGCGACTGCATCAACTTTGCCTTCCTCTTCAGGCTGCTCCGCAGTTCCCTCAAACAGAGGCTCTAATGACTTGGAAAGATCAAATGCATCCCGTTTCACCAACATGGCAGCTAATTCACGATCACCATCGGTAATCGGCTCTGATGAGGCTTCCTCACGCCCGACGAGGAGTTTATCGAACCCCCCTTGCATGGCGGCTGTAGCAGTCACGGCATTTCCATCCGCATCCACATCGGACAGCAATCCCGGAGCGGGTTGCCCATGAAACTGGCTTGCAGATGCAATCACCACGCAACTTGTTGCCATCATGAAGGGGATGAACAATCCTGTTCCGAGATCGAACATTGCCAACCCGCGAAAATCTCTGTCCCAACCTCTTTGCAACATCGAATAGGGAAGCAGGAAGGTCATGTTAATACCGACTGCGGTTGCAGCAGCAGTAATCATGACGTCCCGTTGGTCTTTCATAATGATCGCGCGCCAGTGATCGGCATCTCCTGCACGAGATAACGCATCTGAGAAGACGGCTGATGGCTCAAACAGGATGCTCGGGTTGGGAATAAATCCTCCTAAGATTTCGCCCCATGCCAATCCCACACCGCTAGTTGCCATTTTGAAGACCACACCGAAGAAACTGAGGACCACAACGCCCACCATGACCTTCAGGATGATCTCAAACAGTCGGATCCCCCAACCACCCGAGTTATAAAACCACACAACAGTTACTGCTGGCACGAATAACATGATCACTGTGATCAAGTCTCGGGAATTTTCCAGGGTGAGCCCGCCGATGGATTCGACGCCTGCGAAATAGTCAGCCGCCAGATTTTGCTGCAAAGCTGCCGACCCTAAAGCAAATTGAGGCATACACCAGACCAGATTCGCCATCATGGTGGCAATCGCCCAACCCCAGCCAAGTGCCGGATTGACGTGTCTTCTCACCGCGACAAACGGACGTTCTTTGGTCGATAGCGCGACATATCCAATCGCACTGAGCATGATCACACCCATCACCATCGCCAGCGGTTGTAGCCACATAAGCGAAAAGCCGGCGAGAATCCCGAGATACAAACTTCCCGAAAGCGAACCGCCACCCAGAGTGATCGCTGATTGCAACCAACCTGGTCCAGACAACCGCGTATAAGCCAAGATTTTGGGGCCGGTTCCCTTTTTGGAGGCGTCGAGGATCATTTGCCGCTGTTGTTCGATTTTTGCTTGATCTTCGCTCATTGTGAGAATACCGGGGTCAAATGTGTGTGTGTAGAGATTCGCAGATGTGATGAACAGGCTAACGCCGCCAGAAACCCAAAGCAAGCAATCAATTAGCTTCCTGCCAAGGGATCAGATGACAGCTCATAAATGCAGGAAATTGTCATCAATTTTCCCTAAAATGAACCAATCAGTCGTTTTTAGCGTATCAGTTTACACACCGGGAGAGTGTTCCCTGCTATCTATCATGTGCCCCAACATCCAAAGGACTGAGAATGTCGAACCCGAATGGGCCTCATCCAGCTCAGATCGTGAAACATATAGGCACGGGACTGGCCATTTTAGGCGTCTTGTTATTCCTTTCAACTTTCATCTCTGCGGCTCTGAATTTTGGAAATTTTGATAATTTCGATGAGCGAGGCCGATCAATGGCTTTGCGTGCCGTCTTTGGCTTCATATTTATGATCGCGGGAGGAGCCGTTCATGGTGTCGCGTCTTCCCAAGAACGCTCAAAAGGCGATAATTTTAACGACGGCAATTGGAGTCCGGGAAGCGATTCGGAACTCGCCGGCCCGATCAACATTCGCTGCCCGAGTTGCCGCGCATTAAACGACGAAGCTGCCAAATATTGTGACCAATGCGGGAAGAATCTGTAAGAGTGGAAGACCGAGGTTGCAGTTAAACCCCCGCCACTTCATAATTTAGAGAGACCGCTCCAGTCAAAGAGCATCCCTTCCCAACTGAAATTCAGGGAGAGAGTTTTGCCCAGCCGTCATCTTCAAACACTGCGTTACTTGTCCGTGTTCTCATTCGCTGTGTTACTGGCATTGCCGGGCTGCAATGGTGGTGCCGATCCTGAAGCCGATCCATCGTCAGGCGACACATCTTCCAACACGACAACGATCTCCGGCGACAATGGAGCGGGTGGAACACCCAGTCAGGTTTCGACCGACTCGCAAGGTCGGAAATCCATTGATGGAATTCCCTACGATGTCTTCTTTGATGACCCATTGGCCATTGTCGCACAACAAGGCACCGTCACCCCGACCACACCGATGGAAACACCCACCGTCGCTGCGAATGACACTCCGACAGAAACTCCCGAGCCAGAACCAATGCCGAAGGACGAACCCAAAGTGGCCTCGATCAAATGGGACCAAATCATTCCCATGGAGTATCTCGACAACGAAATCAAATCGATTCGCAACTTCCTCACTCCGACCTTGCAATCAGTCGGTGCTTACAATCGCGAATACAAAAAAATCCCTATGAGCGGCAATACGATTGCGGCTTTGGCACAAATTGCTCTCTCCCATCCGGGAGATGCCCTTTGGAAAGACCAAGCCCCCGCTCTTCGGGACATCAGCTACAACTTGGGAGGTTCTGCCGAAGCCCCCGGACGCGCAGGCTGGGAAGCCTCATCCCTTCAATTCGAAAACCTGCTACAAATCTTCAATGGTTCTGAACCCACATTGGAAGAGACCCCCGATCCAAATCTCGCATTTGCCGACAAAGCCGACCGTGGCCCGTTGATGAGACGTATGGAAGATGCCTTCAACTGGCTTTCCAGTAACACACCCACACCTGCCGCTTTTGTCGATGTCAAAGACAAAGCGATGCACGAAACCATCATCCTCGGTGCTCTGACCCAGGTCACTGGTGATGAATCGTATCTGTTTGCCGACGAGCCCGACTACCAAAATCACATCAAAGAAATGAT
>JAQWSQ010000138.1 GCA_029243145.1 Planctomycetaceae bacterium | reverse complement strand
ATTTGTTCTCCGCCATTGTTGGTCTACCGCAATAGATCGGGTTACCGGCAGGATCAAAATGTTCCAGAGTGCGTCCGAGTTCTTCACCATCTTCGTTTAACAGCCCTTCCCCCACAGCGATAACGACATGCTTTTGCAGATCGTAGATTTGACGAATCCGCTCCTTCAGACGTTCGAGATTCAGAGGAACTTCAGGAATGAGAATAATATCGGGTTGTCCGTAAGCCGAACCGAGCGATATGTAGCCAGATTGTCGTCCCATCACTTCCACAATTCCGATACGTCGATGGCTTTCGGCAGTGGTCCGAATTCGCTGCAAGCCTTGAGTCACGACATAAACTGAAGTGGCGTAACCGGGAGTGGCATAGTTAATGATCTCCGGCAGCTCAAAGGTCTTGGGGCTTTCACGTCGCGTGTAGACAGGGTCAGAATCGCCTCCATTCTCATCTTGAAACCAGTCATTTGGCTCGTCGAGATAATTCAGTCCCAAGTCGTTATCAATCGTTTTAGGAGCAAGCACGCAGGGAAAAAACTCAGACAACGGCTGCATACCGTTAATTGTGCCATCACCGCCGATACAGATGAGACCATCGAGCCCTAATTTTTCCAACCGACCTGAGACGGCTTTCATCAACTCTGTCTCATCGGGATCGATGTAAGTTCGGGACGCTCCTAAAAGCGTACCTCCTCGCATCGGGTCCAACTCATGGAGTGCAGATATGAATAAAACCAAACCACGCGTGGAAACCAACATAGTTCATAGTTCGGAGTGGAAAGAGAAAATAGTTCCAATCTATTTCGTAACAGGGACTGGTGCTTCACCTACGATACTCAAGTCATGTATGTTTGAGGTCAATCACAAATTCAATGAATTCACTCCACCGAAAATCACTAAAGAGTTCTTGGAGATTTGGATCCTTAGAATCCCTGAAAAGAACGTCTCTTGGATCTGAGGACCACAAGACGGATTGATTGTTCAACGTGATGGGATAATTGGGTTTGAGTTCTTTGTTGGGTGGTCAGCGTCATTGCTCTGGAACGAAGTATGAGTATTAGCGGTATTACGCACGACGAATCGTTCAAGAAAATGTCCGCACAACTAAAAAAAGAGATGAGCTATGAACGACTTCAATTTGCGAATGGATTCAGTCTCGCGACGAGTTCTCGAATCAAGCGAGACGAGTCAAAAGGTGAGACAACAGAATTGAACCAACTCAAACCCTATTTCTATCACTCTTCTCCAAATGGCGGTTCAGCAATCGGATTAGTTGTTCTTGATAAAATAAAATTTGAGAACGATTTAATTCATCTTTGGTTGGTAAACAAGACTTCTGAGAGATCCGGTGAAATCTGGGTCGATGTGAAGACACGAAAGGTCGTCAAAGCGATGGAAGATGGGGACATTACCTTTCCCCGCGAGAAAGAAACAGAGAAGCAAGCAACTGAGTAATTTCCCCTCAACGTAGTCTTCCCCAACGTCATTAACCACAACCTCATATCTGGGAGAAAAGCCGTATGTTGCAAACTTGCTTTTCATTTTCGGTTGTGTTGTCTCTTGCGACACTTTCAGCGGGTGACATGAATCAAACAAAGCCGCGTGTTGAAACCAGGGTGTTGGAGAACACCAAGTGGGAAACGAAAGAGGTTCCCGTATTTTTTCCCGGGAAGACCGAGCCGAATATGACAGAGGTGAAATCCTCTGTTTTTGTCTATGAGCACAAATTCAATCACTTTAATCCTGTAAAAGTTACCCAAGAGGAGTTTGAGATTTGGGTTCTACAAATACCCGAACAAAAACTTACTTGGATTGGGACTAAACAAGACTGTATGGTTTTCGCAGAAAATGAAATCGTCGGGGTTCGTTTTCTTGTTGGCTGGGCTCCTTTCTTGGTCTGGAGTGAAGCAATGCCTTTACCTGGCTTCTCAAGATCGGGGAAAGAGCCCGTAGAAGATATTTCCTCCATCTTGAAAGAGAATGCAACCTTTACGATGTTTCAACATGCCAATTGGACGGCACTCGAAGTAGAAGAAAAAGTGAAACGCTCGACTTCTTTGAACTGTTTGAAACCAGGATTTTCCTCGGCAAATCCATCAGGAGCAGGCCAGCAGATTGGAAAGATAGAACTGGTCGATTTTGACGTGACCAATTCAAAACTTCATCTCAAGCTTCACAATCAGACACTACAGCGTACTGGCGAGATCTGGGTCGACATCAAAACACGAAAAGTCGTCAAAGCGATGGAAGACGGAGACATCACCTTTCCACGTCAGCAAACGAAAGAGTGAGGCAACCATGAAATGGGTTTCGGGTATTCGCGTCGCGATTCGCATGCTGACTTTTGCCTGCCTGCTGGTTGTGTTTGTGCGAACTTCGGCCACTGGCGATGAACATCCGACTGAAAAGTAGCCAGTCCCCTGCAGGCACCAAAAAAGCACGATCATCACCGTCGAGGTCGATAGCCCGATTCAACGAATTATTTCAACGTCTGCAAGTAAGCAATCAGATCGGCTAATTGTTCCGGCGTCAGGTTGTTGATAACCCCTTTCGGCATCATTGATGTCGGTTGCTTGACCCGTTCGGCGATGTCATCCTGAATCAGCTCGACCGACAAACCGTCCGTTTTGCGAAGAGTCAATGTTTCTGCCGACTCGCTAACGACGAACCCCGTGACCACTTTGCCGTCATCAGTGACGAATGCGTAAGTGTCGAAACCCTGTGCAATTTTCGCATCGGGCTTGAGAATCGATTCCACCAACTCGGTCGGTTTGTAGCGTTTCCCGATATCGACGAGATGCGGTCCTTTGGGTTGTTGTCCGTTGGCATAGGTATGACACGCGACGCACGATTGTTGACGGAACAATTTGGCCCCGTTCTCAGGATCACCTTTTATGCCGAGTGTACGAGTCATCGCCTTATCGAAGGCAATGTTGGCCAGAATGTTGGGGTCGTTCTTGTCGACTTTGGGAATCTTGATCGCAACTTCCGGCTCGCGTTTCATCACATCGGCGATGCGGTCGGCTCCGGGAAGTCCATCAATTTTGACGACGTGTCTGGCGAGCTGTTCCAGAATGTGTTGTACCGTCGCGTTATCAGAATCGGTCACCGCCACACGAATGGTGTCTTCGATCTTTTGAGTACCGGCCCACGGCTGACGATCATAATATGGCCCGGATGTATCGGGACGCGTTCCCCACCATCCACCTTCATAATCGGCTTCGCGGTGATAGAGACGAATGAGAGTCGTGAATAGCTCACGCCTTAGCTCGGAATCGTAAGTTTTACTGAGAGTTAATAACAACCCGTCAACGGCTCCCTCATCGTGCATCCCTTTGAGTGCCCATAAGGCGCCGTCCTGATAGGGACCGGGAATTGCTTTGAGACAGGCTTCATAGGCGTTCAATGTTCGTAAGGTTTGCACGGCGAGGTGTGGTAACACCCGACCGGCATCCGCTTGATTCCAAAGTGGTTCTGCGGTGGGAAGAACCGATCCCTCGGCTCGAATCGTGAGCGGCAAGATCGCTTCTGCGACATCACTGTTCACCAAGCGTCCCAAGCTGATCAAGGCTTGTGCCTGAATGCGTGGATCGTCACTTTTCAAGGCTTCGACATACGGCTCAACAGGAACATTTTTCAGCTCTGATGTCCGATCTGTTAATGCACGTAAAGCGTATTCTTGAGCCTGTGGAACCTTTGCCAATTGCAATAGTTGTCGGTGAGCACTGACTCTGTCTGACTGTTTGAGAGTAAAGATCGCCGCGACGATTCCGGCGGGCGATGTCTTGGGATTTTTGGCCAGTTCGGCTAACGGTCCCGAAATATCACTGGCTGGTTTTCGACGAAGGATTTCCCGTTGAGCATGTAAACGGTGCTTGGCAGTCGGTGCATCCAACATCTTGATCAGCTCACTGTCGCTCAATTCGGATAAGACCGGAAACGGCTTGGCGAGAAAATCAATCGGCGTGACTTGTGCCACGAAACCAACATTCGGACCGTCGTAATTGAATTTCCCGTTCTTCCAACTGGAAATATACATCCGCCCGCTGCCATCCACATCAACATCGGTCGGACGAGGAATTTTCACAAAAGGTTTTTCATTCGGCGCGAAGGTTGGTCCCTCCGCAGGAAGATTATGTAGATAGACTTCGCTGCGACCCCAGTCACACGTGTAAAGGGCTTCGTTGTAGGGAGCCGGCCAACGATCATCGTGAAAGAACATCACACCACAACCGGAGCCTCCCCCATAATTCGCGAGAGGAGGCATGATTTCTTCACTGAAATTCTTATATAAAGAGGGATAACCATAGTTGGCGGTTTGCATGATGTGCGAGACACGAATGTCCCAGCCACCACCATCATTGGTATTGTCGCGTGTGAACAGATTCAAATAAGGATCGACGGCAATATCGACAATGTTTCGTAGCCCCCAACAATAATACTCCATGTCGGTTCCATCCGGTCGCACACGGACAACACCACCACCACGCCGCGCGAGCACTTTCCCGTCTGTTCCTTTTGCTTCGGTAAAACCAAAGTCGCCGACGGCGATATAAATCCAACCGTCAATTCCCATGCGAATACCGTTAGTCGTGTGATCGGCTCCCCGTTTATTCACTTCCTCAGTGCTGATTCCGGTAATCAAAGTCTCTTCACGGTCTGCGGTTCCATCAAGATCATCGTCGTGAAAGACCGACAGGAACGGAGGGTGCAAGACCCACAACGAGCCATTGTCGTAGACGAGCCCGCGAGGATGGTCCATCTTGGCAAAGACATTGATTTTGTCAGCCTGCCCGTCGCCGTCAGTATCAAGGCATCGCAAAACTTTCCCGCGTCCCGATTCTTTTCCCAGCGAGCCTTGTTCATCGACTCCCACAAATAACTCGCCAGTTGCAGCAGCCGTCAGGCAAGCGGGATAATTCACATCAGGAGGTGTCCCGAATAACGTCGCTTGAAAACCGTCTGGGACTTGCACATCCGCCAAGGTTCCCGACTGCATGTTAGGTTTTTTGGGATCTTTCGGAAGTTTAGGGAGTGCTTCCGTTGAGGCTTCAAACTCCCAAAAGCTGGCAAACGTATTCCGAGAGGATCCCAGGAATGTCACCTTGAGATAACGCGTATCGGGTGCATCGACTTTATGAGCATTGTAAGGAGACCGCTTGTCGTTCTCACTTTGATCCACCAAAACGGTCCAGCTTTTCGCATCGGAAGAGCCTTCAATCTTGTACTGATAAGCGGCGTTGGTGAACTCCCAGTGGATCCGCAAGTTTTTGAGGTGAGTCGGTTCTTTCAAATCGACCTGCCACCATTCGTTTTTGGCAGGACCGTTGGCACACCAGCGTGTTTGTAAATCACCATCGACGGCGTTTTTGGCAAAATTATTCTTGCCGCTCTCTTCACTGCTGGCCTTTGTTTCTTTTCCAAACGCGAGATTTCCTTTGGTGGAAATCTTCTGACCAAATTCGGCAATCGGTTTCAGATTGAGTGGGGCATTCGCCAATGCCATAATCTCGGCATCCGTTTTTTCATCGGTTGCACGAAAATATTTTTCAGGATCACGACCAGCCGCCCACAAGATGCCACGAGTCAGCATGTCGAGATAACGTGGCTCGACCATGGTTTCGTTGTAATGGCCGACTGTTGTGCAAAAGACGCGTGTCTTCTCTTTGTATTGGTTTGTCCAAATGCAGGTTTGCGGTTCGTTGTCTTTCTGTCGACGCGCTTGTGCCAAGGGTGTCGCTGATGGCCACAGTTTGACGGTGTGATAAAGTTCCCCTTTCGGGACTTCCCAACTGTCACCGAAAGCAGACATCACGGGATGATCGGGCTTTTGATTTTCGATTTTGTAAGCGTAATGAGGCCCGTGACCGGGTGATTGCACGCCGACAAACTCAAACCAGTCGTCTGTCCCGGTTCGATAACAGTGCATCGCACAGTGAATCAGGACGGCCGGTGTCCCTTCTTTGTGGGGCTTCAAGATTCGGTCGACAAATTCCTGGTCTTTCACATGTGCGAAACATTCGTTGTGAATAATGACATCGAAACCATCAGCCCAATTAGGATCGTCGTAGAGAGGAATCTTGGTGTCGGTCGTGCTGCCTCCCTGATGCACGATGGTCCAGACAATATCGGCCCGGGCGGCAGTTCCCTTCGCAATGATCTGTTTCTGTCGCGCGTAATCGTGACAGCAACCTCCCGTGACAAGCAAAGCTCTCAAAGGACGGTCGGCAGCGTCAACTTGCAAGTTCCCACTGGAGGCAAAAAAGAACGCAATGATCAGGCAAGTGAGCAAGAATCGGGGCATGGCTTATCACAATTCCGAGAATGAAAGAATGTCATCAACATAAAAAAAGCGGCTCCCTAAGAAGCCGCCAAAGTCCATAAACGGGACAAAATGGGCGTAGCAGGATTTGAACCTGCGACCTTTCGGATGTGAACCGAACGCTCTAACCAACTGAGCCATACGCCCTCACGAGGAAATCCTTTTTACTCGATCTTCCTCAGACTGGCAAGTTGCCAGCCCCTCTCAGCCTCAAGAGAACCTGAGACCAAGAAATGTTCATCTGACTATTTTTTCTGGGGATTCGCATCGATTCCAAAATCAACTTCATACTTTTGATACATGGCATCACGAATTTCATTTCGCTCGTCGATCTGAATTTGCCACACTTGTTGACGGTCTTTTGTACCAGCAATCACGATTTGTGCTTGTTCCTCTCGGACTTTCGCTAGATTCGAATCGACTTTATAGCCCGTTGCCAGAGGTCCCGACGTTGTGACGGTGGGCGCTCCCCACCAACCACCACCACCATATTCTGGCTGCACATTGTAGGTAATGGAGTTATTAAGTGCTCCGATCTCCAAGGGTTGACCTTGTAATGATGCCGCCAAGGCCACCAATCGAGCACTCGTATCTCGACCGTACTGAATCATGGCGGGATCGACTCCTTCAATCGGCAGATGATCAATTTTCTGTGCAAACCGCTCGTGCCAAACGACCGTCGCGTTGTAGTTACGACTTGCTTTATAGCTTCTCTCCAAATCTCCCAACATGCTTTCGATGGCGTCATAATACTTTTGAGTGGCTTTGACATTCGGCCCATTTTGTGAAACGGGAGCATCGTTGGGAGCATCACCTTTGGGACTGTCGGTGGCCGTCCCGGAATGTTGCGGGTGTGGTGAAAGGATCAGACTCATCAATCGTTGAAACCCGGAATCGGAAAGTGGATTCATGGAGAGCACAACCGATTGATTCTTCAGCGTAACCTTGGCCTTCTCCAGATCCTCAACGAATGCGCCCGAGTGGGTCAGGTATTCCAACAGCAACGGATGAAGCTTGTCGGCTATCGGAGGAAGTTCCGATTGGAAATCTATCTGCAACTCTGCCGAGATCTGATCAGAGACATTGACGACTAACGTCAACCCGCTCAGTGTTTCCAAAAAATCAGAGACCTCGACAACTCGTGTTGTGCTGCCTTTCAAGGTTTCCGTAGATTCGAGCCATTGTCGTAACATCCATTTATCAAGAGACTCTGCAAGATCCATCGCCACAACAATCTGTCCCTGGTGTATGGTGGCCGCTTGCAAATATTCTGAGATCACGGGAGCTGTCCCAGACTCAACCTGCGTGATCCAACGAGCGAGATCCGCACGGTCGGCAGGTCGCATCACACCGATCGTCTCACGGGTGAGCGAAGTCACATAGACACCCTTGGGAGACAAATAACTGGGACGACCAGCCACGGTTTGTGTTTTCTGGCCAGCAGTTCGTGCCATTGTTGAGAAGCCGACATATTCAGGAACAGGGGCCACACTCATCGACCACTCGCGTGTTGATTGACGCAAATGCGAATGAGAGCCACGCACGATCAACTTCACCCAAGAGGGTAACGGATCAGTCCCGGCTATCCAGAGCGAAGAATCTTTGTCACTCCAACCAGCCTCTTTCGCCTTGGCCGACTTTTTCAGGTCGTCAACCTGCATGACCATCAGGGTATTGGTATGTGCGGGAAAGTAAGAGAGATAAGCCTGCGCATCGGCATCTGCGGCTCGAAGAAGAGTATTTCCCCAAACAGAGACGACCATGCCGACCATAACCGCCAAAATAATGCTTCGTTTTTTCATCGCGAGTTCCCCTGTTCTCAGTTGTACTGTTCGTCCACTCCCTTCAGCATGACATTTCTGTGACGGCAGGAAAAGCGAAAAAGCCCTCACTTCGCTAAGAAGTCAGGGCTTTGAAAATCGCATCAAGAGCCGCCGAGAGGACTTGAACCTCCGACCCATGCTTTACGAAAGCATTGCTCTGCCAACTGAGCTACGGCGGCGTGTGCGAAAATGATAACAAATCTGCCGTCTCAGGCAACAGACACCGCCTCTCCCCGAGTGTTCGCGAATCGACTCATTTCCTAAATCCCAGATTCTTTTTATCGAAAAAAACCGGGAATAAATCGATGAGCGTCTGTCTCCAATATTCAGAACACCTTTTGGAAAGGGTTGTTGCACTCTGAGACATACGCAAAGGGTACGCACATATGCTCTACCGTATTGCTGCCGACGCGTTGGTCGCGTTCCATTTCGGCTTCATCTGCTTTGTGATTCTTGGTGGATTGCTGGCCATCCGCTGGAATTGGGTGATCCTGTTTCATCTCCCTGCCGTTATCTGGGGAATGCTGATTGAATTCTGCGGCTGGATTTGTCCGCTGACGCCGTGGGAGAATCAACTGCGTGCAACGGCCGGTCAAAGCGGCTACGAAGGAGGATTCATTGAACATTATTTGCTCGCGGTCATGTATCCTGAAGGACTGACGCGGAACGTGCAGATTGCCATCGGGGTTTTTGTGTTGGTCGTCAACGTAAGTGTTTACGTTTGGTTGATCAAGAAGCGGTTTGAAACTATTGAATGAAAGCCTCGATGTGGATTCCGAATTGATCATCGTTCTGATTACGTTTCTGATTGGTTTACCGTTGATGTGGGTACTCATTTCGTACATTGCTTCACAAGAGGGATGGTCGGAACTCGCGAAACTTTATCGTTGCTATAAAAAACCAGAAGGCACATTTCGTTCCTTTCGTTCCATAAGATTCGGATTTGGCACATACGGCAACTGTGTCACCATCGGGTTTTGTGACGAAGGGTTCTACCTTGCACTAACGCTCCCTTTTGTGTTTTTTCACCCACCATTATTAATTCGTTGGGAGCAATTTCATAGCACTCATAAGAAACGGATATTGTTTTGGTATGGAACAACAACTTACATAGGCACTCCCATCATGACCCAACTGAATCTTCCCGCTTATGTGTATGACGAATTGATCGAAAGAGAATCACAGATCGCACTCGTCGAGGAAGCGTAAGGTAGAGCCGGTTCCACCGGCCAGAAGCATCACTTCGCACACAGAACAAGTATCCGTGATCGTAAGATTAAAACCTTGAACCACGAATGTTGCGAATGACTCGAATCAATCTGAAACACGCAAAGACCCGGCAGCAAGATCTTCCTTCTTCTGTAAAACGTCATCAGAACTGCTGCGGGGCAATCAACTTTTTTCCACCATCATTTTTTGTGATTCTTCGTGTTTTTTGTTGCCAATAGTCCATTTCGTGCGTCAGAAGACTCACGACGTTTTTGCAGCCAGTTTTGTGATTCGCAAGATGCTATCGGAATGAGTCGTGGCAACCTGAATACCATCGGGATGCAGATCCATATCGCGGGCAAGTTTCGGCAGCTTGAATTGATGAACTTCCTTGGTTGCCGTGGGTGACCAGAAATGCAGAAAGCCGCCACTGGTTCCACCGGAGACCGCCATCAAGGTGGTGTCGTCAATGAATAACTGTCGCCAGATGACGCTGCGAATATTTTCTGCGACGCACGATTGCAACAATTTCTGCGACTCCCAATCGAACATCAAATCGAGCGGATCGTGAACCGAACCAAGCGGGTTGGAGGCTTTGTGCAATCCTCCAACGGCCAAGTGTTTTCCGTCTGGTGAGACGGCAATTGCTCGAACACCGCCGAAGTCGACCCCCTGCCCGGTGTTGTAGGAGTGCAGCAGTTTGCAATCGAACTCTCGCGTGAGAGCTTGTTTCGAGACATCCCACTGCTTGAGTGACGCCATGATGTCGCCCGAAAGCAGAATGTTTGAATCGGTGGAATGAAATCGGACGCAATAGACGTGTCGTTCGTGACTGCGCAGTTCGCCGAGTGGTGTGCCGTCTTGAATGTTCCACAATCGAATAATTTTGTCGTTGCCGGCTGAGGCGAGAGTCTTTCCATCCGGGCTGACCGCCAGTGTTCGGATCCAACCGAGGTGAGCATCAATCGTGCGGACCGGTTTCGGTTCAGTCGATGCCGTCTCCCACCAGATGAGCCGACCGTCACCACCTGCTGTGACAGTCCAATTTCCATCGGAACTGTGCTCGATGGCGAAGACCCAACTCTCGTGACCAACCAACGGAGTTTTCACTTCATCGGCGAAGGCCCATCGCTGAATCAAATTGTCCTCGGCACTGGCGAAAACATATCGCCCCAACGGATCAATCCGACATTCAATCAACGGGCGATCATGCTTCCACTGATGAGTCACATGTGCCTGTTTGATGTCGCGACCAGCGGGAGTGTCAAGCATATCACACCAGGATCTCTTTGATGGCATGACCTTCTGGATCGGCCTTCAGCATGTCGCGACCGCCGATATCAAAGGTGCCTGTCGGATCGACACCCACTGCCGACAGATATGTGTGGAACAGATGCCGATGATCGATTTCACCATCGACGACCTTCGTGCCATTCTCGTTGGTTGCACCGAAGGCGGCACCGTTTGTGACACCACAACCACCCAGAGCGACCGACCAGGCATTCCCCCAGTGATCACGACCGTAGCGGTCGTTGATACGAGGCGTGCGACCAAATTCGGACAAGACGACAATCAATGTCGATTCCAGCATGCCGCGATCGGCAAGATCACCGACGAACGTCGCGAACGGAGAATCGAACTCTTCCAATTGTTCAAGATGGAAATTGAAGTTCTCGTTATGAGTGTCATAGTTCGAGTGAGACACTTGCACGAAGCTGATGTTATTTTCTAACAAACGTCGCGCCAGCAAACAGTGGCGTCCGAAGTCGTGCGATCCATAGCGAGCCGCGTCTTTCTCGGACTCTTTCGTAATATCGAAGATGTCACGCTGCTTCATCAATTGCTCGGCTTGTTCGTAGCTGTAGGTGAAGGCATCGGTCATAGCTGTCCGACGACGTTCGAGAAAGCCAGTATTCGCAAACTGACGGAACTGATTCCGTTGTTCGTCACCCGCGGCGGTCACAGCTTTCGGCAGCGTCGTATTCAGCGGAGGCTTCCCACCATCGAGCGAGATGCTGGCGTATTTGGGACCGAGATAGGCCGAATCGTTGCCCCGTCCACCCGATCCACCCGGTGTGATGCGTATGTGTCCTGGTAGAGAACTTTGTGGTGGGTTGAGTGTCTTGGCGGCGACGGCACCAATTTCGGGATAGTCGGCAGCCGGCGTTTGAGCACGCCCCGTGAGCATCATGTAGCGGCCTTTGCCGTGATCGCCGTTCTTCGTATTGACGCTTCTGACCAAACAGAGGTTGTGCATCTGTTTGGCGGTGTGCGGCATGGTGTCGGCAATGTGAATGCCGGGAACACTCGTCGCGATAGCTCGTGTGGGGCCGCCGGTATCGGTTCCCGGTTTCGGATCCCAGCTTTCCAACTGGCTTAATCCTCCGTGCATGTTGAAGACGACAATCCGCTTTTGATCGCGATTTAATTTCGCATAGGCTTGTGGAGCGGTGAAGGCTCCTAAGCCGCCGACGACTGCAGTCGCTCCGGTCAGCATGCCGCCCAAGAATGAGCGACGGGCAAATTGATGTTCAGTCGTGCGACAAGAATAATTGAGTGCCATGCTTCATCCCTTTCGAGGGTTGAGATGTGATGCAGTTGTCTGAAATGAAATGTTGATTCGAAAAAACCTCCTCATCCGCCCTTCGGGCACCTTCTCCTCCAGAGGAAGAGAAGGCCTGAATTGAATGTTTTCTCTAAATCGTTGGTGCAGATTTATTGTCGTCGTACATGAGTTGCCAATCTGACGTTACGCATGCCACCCTCTCCTCCTTGGAGGAGAGGGACGGGGTGAGGAGGCTGACTCATTCGATTGTTGATGTCATGAGATTATCTCTTAATGGTTGAAGCGAAACTCGGCCGAATTGAGCAATGCCCAGGCAATCTCGACGATGCAGGCTTGCTTCTCTTCGGGTCGTGAGTTGATGTAATCGACGACCGCTTTGGTTTCTGCGGCTGTCGGCTGACGTGTTAAACAGGTTAAATAAAGATCTTGAGTACCAGCAGCGAGATCTACGTTTTGTAGCATGCGATGTGTGACATTGCCGGAAGCCGGAGCAACCCAGCCGATAATCGAAGCTCCATTGGCCGCGAACAACGCTTGATCGACAGTCGCAAAATAATCGTATTGGTTTTGACCATCACCGGCCCCGTAAACAGCGACAAACGCCCCGACGCTGCCTTTTAATTTTTCGTACATCAATGCTTCGACTTCCTGCTCACGAGCGGCAACCTTCGAAGGATCTTTTTTATCGTCTCCCGAGAGAGGCGTTTTTTTCTCGATCTCCGCACGGGCAATTTCGATGTAACGCTGGCGAACTCCCGTCACTTCTAACACCGACCAGGCAAATTGTTCCGGCATCAAAGGTTTTAAGGGAGCAACCGCAAACTGCGACGCCCAATCTCCGGTCAGATTGGCTTGCATCGTATTGGCCGCATCGCGGGTTGAATTGGCTTCCGTATCCGCGATCTTGGCGGCTTGTGTTAGTTGAGTTCTGAGATCGGCTCGTTTTTTCATTTCGGCTTCAACAGTGGCGAACTCTTGCTTCATCGCTTCATATTTGGGTTGAAGCTCCTTGAGAGAAACCTGCATCTCGGTAGACGTTTTTTCTGCCGCCGTCAGTTGTAATTGATAGCTCTCAGCTTTCACTTCGTAAAAGCTGACCAATTGAGTCAGCTCTTCGTCCGCTGGCATTGAGGCGACGGCATCCACCATGTTCTGACGGGCCGCTTTCAGTGTGGCAACCGCTGTCGGTAGCTTGTCCATGTCGGCTTCTGCAGAAGCCAGCTTCTTTGTCGTTTGCTGATATTGATTAGAAACGGCTTGCCATGTTTTCTGCTTCGCTTGGAACTCGACCGTGTATTGTTCGAGAGCCAGTGTCGCTTCTCGCTGTTGAGCAATGGCTTGCTGATGTTTTACGGAAGCGGCAATCGCCGTCGTCTCTGCCGGACCATAGGAAACAAAATGTTTTGTGGTTTCTAACTGAGCCGTCAATCGATTGAGTTCATTCCAGCGGTCGAGTGAATCATGCCGGGCCTTCGCAGCTTCCGCTTGCTTCGCGAGTGCGATCTGCTCCAAGGGGACAATTCGCGTACGAATTTCGTCGATCACTTTCCACGAAGCGTGAAGGTCGTTACTAGGTTTCACCAGCGCGGCTTCTTTGTCGGTGACCGCTTTTCGTAATGGCTCGGCTTTCTTTTCGATGGCTGCGATTTTCGCTTTGATGGGAGCGAGAGCTTTGACCAATTCGTCATCGGTTTTGAGTAATGCCAATGCGTTATCAGCAGGCATGGTGATCGTTTCGTATTTAGCGATCAGATCGAGTTGCGGTTGCAAGTTCGCTTTCGCAGCGGTGAGTGCTTTTTCTGCCGCTTCATAAGGTTTATACAGCTCGGCTGTCTTTTTACGTGCGGCACGCAATTCCGTTTTGACCGGTTCAAATGCCTGTTTTGCTTCGTACCAGGCATTCATCATCTCTTCGTACGATGCCGCTGCTTGATCGGTCTGTGTCTTTAAGGCAGCCAATTCTGCTTCAATCGTCGGCATTTTCTCGGCAGACTGTTGCGACTTGGCAACTAATTCCGTCGGCAAATCAATGGATCGTTGATAAGTCTTCGACAAAGCAATCTCACGTACAAAGGCTTTCATATCAAACTTCAGACGGGCCATTTCTTCACCCAACAATTTCATCAATGCCGGATGCGAGGGAGGATTGGCCGTATGATGCAAGTCAATCGGCTCGACCAGTCCGCGTCCCATCATGTGAGCCCATAATCGATTCGCAATGTTCTCGTTGAACGCTCTGTTATCACCAGCGTTCACCAGTTCAGCCAGTTTTTGTCGCCGAGAGTACTTCAGCACCGGGCGTACGGTTTTATCCGGTTTGACCGTGTATTCATCTCCCGGATAAAACTTCGGTTCAGCGATGGGAGGTCCACCGGGAAGTTTGGGAGCGGTCTCGTCTTCAGAGTCGGGGATAAACACCGATTCGAAGATCGCTTCGCTGCCTGCTTTTTCCGCGTAGTACGTTTTTTTATCGGGAGCTTTGAATTCATACCCACCGGCGAGAAACGAATAGAGCCCGTGATAGTCGGACTGTTTGTAATCATCGATGATCGGATGATCGTGACACTGAGCACATTGATAGTCGCGACCGAAGAAAATTCGAGCCACATCGCGGGTGAGCAAATTCGGTTCGCTGCCTCTGTCCAGATAAAATCGCACCGGGGCTCGCTTCGCGAGATCAACACCATCGCTACCGAGTACCTCGCGTGCCAGTTCGTTCCAAGGTTTGTTTTGTTGGACCGATTTGTGCAACCACGGCAGCCATTCTTCCTGTTTGACATGCTGGTTACGACGACGCTCCATCAGCATGATGTCTAACGATGTCGTAAAATGACGAACATACTCGTTCGAGTTGAGCAATTGATCGACGAGCTTGACGCGTTTATCGGGACTGCCATCCGCAAGAAATGCATTCAACTCTTCAATCGTCGGCGGCATGCCGATGAGATCGATGGAGACTCGACGAACAAATTCGTGATCGTTGATGACCTCGGCTTGCGGTGCTTTTGTCGATTGATCGATCAATTGATCGATGCGAACGTGCATCGGTTCTTGAGCAGAGATCGTCACGAACGAAGACAGAACGAGCACTGCCGTCAATCCGTGCAATCGTATAGTTTTGATTAAGGTCTGGCGGGACATTGCTAAGCCTCGGGGTCTGGGGAGGCGGATATTGTGGTGGGCCGGCATCAGGCCGGTAAGTCAGTCACGCGTCGAGTAGGCGGGATTACGCATTCCTGAGTGCTTATATGATACTGAGTCGGTCTTTTGATGGTCAAGATGAACCTTGAACATCTGAGAAAATGGACCGAAATCGTAAAACAGCCCGATTGCGTCGACTTTGCCATCAAATAGTGAGTATTGTAGCGGTTTTTTTGAAATATCGAGGAACGCTGAGGAGACTGAAAGCATCATTCCAATCGCCTCATACGAGAGCTAATTTAGTCCGGTTGTGCAGGAACGGCTTTGGACGCTTTCAAATTGAGGAGAAATCGTGAGCCGGTGGGTGTCCCTTCAATATCGATTCTCCACTCCCCTTTGATCGAGTCATTCTCGCGAAGTCCGCGGAACTCACAAGGGACGACAAATTGATTTCCCCCGGAGAGAATTTCATCCGCGGTGAAACTCACTTCTTCCCCCAATAGATTCCCTTGCAATTTCAACCGGGTGTTATTGAGAGACGGAATCTCCATCGTCCCTTGAACACTGTGATCACTCATCAGCTTCCAGTTGACGGAAACACGTTCCCGGTCCCGACTGTTCTTGGTGGAATAAATATACCCGGTCCACGATTGCTCCTCGGTCACGACAACGATTTCAGTCACTCCGTTCGCAGCAGAATCTGTTGTCGATTCGAGTGGTGTGCCTTGATCGACTGCCATTGTTCCCACGGAGGAGGCAACTGGATCCTGTCCTGGGTTTTGACCATTCGTCTCTGAAGCCGGATTGGTCGCTTCATCTGACGAAGCAGCTTGTGAATCGTTCGCAGCGTTGGTGTTAGCGGTTCGCGAGCGATTCTTTTCTCCAAGCAGAGTTGCCGGAGGGGCCGGGAAAAAGTAATCAATCGTGAACAGACAGGCGATCAGTGCACCAGCCCCCAACAGCTTGTTGAGCAGAGGGAGCGGTTCCCCATCTGTCAACGATGCATCCAACAGTTCCCACTGGATTCCTTTCGCCGACGAGTATTGCCGGCAATCCTGTTCAAACTGCAGCGCACTGTCATAGTATTTGATGCCGGTCGCTTTGCCAACGGCTTTGGCGAGCTTGTCCCGATTTTTGAATCCCAATCGTCGAGCCATATGGTCGTGGACTTCATCCCTGTGCGTTTGTGTCGCATAGCCCATCATTTCATATTCTTGTTTCTCTTGTGTGAGAGTCTTTCGTTGAATGAGCCAGATGGCAGTACTGAACGCGGTGATCGTTGCCCCCCACGAGACGGCGTAGCCGAAACCATTCGTCCTTAGGAAGACATAGCATCCCCAAGTGGCTAGAAAGACAAAGATAGCCTTGAAGCCACCTACGGCCTGAAACAATTCCCAGGCGCAGCCATCCATGGGGTCGTTGACAGAACTCGAATTCGATTCAAACGGATTACCGGGACGCCCCATCGCCGACCGATTGCGGGCTCGCGTTCCTGCATATCCCGAGCAGATTCTCCCGATTTTGGGTATTCAATATGTGGTGGAACGTAATCAGGGTTGTCCGACATCGTCAACTTTCAAAGAACAGAATTCGCAAAGAACTGAATTCGCCTCGGGAATCGAGTCGCCTCAGACGCTGCTTCCTGAAGATACTTTCATCGAATGAAGAAATAAAGTTTCGATTTCAGGATCTTCCTAGTCCCTCGAAGACAAATTGTCATCGAATCATTAATGATGAGTTCTTTCTTACGTCAGGGGCAGCCGGGTGACATGCTCTCCCTGGTGTAATCATTAAAATCACTCCACCGAACTCTCCCCGCAATGTGAACAATATCTGGAACACTAATGACCACTGATCTTCACTGATCAGCATCATTGCAACTCATGAGCGTTTATCAGTGGAGATCAGTGTTCTTAAATTTTGCTCTGCGCCGCCGCGCCGCTGCGTGAGATAATTTTCACACTGGCGGATAAGCCGACCAGTGCCATCTTTATCATCTGGGGCGATGCTTGTATTCCGAAGTACTCAGAAGTCCAGTCGTCTTTGCACGCATATGAACACCCCCGCCACACATCATAATCACACTTGCCGACAAAGGACTCTCGCTACAACAACGGTTTCTCTTCCTCTCTTTTTCTTCGTGACATCAGGTGAGACGCGGTTCTTTTTTGATGGCCACAAGAAACACAAGAATCGACAAAGAGCATTTTTTCGTGTCTCTTCGTGATTTTTGTGGCTGAAGTTTCCACAGGGACTTCGATTGATGTCACAAGCAAATGAACAACGAATTGAGTTGTCGGGTTACGACTCGCTTTGCTCGGCTAACTCGACCTACAGCTTGGCGTCAAAAAGTGGATCGCTCAAACCGGTCTTGCCAACCTCGCGCTACCAGAGTTAGCGTTCGTGGTTCGCCGACAGGCGACTCGATCTTTGGCAATTTGAACGTTATCACAACACGATGATGAGACCGGATTTCTCATAGTGTGTTGAAGAATGACGACCACTGCAACGTGAGAAAGGAAGCGATCTCGCGTGACGTAGAAGGTACGTCCACACAAAAAGTGACAACTCACCAAATCGAACTGATCGGCGCAAACCGATGAGTGCCAACCACTTGTTCAAGGGTATGGAAGATTCGGAATCAAGATTTGGGAAGATTTGATTCAACATTTGGTCAAGATTCGGTCGAGGTGTGTCCCCGAATTTCCGAATCTTGACATCTTGAAACGGCTGTTGAGTGTTCGGAAATGAAGGACGTCTCGACACTCATCGCAGGTTGGCCCTCGCTGCGAATTCCTCAAACTTCAACCTTCTCCAGATCGTACCAGTTTGGACCGGCAGCCAGGTCCACCACCAACGGCACATCCAAGTCCAATGCCGACTCCATTTCTTCTTTGACCATCGCAGCCAACGTCTGTAATTGATCGCTGGGACACTCGAAGACCAGTTCGTCGTGAATCTGCAATAGCAGGTTCCCCAACTCGGGTCGTTCTTTGAGTCTCGCAGCGACACTCAACATCGCTTTTTTGATCAGGTCGGCAGCCGAACCTTGAATGACGGTATTGATGGCCGTCCGTTCGGGCATGTTCCGCTGCCGGCCTTCCAGTTGACGGATGCCTTGAATCTCTCGACGGCGTCCGAGAATCGTTTCCGCGTAGCCTTTATCCACACAGTCTTTGAGCAACTCCAACAGGAAGTCTTCTATACGACTGAACTGTGCGAAGTAATTGTCGATGAACTCGGCTGCCTCATGTTGCGGGATGCCAAGTGCCTTGGCGAGACCGAACGGAGACTGTCCGTAGATGACGCCGAAGTTGACCGCCTTGGCGATACGTCGTTCCTCTTTGCTGACCTCTTCCGGTTCGACATTGAAGACTTCCGCCGCGACGGCGGTGTGAATATCGAGTCCTTCTTGATACGCCTGCTTCAATTCCGGGTCACCACTGAAATGTGCCAGCATGCGAAGTTCGATTTGAGAATAGTCGGCACACAAAAGTAGACAATCGTCTTGTCCGGGTAAAAACGCTTTGCGGATGCGGCGTCCTTCTTCACGACGAATGGGGATGTTTTGCAGGTTCGGGTCGCTGGAAGAGAGTCTTCCTGTAGCGGCAACCACTTGATTGAAAGACGCATGGATGCGGCCCGTCTCTGAGTTGACCAACTCGGGCAGTGCATCGAGGTACGTCCCTTTGAGTTTCGAAAGCTGTCGATGCTCGATGATTTTCTCGGGAAGCTCGTGCATCGTAGCGAGTGTTTCGAGCACTTCCTGATCGGTACTCGGCCCGGTCTTTGTTCGCTTTTGCACGGGGAGGCCAAGTTTGTCGAACAGAATCACTCGCAGTTGCTTGGGAGAATCAATGTTAAATTCTTCCTCGGCAATCTCATAAATCTCATTAACAAGTATCTCCAGTCGGCCGCCCAATTCTGCACTTTGCTCTTTGAGTTCTTCCGCGTTGACACGAATGCCCAGAAATTCCATATCGGTCAAGACATGGATTAAAGGTCGTTCAAGATCCCAATACAAATCGAACAGGTTTTCGTCTTTGAGTTTCTGCTCGATGATTCCCGCCAACTCGAACGAAATGTCGGCGTCTTCGGCGGCGTACTCGGCCGCTTTTTCGACATCGACCTCAAACATCTGCTTCTGTTTTTTACCTTTCCCAATCAGATCGCTGATCGGGATCATGCGGTGGTCGAGGTATTTCTCGGCAATCGTATTCAGAGAATGACTGCGGGCTCCTGCATCAAGCAAATAATCACCGACCATCGGATCGACACCCAGTCCGCGAACTTCCAAGCCGATTCGTTTCATCACAATCATGTCATATTTGATGTTCTGATTGACGATCGTGATGTCAGGGTCAGCCAACAGCGGTGCCATGACATCGGCCACTTCTTGCGGATCGAGAGTTTTCTGTCCCGCCGGGCCTTGTACGGGAAGATAGTAACCTTGTCCGATTTTCCAACTGACGGCCCAACCGACAATTTCAGCCGACCTGGAATCGAGACTAGTGGTTTCCAGATCAACGCAAATCTTGGTCTGCGATTTTAGCTCTTTGACAAACTTCTTGAACTTGACTGCTGTATCGACTTGTTCCCACTTCCGTTCAATTTTTTCCTGGGGTTTATCTCCAGACAGTCCCGCTTGCATTTTTTCGGTGAGACGACGAAAGCCGAGATCCTGAAACAGCCCCAACAGTTTCTCGTGATTCGGCGCGGTGACTCTTGCCGTTTCCAGATCAAACTCCAGCGGAAGATCCTGTTTGAGAGTGACCAAGACGCGACTGACACGAGCCTGATCGGCAAAGTTGACCAGATTTTCTTTCAGCTTCTTGCCGGGAGCTTTGTCGGCATTCGCAAGGATCTCATCGAGTGTGCCGAACTCATCGATAAGAGCTTTGGCTTTCTTCGGTCCCACCAGGGGAACACCGGGGATGTTATCGACGGAATCGCCAACGAGTGCCTGATAGTCGATCACCTGATCGGGTCGGATGCCCCAATCCTCCATCAACGCGGCTTCATCAAGGAACGTGTCCTTTCGCGAATTATACATTCGCACCTTCGGACCGATCAGTTGCCGATTATCTTTATCGCCGGAGACAATACAGACATTCATCCCGGCATCGACGGCCCGTTTTGTCAAAGTGGCGATCACATCATCGGCTTCCCAACCCGTGCAAGAGACAGCAGGAACATTGAGACCGGCGATCACGTCTTCAATGAGTGAAACCTGCGGTCGAAGGTCTTCGGGCATTTCGGAGCGGTTGGCTTTGTATTCGCCATAAATGTCGTTGCGGACACCCGGTCCCGAGACATCCATTGCACAAACCAGATGAGTTGGCTGTTTCTCGATCAGATTCATCAGATCGCGTGTGAATCCGAAAACTGCGTTTGTGGGTTGTCCTTTCGGCCCCGTCATGGGAGGAATACCATGAAAGACCTGAAACATCAGGTTGAAGACGTCGACAAGATAGAGGGTTTCATCAGCCATGATGGCGGGGTTTTCCGTTTCTTCCAATAATGAGCTTGGAAGAGTCGTAAGAATTTGCGTAATCCACACAGTCGGAATAGTTTAACGACATCTATTGCCGACCTTGCGGATGGTCGAAACTGATAGTTGTGTGCCCATTATGTCGGCTTGGGGACCGAGATGCCACGGTGGAACGGTCTCGGGAAGAGCTTTGAATGGAGGTAAAATCTCCTTTCAGGCCGATTTTAGGGGCTACAGAGACAGAGTTTGTACTGAATGAGTACAAGTTTCGGTTACATCTTGACTTGAGGGTCTACAGATTTAGACTAGAGGGACCTCTCAAGGATCCGGGAATCGGCATATCGACGGAACGATCAAAATTCACAATTCCGTCCGTAACGACGACTGATCACATCCATTCGGAAAGACACCAGTCATCAGGCGGAACTCACACTTCGCAATCACTTCAATTGCAGACTGACCTTACAGGGGAAGTATTATGGCCTCGGGAAAAGTAACGGGCGTCCACATCGGCATGATTATTTGTGCCGTGCTGATGTTGATCTTCATGGTGTCAACATTCCTGATGTATAAGAGTTTCGACGAGCAATCTGCTGACCTCGCCACTGCCAAAGCGGAAGCGGACAGTTCGAAAGCCGTATCGCGGAACTATCTGGATCAGATCACCGCATTGAAATCGACGTTAGGAGCCACGCTCGACAATGTCGGTACTGTAAACGCTCAAGACCCGAATACCGTCATTGGGTTTACCAACGCCAAGATGCAGGAGTTCGGCGGATCGTTTGCTCAGGCAACCGTTGTGGAAACCTTGGCACGCATGCGAGAAGAGATCAACGTTAACGAACGTCTGATTGCCGACCTGGAATCTTCCAAGACTCAACTCAATACAGAAAAAGTGAACCTTCAAAACGTCTACACGGCGAAGGAAAACGTTCACGACAAAGCACGCGAAGATTCGGAAAAAGAAAAGGTCAACCTAATTTCGTTGAAGAAAGAAGAAGTGGATAGCGTTCGGAATCAGTTGTTAGCTGAACAACAAAAGAACTCGCAACTACAAATCGATTTCGAAAAAATGCAGGAACAATTGAACCTGCGAATCGACGACCTTGACGGTCAAGTCTCCAAGTTGACAGGCACGAACGAATCTCTGACCGCCGAACTGAACAACTTGCGGGACGAAAGTTTTGACATTGCCGATGGCCGTGTAACCTCTGTCGTCTTTGACACGAACAGTGTTTATATCGATCTCGGAAGCGACCAGAAACTGAAACCAGGAACGACTTTTAGTGTCTACAACAAAGACATCTCGAATGTGGGTGGTCGCACCTCTGATATTAAAGCATCAATTATGGTCACGGAAATCCTAGGGCCTCAAAGTGCCATTGCGACAATCACGAGCGAAGGAGACTTCGAAGGCGACTATTCGCGACCGATTGCCAGAGGTGATGCCATTTACTCACCGCTGTGGAGAGCCGGCTTGAAAGAAACATTCGCATTTGTCGGTAAGTTTGATATCGATCAAGATAAAATTGATGACCGCAAAATTCTGATCACGGCGGTTCAAAATGCCGGTGGTGTTGTCGGAGACGAAATTCTGCCCAGCGGAGAACGAACGGGTGAAGAAATCACTTCTGACTACAAATTTGTTGTTCTGGGTGACATTGGCGAACCACTGAAAGAGCCGGATCCTCAGAAACGTGCCGCCATTCAGAGAGTCCACTCACTCGCCAACGACATTAAAAAAGAAGCTCAGCAATCTGGCGTGCGAGTCATCACGATGAATGACTTCCTGTCTTACATGGGATACAAGACACAACGTCGTCTCTGGCGACCGGGCGAAAACATTCCTTGGATTATGACAACCCGCCGAGACGGTGGACGTTCACGATCAGACAATGTCTCTCGCGGAACAACTTCTGGAGCTTACTCTGGAAGCAACCGAAACGTCGAATCACCTCGCTGATTCGGCCACAGATTGAAGTTACTTCGCAGCTCACACCCGCTGATCATTTCAGCGGGTGTTTTTTTGTGCCGATCACAATTGCAAGACTAGCGATAATCGCCGTCTCTGGGATCTTCACGGAATGGCTCATTCTGTCGATACATCTCTAATCGTTCGAGAAATCCTGCTCGTTCTGGTGTGGTTGAGAGCCTATCGATGGCGTCTATCTGAGTCGAAATGGCGTCATCAAATTGGCCAGCTTCTGCATAAGCGGCTGCCAGAGAGTCGAGATATTCCGCATTACGAAACTGAGTCAACTGATTGGCACTCAGGGCACACATCATGGCACTTTGGGGGTTGCGAATGTCGCGTTCGGGATAAGTCGCGTATGTCCAGCCTAGCAAATTCCAGGGACGATGATAAAAGGGATGTGTTTCAGTGACCATTTCGAGGACCGTGATGGCTTCTTGACCGAATGAGGTTATCGTCACCAACGCAGCCAGAACACAAAGGACAATGAAACTGGTATCAACAACACGAGATAAGAACATTTCAATACATCTACATATCAGCGGAAAGAAAGAAGGAAATACCGATTTGGCAGGTTCAAGGGCCAGTTTTTCGTTGACTTTTCAGCATCGCGTCGCGATTATGAAGAGACATCCCTTATATTCCTTTCCAAAGCGATTTCTAACCTTTCTCCACACAGCAACAGTTTTTGACCCAGTCTCACACATTGGGTAATGCGGTTTTCCATCCCGGTGAAACCGGTTTGAAATGACCTTCCTCCAAATACATTTTCAATGACTATATCGCCTCGTAACGTCGGCCTACCCGTGGTCGGAATCGTAGGTGGGATCGGCTCTGGAAAGAGCGCGGTTGCCCGCGAAGCGAGTCGAATACGGCCTTGGTATGTGGTGGATGCTGATCAGATTGGACATCAAACACTCCTACTCCCCGAAGTCATTACCAAACTGACGGAACAATTTGGAAATCACATCCTGGACGCCGATGGCCAACTCGATCGATCTGCGATTGCCAAAGAGGTCTTCGGCCCTAATCAAATACAACAAAAACAACAACTTGAGGCCATCGTCCATCCGCATATCCGCCGTCTCGCGGCAGATCAGTTGGCCGAAGCGGCTCAAAGCGGTCAATACCAACTGTTAATCCTGGACGCAGCAATTTTGTTTGAAGCAAATTGGCACCACATGTGTGATGCAGTCGTTTTTGTGGATACGAACTGGGAGCAACGCCTCCAACGAGTTAAACAAATACGAAACTGGGATGCCGACGAACTCACCAAACGAGAAGCAAGTCAACTTCCTATCCACAAAAAACAAAAACTGGCAGATGCCGTGATCCCCAATCATGGAGAGTTATCTGCAGCCGTCGAGGCGCTGATCGCATTTGCAGATCAGCGTTTCCCGAATCCTCAATCATCCTGAATAAGACACACCAATTTTCCTGTTCCGACCACCGGACCAGACATCGCATTCGCGAAACACCGGTCAAGGTTCAATTCCTCGCGCATCCCATCTTCAAACATTTCAGAGGCCCACATGAGTACTCCTAAAACATCCCTCGATGACGATCATAATATAGCACAACCTACCGATCATCCGAGTCCAGTCAGTCTCGAAGGTGACATACACATCGCCGACCTGCACCGATTGACGATCAAAGAGCTTCATGAGATTGCCAAGCAGGAAAAGCTGTCTGAATACCAAGGGCTCAAAAAGCAGGATTTGATTTTCATAATTCTCAAAGAACGGACCAAAATGAATGGTCTGATGTTTGGGGAAGGGACTTTGGAAATTTTACCGGATGGGTTCGGCTTCCTGCGGAGTCCCGATTACCACTACCTTCCCTGCCCGGATGACATCTATGTTTCTCCGAGCCAGATTCGTCGGTTTGGATTACGAAACGGAGCCACCGTCGCCGGTCAAATTCGCCCGCCGAAAGAAAACGAACGCTATTTTGCGCTGTTGCGAGTAGAAGCGATCAACGGGCAGGATCCGAATCTACTGACCGAAATAGTTTACTTCGACGACCTCACTCCTTTGCATCCCGAAGAACGCCTGAAACTGGCCGAACTGGGAGACGATATCTCGACCCGCGTTGTCAATCTGGTCGCACCCATCGGCATGGGACAACGTGGATTGATCGTGTCACCTCCGCGGGCCGGTAAAACGGTGCTGCTGCAAAATCTCGCCAAAGCCGTCATTAAGAATCATCCCGACTCCTATGTCATCATGTTATTGATTGACGAACGGCCAGAAGAAGTCACCGACATGGAACGACAGATCAAGTCGGCCAATTGCGAAGTGATCAGCAGCACGTTCGATGAACCGACAAGCCGCCATATTCAAGTGGCAGAGATGGTGATCGAAAAAGCCAAACGGATGGTCGAATACGGTCAAGACGTGGTGATTTTTCTCGACTCCATCACACGCTTGGCTCGTGCCTGGAACACAGAGACACCGCACTCCGGTAAGATTCTCTCGGGTGGTGTTGACGCCAACGCACTTCAACACCCCAAACGATTCTTCGGGGCGGCTCGTAAATTGGAAGAAGGGGGCAGTTTGACGATCATTGCGACAGCCTTGGTCGATACCGGCAGTAAAATGGACGATGTGATCTTCGAAGAGTTCAAAGGGACCGGTAACACCGAGTTGCATTTGGATCGCCGCATGGTCGAAAAACGAATTTGGCCCGCGATTGATGTGAATCGATCAGGCACTCGTCGCGAAGAACTGCTGATGGATGAGGAAGAACTAAAACTGATCTGGGTGTTGCGTCGCGTATTGAACGATATGAACCCGGTCGAGGCGATGGAGTTGCTGACCAATCGCATGCGAAAAACCAAAACCAACGAAGAATTCTTGATGACGATGAATCTTTCCTGATTCACGTCTCATACCCGTAAGAGATACAAGTTCCCCTCAATTCACAACGTCACGATGACAGTAAACGGATCAGACAATGGGTAAAGGTGCCCCCGAAATTAACGAAGCGCTCTCTGCGGGTGACGGACGGTTCGCCATCGTCGTCGCACGCTGGAACGATTCGATTACCTACAAACTTCGCGATGGAGCTGTCGAGACTCTCAAAGAACACGGAGCAAGCCCCGATCAGATTGAAGTCTTCTATGTCCCCGGCTCTTTTGAACTCCCTATGCTGGCTGACAAACTGGCATCAACGGGCAACTATGCCGCCGTCATTTGTCTGGGAGCCGTCATTCAGGGAGACACAATGCACCATGAATACATCAATCATGCAGTCGCTCATGGGATCATGAACGCCGCCCGCGATCATGGAATTCCTGTCATGTTTGGCGTGCTGACCTGCATGAATGATCAACAGGCAATGGATCGTGCCGGTGGGTCGGTCGGGCATAAAGGAATCGAGGTGGCACAAGCCGCATTGGAGATGGTGTCCGTTTATCGGTCATTGGCCGACTGACTTCATTTTCGGTGACGTGTATTTTCATCATTGATATTATTTGTCACAAATGGTCCTCACAACAGACCTTCTCATTTTTTAAATACGAATCAGGCTCAGATATGGCTCGTCGAAGTAAAGCTCGGGAAATTGCTCTCCAGATGCTCTTTCAAAGTGATTTCAACCCGGACGCCGACGCACGCATCCTAAAAAACATGATCGGTGAACAACTCGAAGACGAAGAGTTATTTCTGTTCTGTTGGGAACTTGTTTCGGGAGTCCTCAAGCACCAAGATGCACTCGACGAACAGATTTCAGGCGCTGCCGAAAACTGGTCACTCGACCGCATGGCGACGACCGACCGCAATGCCATTCGTATCGGTGCGTATGAAATGTTATTTCTCGACACTCCTGCCCCAGTTGCCATCGATGAAGCGATTGAACTTTCTCGCAAATACGGTACGAAAGAGTCATCCCAATTCGTAAATGGCATCATGGATCGTTTGCGGAAAACCCGCGACGAAACGAATACGGAGTGAATAGACCGTCCAACACCCTATTTGAACGCCAAGTCATCGGGTTGAGGTAGATCCTTGAGATTGACGAGGCCGAAGACTTGTAAGAAACGGTCGGTTGTGGTGTATTCCACATCGTTTCGGGTGTCGCCCGTACGTTCCAAAATGATGAGTTCCCGACGCAGCAATTGATTCAACAGACTGCTGGCGTTTTTCGGTCCTTTCTCGATGACCACCTCTCGTGTGACCGGCTGCCGGTAGGCGATCATCGCCAAAACTTCCAAGGCATCCTGCGTGAGCTTCACATCTTTCGGTCCCAAGCCATACACTCGATTTCGAATACGTTCAAAATCTGCTTTAAGGACCAGTCGATACCCGCCTTCTCCAAAATCAATTTGGTAAGGTCGCTGCTGTTGCTCGTAGCGTTCGTTGAGATTGGCGATCTCTGTTTCGACGATGTCGGGCGTAACACTTTCTCCCAGCAAACGCCCCAATTTTTTGATCGTCAAGTCGGCTCCTCCCACAAACAATGCCGCTTCCAGGATCTGGATCGGCTGCATTTTAGGGACAAGAGGTGTGGGCGAATCGACGGCCTTCAGAGAGGGTGATTGTGTTTGGCTCGGCTCTCCGGAAGATTGTTCAGACGACTCTGGAGCAAATTCCTCAACACTCGTATCGAGCCCCAACGAATCTTCAACCGCATCCGCCATATCAACCACGTTCATGGCCTGCTGATAGAGTCGTTCCAGTTCTTGTGTCGAGAGATCGCCATCATCGTCTGAATACGAAACGGGCTCGGTGGAACCATCTTCATTATGGACGTTCCACTCGGGCGTCATCTCATCAAATGAGTCTGCATGATCTGCGGTCGACATCGAATCGGGCCAGTCAACTGGTAAGTCACAGGAATCGACAAGTGCGGAATCATAAGCCGAATTTGAACGAGTGCCAAGGTGAGATCGAAGGGGCTGAAAAATCGCGATAAACCTCGTGAGAGCTTGCCTTTGCGTTGGGATGTTCAATTTGTGGCCAGATCGGTAGGATGAGACTCGCAGAAACAGTCCACACACAGTCACATAGGGAATCCCCTGGCATGTCGGAGACTCCTTCTCTTATCGATACGGAAATCGACGGTCGTCGCCCTCAGTTACAGATTCGAGGCTACTCGCTGTACGACCTTGCTGAACGCGCGACGATGACCGACCTCAACGCCCTGCTCTTCTATGGTGATCTCTCCTCTCCCGAAATGGCAGCCGATTTGCAATCTCGCATTCAAGAACTTCCGAATGCGGATGCTTCAGTCCAGGAACGAGTCGCCGGACTTCCGTTTCACTTGTCGATGTACGAAGCGATGCAATTCGCTTTGCTCGAGCTGAGCCATTTCGATGAACACCACGATCACCCACATGCCGAAGCGACCATCGACCGTTGCTTACAGTTGCAGAAACAACTTTTGCAACTAATGGCGGTCCGCTATTGCAGTTCACAGGGAGTGCCGATGCCGGCGGGTCCCCCAACTTTTGACTTAATCGATCAGTATTTGCTTTCTTTTCGGGGTGTCCCATCGGAGCCGATTGAGAAGCAGGTTGTTTCGGTAATCATGTTGTTATTCGCGACCGACCCGGAATGTCCGTCGGATGTCGCTGTTCGTGCCATCGCGGCTGCAAACGGAGAATTCGGACCGGCTTTGCTGGCAGCGATGTCGGCAAGTTGTATCCCACAAATCACTCGCGATGCGGAAGCCGTGTTTCAGTTTTTGGACGAAATTGATTGCGAAGCCGATGTCGATCAAATGCTGGAGCAAATTGAAGCGGGCGAACTCATTCCACCCGCGATGATCGAGGCACAAACCGAAGAAGACCCTCGCGAAGAAGTTCTCACCGCCCATTGCCTCGCTCTTGCCGACGATCGTGAGCAATCAGGGTTTGAAACTCTCGTGACTCGCATCGAACATGCTTGCCCGCATCGACAAACGACCGTCGCCTGGCCTCTTGCCAGAATCTTTCATTATCTTGGCCTTGAGCACGAACTGATCGCACCACTGCTGACAATCACCAGAATGCCTGCGTGGACGGCCCATTATCTGGAGCAATTAGGAAACCCTCTCAATTGTGGCTGGAAATATACTGGCCCCACATCTCGCAAGATCGACGACGCGGACGATTTCATGTGAGCTGCTCTGTCGTGAGATGCCTTAGTCCATATGATTCGTGAAGAATCATGCGTAGAACTTTCTTTCCGACGTTGAGCTTTTCTGGACGATTCGAGATAATACAAGAGGACCTGCCCCCAGAAAGAGGAAGTATCCTGTGTCGAGCGAAGTGGCTTTTCAAAAATGTTTGTCGGCGAGCTGTGGTTCAACGTATTCGCTGACCGAAACACTCACGGGTTGTCCAAAATGCGGAGAGCTGTTGGACATCGCCTACGAATGGGACAAAATCCCAGTTCCCGCATCGCTCAAAGAATTTGAACAGCGCTGGAGTTCGCGACAGAATCCACTCGATTTCAGTGGTGTCTGGCGTTTCCGGGAATTGATCGCGTTTGCCCCCGAAGACCAAATCGCCACCATCGGCGAAGGGCAAACAATTTTGCAAAATTCGCCTTCCGTCGCCAAGTACGTCGGCGTAGATGATGGCAATCTCTTTCTGCAATATGAAGGGCTCAACCCTTCAGGCAGCTTCAAAGACAACGGCATGACGGCGGCCTTCACGCACGCAGGAATGGTTGGTGCGAAATCTGCCGCGTGTGCTTCCACTGGAAACACCTCTGCATCACTGGCAGTCTATGCTTCCACGACCGGCAAGATGAAAGTGCTTGTGTTTGTCGGCAGCGGAAAAATTGCTTACGGCAAACTTTCACAAGCACTCGATTACGGAGCACTCACCGTACAGATTCAGGGTGATTTCGATGACGCCCTCCTCCGTGTCCGCGAAGTTTGCCAAGAGATGGGAATCTATCTGTGCAACAGCGTGAACCCGTTCCGACTCGAAGGTCAAAAATCAATCATGTATCGCGTTTTGGAAGCGATGCAATGGGAAGTGCCAGACTGGATTGTTGTCCCCGGTGGCAACTTGGGGAACTCATCGGCATTTGGCAAAGCCTTCATGGAACTCAAAGAGTTGGGATTGATCCCACACATTCCACGCTTGGCGGTCATTAACGCTCAAGGTGCAAATACTCTTTACGACATCTATGAATCGGAAGGGCAACGCTGGAACGACGGCCAAACCGAAAATGATCACATCGAAGGCTATTTCGACGAAATGACACGCGAAAATCGTCGCGCTTCAACAGTGGCCACAGCAATCGAAATCAACCGTCCCGTCAATTTGAAGAAATGCTTGCGAGCGTTGGAAGTGTGTGATGGCGTTGTCCGCGAAGTTCCTGATCAGGATATTCTCGACGCGAAGGCACAAGTTGGTGCAGGTGGATTCGGTTGCGAACCGGCTTCGGGAGCGAGTGTCGCCGGTGCGAAACTGCTCCGCAGTCAAGGAATCATCGCTCCCTCTGACCGGGTTGTCTGCATCCTCACCGGTCATCAATTGAAAGACCCCACCGCAACCGTCGCCTATCACTCGAACGATCAAGAATTGTTCGAGAAGACTTTGGCAGTCCGAGGCGTTCACAACACGCCTTTTGGCAACCGTCCCGTTCAAGCCGAAAATGACCTGCAAGCCATCATGGACGTGATCAAAGCTCGAGGGTAATTGGGGCGTCTCGTTATTTTTCGTGAATTTTATTGCCTCAAAGACTCCTCACAGACCTATAATAAGAATTTGACCCAGCCGAGGAATCTCCATGTCTAAAAGTGAAGACTCTGTTGCCATCACTCCGTTTCCATTGGCGATGGTGATCTGTGACTTCATTTACCGAGATCCTTATACCGGCAAATACACACTGACTGGAACATTCTCTGCAATCACCGGAAAAGATTTTCCTCTTCATCATCCTCACTTATACGTCTATGCGGTACTCACGGGAGGGCGAGGGAAAATCCCCTTACGGATTGAACTCAAAAGTGCCGATGAAGAAATAACAATCAAAACAATCGATGAAGAATTTGAATTCCCAAGTGATCCTCGCGCCATTGCTGAAATTGCCTTTGGGTTTCAAGGGTTGGTCTTTCCGAAAGCCGACGAATATCGATTAGCCTTGTACGCAAACAATGAATTTATGGTTGAACGGAGAATTCTCGTTTTAAATCCAAAAGAAGGTTTTGAAGATGTCAGTTGAATCACAGACTTCACCAGATGTGACCAAAAATGTAGGGGACGAGCTGCCTCTACAGGAAATGATGAAAGATATAGTGGCTTCCTCACAAACAGGTAATGCAAGCTTCACAAAGATCTCCCATTATCTCTCCACGCGGGAATTGAGAAAACCTCGATCATCATCCTTGTCTGGGAAGACATTGAAGCAACTTGCGAAAGAGAACCCACCAGCTCCAGAATGGTATGAGGCTAAAGAAGAACGCCCATTCTGATGAAGGAATCTAGAGGTGGCATTACAACAGGGCAGTATCGTTTGGGTGGAAATTACTGATCCCGAGAATCGTAACCCAAAATGTCGCCCCGCAGTGGTTATCACTCCCACGGAAGAAATAGAAGAATCTACCACTCTCGTCGTAGTCGCTGCCACATCGACAATTACAGATTCTCTCCCCAAGAATATTGTTGAGTTGCCGTGGCACGCTGACAGGCATCCCAAAACAGGGCTCTACAAAAGATGTGTGGTCATCTGTGATGGTTGAAGGAAGTCCATTTCAACGACATCAAAGATGCTGCAGGAAGAGTTCCCGGAAGTGTCCTGAGAGACATACTGGAGCAACTTCCGCCACTCGCAGAATCAGATTCTTAGCGGAAATCTTGACACGTTACATGCGTCAAAAGCTCACCATCAACGAGTCACCTCAATCCGTTGCCTTAATAACTCTGAAACTTCACGATCTGTTGCATCGGGAGTCGATGTCGGATTCCTGCGCACGACATCTCACAACTGAACTCGTGCAGATCAAGTGCAATTTTCAGCCGCTGCTCGCCGGTCATTTGCCGATACAATTGAATCTGGTGCGCCAAGGCTTCGTCGGGTGTCAATATCACCTCACCTGAATAATAGACGATCTCATTCGAATTTGATCATTTCAGATTATCAGATCAGTTCGCTCTCTGCGATAGGTTCTTCTTATCAGAACGAAATTGCCGAGTCACTTTCAATGCAAAACAGAGAATAAGTGTTTGATCTTTGGCACGGCTCCGTTGATAATTCGACTCTACAAAAGTGTCATCCATTGTCGATTGGAATGAATATGTGCCGTGTTCTGATTGCTTTTTCTCTGCTCTTTCTTCTTCCGTTTTCGCTCAGGGCAGCCGATCAACCAAATATTTTGTGGCTGTCGGCGGAGGACATTAGCGCTCACCTTGGCTGCTATGGCTATGAGAACGCGACGACGCCGAATCTGGATCAACTTGCGACCGAGGGGACACGGTACACTCACGCATTTGTGACCGCCGGTGTTTGTGCTCCGTGTCGATCCGCGATCATCACGGGGATGTACCAAACCTCTTTGGGAACGCAGCACATGCGATGCAATGCCACGCTACCCGCACATATAAAGCCGTTCCCCATCTGGATGCGCGAAGCTGGCTATTACTGCACGAATAATTCAAAGACCGATTATCAATTCAAAGCTCCCAAGAACACTTGGGATGCATCCAGCGGCAAAGCTCATTGGAAAAACTGTCCCGACGACAAACCCTTTTTCTCAGTCTTTAATTACACCGGTTGTCATGAGTCGGGGATCGCGGGAGATGCCAAATACAAAGATGTCACGAAAGGGATCAAAAAACATGATCGAGACGTCGTCGCGGCGTCACTTCCTCCTTACTACCCCGATACCAAAACAACTCGGGAAGACTGGGGACGTTATTACGACATTATCACGGCTCTTGATCGCTGGGTGGGACAACACCTACAACAACTGGAAGAAAACGGGCTTGCCGATGACACAATCGTTGTCTTCTGGTCCGATCATGGAGTGGGATTACCGAGAGCCAAACGCTGGCTATACGACTCGGGCATGCATGTGCCGTTAATTGTTCGCATACCGGAAAAGTATCGAATCGGCAATCAGGGAAAGCCAGGATCTATCTCGAATCAACTCGTCAGTTTGATTGACTTGGGACCAACGGCTCTCAATCTTGCCGGGGCAACTATCCCAGACCACATGCACGGCCAATCGTTTCTGGGAACAAATTGTCCCACGCCGCGAGAGTATGTCTACGGCGCTCGCGACCGTATGGACGAACGATATGACATCATTCGTGCGGTACGCGATCAACGGTATAAATACATCCGCAATTACGAACCCTTCAAGACGTACTACCAACACATGAACACCCCCGAAAGTGGAGCCACCATGCGGGAAATACGCAAGACTCAGAAAATGGGAAATGTGTCAGCAGGAGTTGCAAGATTTCTGGAACCGGAGAAAGCCATTGAGGAACTTTACGACACAATGAACGACCCACACGAGATGAATAATCTGGCCACGAATCCAGAGTACAAAGAGATTCTCGAACGTTTGCGAATCAAACATCTCGATTGGGTACTGGAGACGCGAGACCTCGGTCTTGTCCCCGAAGCAGAGATTAACGCACGTGAAAAAAAACTCGGTTCGGCTTGGGCTATTTTGAACAAATCACCCGATGCGATCAAATTCATGGTGCAGTTGCGGCTGGCAGCATCGACTTCATTATCAGGCCCTGATTCTTTTGACGTAATGAATTCTCTTCTCAAGCACGATGAATCCACGTTCCGGTACTGGGCCGCCATCGGTTTGGGGAATATGGGAAAAGCGGGACTCGGAGCGGAACCACAATTGGTCCTCATTGCTATCAACGATCAATCCGAAAGCGTCCGAGTTGCGGCCGCTCGAGCCCTCTGCCGAATGGATCGTCCAGAAGAAGCACTTCCGGTACTAATCGATGTTCTCGATAACGGCAGCCAATGGGCGAGAGTCCATGCCGCTAATGTCTTGGACGAAATCGACGAACAGGCTCGTCCTGTGATCAAAGGCATGAAGCGCAACAATGCTTATCGAAAAGGGCTTGTCGCGAATGGGAAATATACTGTTCGCGTTCTCAACCGGGCACTCAACGAACTAGAAGGGACTGACAACAAAGTTCCTTGACGGTGCGACAACGGTCTTCTTCTGCGTTTGACACTAGCGATGATGGGTTCCAGAAAGACCATCTCCCATTTCAATCATTGGATTTAGAGATTTCCACATGATCACTTCGTGGCCAAATTGAGTGATACGTCCATAATCTCACTTTTACTATTCCAGACGTATCATACAATTGATTAAAACATCCGTTTGAATCGGGCGTTTGACAGTTTTGAGACACTATAACTCATACAAAACTTAATGAGCGAAGAACATACACGACATCGTATTCTTCTGGCAGCCGGCGAAGCTTTCGCAGAAACCGGTCTGACAGGAACCACGGTGCGCGAAATTTGTCGTCGGGCGGACGTCAATACCGCAGCCGTCAACTATCACTTCCGGGATAAGGAAAATTTGTATCGGGAATCGATCATGTTCGCACACAGCGAAAAAGTGACTCAGTTTCCGATGCCCAATCTCCCTCCGAATGCGACTCCCACTGATCGACTGTACGCGTTTGTTCTCACCATGGCGAAGAGGTTGCTCGGGACTACGGAAATGTCTTGGCAAACATCGCTCTTATTTCGCGAGATGTTTCATCCCACCGGTGTCTGCCGCGAATTGGTCGAAGACTTTATCCGTCCCCATTTTCAGATGCTCAAAGCCGTGATTATTGATCTTACACCTCGCGAACTTTCTCCGTTAGAGCTTCACCAGGCGTCTTTTAGTGTCATTGGACAAGTTCATTTCTACAAGATTAATCGACCGGTCACCGAGATGCTCGTCTCGACAGAAATGTTGGATGATTTGTTTGAGCCAGAGCAGATCGCCCGACACATTACACAATTCACAGTCAACGCGATTCAACAGGGACAGGTTTCTGTCCCTCAGATGACCGCTCCCCGACGCCTTTCTTGAACTGATAAATTCATGCTAAACGAAGCTTTGAAAATCATCTCTCCCATATTGGTGCTCGCTGCCGGAGTCTTGGGATATGTCGTGTTTGGACAACCTCAGAGACCACCGCAAGACAATAAAACAGTCACACCGGCCGAACTGGTGGAAGTCCAAAGCGTCGAACGATTCACGAAGAAAATCAAAATTGAATTTGATGGACTTGTGATACCTTATCGCCGCATCAATCTCTCCGCCGAGATTGCTGGTCGCGTGACCGAGAAACCGGATAATCTCCAAGCGGGAAGCTTCGTCAAAGAAGGGATCAAGTTATTGGAGATCGATAAAAGATTTTATCAGTTGGAAGTTGATCGGTTAACGGCGGAAAAAGAACAAACCGAAGCTGCCGGTGGAGTCATTGCCGAGCAGGTCACAAGCACACAAAAATTGATCGTCATTGCCGAGGATCAGCGAAAACTGGAAGAAGCGAATATTAAACGCTCTGAAAATCTTCGCGAGCGAGGAGCAATTACTCAATCGCAGTACGAAGCTGATCGAAAAACCTATCTTTCGATCCAGAACTCGGTCACAACGCTCGAAAATCAGTTGAACCAGTTACTCAAACAGAAATTTCAGAATCAAAAAACAGTCGCCATCGCACAGGCAAAAATCGATCAGGCACAACGCGATCTCGACCTGAGCACTCTGAAAGCCCCCATTAGTGGCCTCATTGTAGACGACTTCGTCGAAAAGGATGACTTCGTCCAGCGCGGGACGGCACTTTTTCAACTCGAAGATACTTCCAAGGTCGAAATCTCTAGCAATCTGAAGATGGAAGAATTTGGCTGGTTGATTCAATCGCCTCAATCCAACTCTGCTCAAGAAACCTCACCTGAGTTGACAGAAATCGGATTGGCTGATGCTTATCGTCTCCCGGAAAATGATGTGAAGGTGACCTACGAGTTGGCGGGAGTGACCTATGAATGGGAAGGACAAATCTCGCGTCTGGCGGGAACCGGGCTCGACCCCAAAACCCGCATGGTTCCCTGTCGCGTCACAGTCCCGGAACCACGAACGTTTATCCGCAGCACTGATTCGCAACATATCACCAGTCGCTCTCCGCGAACTCTTATGAACGGCATGTTTGTCAAAATGTCAACCGGTGTCGTTCCGGGACGACCATTATTGTCACTGCCCGAAAGAGGTGTTCGCCCCGGAAATATTGTCTGGCTAGTGTCAAGGGATGGGCTCAGAGTGGAAACAATTAAGGTTGTCCATCGACAGGATGGACGTGTTCTGATCCACGAAGAGAACAGCCCGCTACTTCCCGGTGACAAAGTGATTGTTTCCCAACTTTCCGAACCAGAAGTCGGCATGAAACTAAAAGCCCAGCCTACTCACAAACCTTCTGACAACTCAGATGCGAAGGAATCGCTATGAAGTCGATCCTGCGTTGGTCCATCGATAACACCCCAGCGATGAACACGATTCTTGTCGGCATCCTGGCTGTCGGTGTGATGTCTGCCGGCCTGATGAACCGGGAAGTATTCCCCGAATTCGAGCTAGAAGTTTTATTAATTTCAGTCCCTTATCCCGGTGCAAGCCCGGAAGAAGTGGAAGAGGGGATCTGTCAAAAGCTGGAAGAATCGGTCGCCTCTCTCGACGGTATCAAGAAGCAAACATCCATTGCAGCAGAAAATGTGGGCAGTTTAGTCCTCGAACTCGAGACGACCGTTGACCCACAAAAAGTTTTGAGCGAAGTACGCTCGGAAGTCGATCGTATCTCCACATTTCCGCGATTGGCGGAAGATCCAGAAATCACGCAAATCACGTTTCGAGACGCCGTAATTCAAGTTGGCGTCATCGGCCCGGAAGGAGCCTCACAATCTCTGGAGCAAGAACTGGCATTACGCAATTTGGCCGAGGAAGTCCGTGATGAGTTACGTGCTTTGAAAGAAGTTTCCCAACCCAAGATCTCCGCCGCCAAAAACTTCCAGATCGATGTCGAGATTCCTGAGCAAACTCTCCGCGAATACGGGCTTTCGCTGCAAGCTGTCAGCAATATGATCGCCCGACAAAACATGGAACTTCCCGGTGGTACCATCAAAACGCCCACTCAGGACATTCTCGTCAAAGGTGATAACAAAGTCGTTATTGGAGACCAAATTGCCCAAATCCCGCTGGTCACTACCGAAAATGGTGGAGTACTCACGGTGGGTGATCTCGGCGTCGTGCAAGATGGTTTTGCAGATATCACCTCCTCCACACGCCTCAACGGAAAGCCGGGGCAAGTTGTCTCAGTTGAGCGTACCGCCGATGAAGATTTGCTCGTCATTTGTCGTGCGGTTCGAGAATATGTTGAAGAGAAAAAATCAAAACTGCCTGCGGGCTACGACATTGTCTATTGGGGAGACCAATCGGTCGATGTCCAAGACCGCATGGATCTGCTCACTCGTAACGGCATGCAAGGGCTCATCCTGGTCCTCATTGTCCTTGCGCTGTTTCTCGATACTCGCTTGGCGTGTTGGGTCGCACTGGGTATTCCCATTTCAATTCTCGGTGCTTGTGGGGTTCTCCTAGCCGCCGGTCAAACGCTAAACATGTTGACCATGTTCGCCTTTATGATGGCATTGGGTATTGTCGTGGATGATGCCATTGTTCTGGGGGAAAACATTTCCTCCCATCGCAGCATGGGTAAAAATTTCGTCACTGCCGCCATTGATGGTGCGGCTGAAGTGATCCCTTCCGTCATGACTTCGATTGCCACCACCGTCATGACGTTTATGCCTTTGTTTTTTGTCACGGGAGTAATGGGGAAATTCATTGCCTGTATGCCACTGGCCATGATCGCAATGTTGGTCATCTCGTTATTGGAAAGTATCTTTATCCTTCCGTGCCATCTGGCTCATGTTCCCGACAAATCGATCACAGAACGGCTGAATGAAGTTCGAAAGAACTGGACCTCACCGTCGGCCCAAAGCCTCGGCTTGCTACTGGTATTACTTTCGAAGCTCTTTGGTATCGTTCTTTATCCGGTCTTAGCCCTTAGCAAACTATTCGGCTACCTACGTGGGAAAACCAGCCTGGCACTCGATTGGACCATCGACAACATCTATCTGCCGGGTTTAAAATTTAGCATTCGTAATGCCGCATTGAGCGTCAGTCTCGGAATCTCGATTATCATCTTGACGGTGGCTGTGCGAAATTCGAGTGTCTCATTTATCGTTTTCCCCAAACTGGACAGCAAGCAGATTGTTGCAAACGTCAGTTTCCCGAACGGAACCCCGGCCAACGTCACGGAAGCCGCCACGGCACGAATCAAAGCAGGACTTGATGAAGTCGTTGAGGAATACCAACAAGAAATCGAACAGAAATATCGGGATGAAGGCTACACTTCGGAACTTATCAAAGTGGTACGAAACAGTGTTGGCTACTCGCAACAACAAGCCATGCCTGGACGAAGCGGAGCGGCTCAGGGAGGACACGTCGGCAGCGTCGATGTCGAACTGATCGACCCGGCGGAACGTCCCATCAAAAGTGACGAAATCATCGCCCGCTGGCGAACTAAAGTCGGCCCGATTGCCGGTGCCGACTCTCTCAGTTTCGGGAGTAAAGCTCAAGGACCGGGAGGAAACCCCATCGAGTTCAAAATGCTTTCGCCCACCCATCAATTCGACGAGCTGACGGAAGCGGTCGAGAAATGTAAAGACAAACTAGGAGAGTTTCCGGGGGTCTTCGACATTTCAGACGATTCGGTCCCCGGAAAATGGGAATACAAACTCAAAATCAAAGAAGAAGCTCGCGTCCTCGGAGTCACCTTAGCTGATCTTGCCGAGACTGTCCGAGCGTCCTACTTTGGTCAGGAAGTGATGCGACTGCAACGAGGACGACACGAAGTTAAATTAATGGTCCGCTACCCGGCAGAAGACCGGCGGTCATTGAAAGATTTTGAAAACATTCGCGTGCGACTCGACGATGGCAGCGAACGTCCGCTGACCGAATTGGCCGAGGTGACTGTCACTCGGTCCCCCTCGGAAATCAATCGCGTCGATCAACTCCGTTCCATCACAATTTCCGCCGATGTCGACGACTCAAAAACCAACGCTCGACAGGTCGTACAAACATTGCAAGACAAGTTCGTTCCGGGATTACTCGAGGATTATCCGGGAGTCACTGTTTTATGGGAAGGACAACAGGAACAGACGCAGGAATCGATGATGAGTCTTGTCATTGGACTCGGCATTGCCATGATCTGTATGTTTGCTCTTTTGACGTTTGAGTTCAAATCTTACATTCAACCAGCCATCATCATGGCTATCATTCCGTTTGGATTTGTCGGAGCAATCCTTGGACACTGGGCATTCGGCTTACCACTAACGATGTTCAGCATGTTTGGCCTGGTTGCGTTGACCGGTGTTGTCGTCAACGACTCCATCGTTCTGGTTGACTTCATCAATCACCGCATCAATGATGGATCAGAACTCGAAGAAGCGTTACTGGATGCAGGACGACGACGTTTGAGACCGATCTTGCTAACCTCCGTCACAACCGTCGCAGGGTTGATCCCGCTCATGCTGGAAAAATCGTTCCAAGCTCAGCTTCTGATTCCTATGGCGGTCAGTCTGGCATTCGGGTTGTTGTCGGCAACAATCATGGTGCTATATATGGTCCCGACGTTTTACTCGATTTATGCACATATCACCTTGCGACATCATGCGGAACCAGAACACGCTCCCCAAGAAGAGGTTGTGTCTGGCCAGCCGGCTGCCATGAATTCTTGATTACTCCGCCGGCAACAGAACATCTTGCATGGCCTGTTTCAGAATCTTCTCCGAACCGCGACCGACCCAGCGCCAATCGTGATTAAATTTTTCATCAAACGCCTGCTTGGTCGGAACGTATCCTGGCCAACACTCGCCATAGCCAATCGACATCACAAATGAGTCGGGACGCATTTGCTGAGCCATCAACTGATAACCGACGAATGTTTCTCCTGGAAATAACACAATCTGTGCAGCTCCCAAATCGAGACAGGGAAGTTCCAACGGCTGTTTGCGAGACTTACGCTGCAAACTGCTAAGACTCATGGCAGCCAGGATCCGGTCGCCTTCTTTGGCGGTCGAATCTTTCAGCACTTTGTTGAGATTCTCTGCACGAAACTCGTCCGCTTCATGGAATGGTAAATCGTATGTGCTGTTGCGAAACGTAGCTCGTTCGAGAGACACGCGTTTGGTATTTTTCCAACTTGCTTCCATCGCCATAAATAATCGCTGAGTCAATTGTTGTCGAGAAGCGGGAGTTGCATCGTTGTATTTTCCCGCCGTGACATCTCCGCTGCAACCAGACACGTAAACCTGAAAAGCGTGTGGATGTTCCCGCTGCATTCTCCGGCGTGCCAAACCGACAAAATCCGAACTCACACCTCCACGTCCGTAAAAACTCATGGGATGAACGGCGTAGCTGTGCAGCATCGCAACCGGGTGATTCCCATTGAAAAATGTGATCGTTCTCAACGCAGGGTCGACGGGACCGTCAGGAGCATTGGCATGAAATTCATTTCCTCCTGATGCAGAATATCGATTGTATGTGATCGTTCCATTTTCCAGCACAACCCGTCGGCTGGAAGCGATTTTTTCAACCATCGCCTGCCCCAGACCAATGTGCGTGACGGGGGTTGTTTCAGTCATGGCATCAGAGACGGCAGCCGCGATTCGCTTCAGGCACTCCGAATGAAATTCACGATCATACAATTCGTTGTGCATCCCAACATCATCCAGCAGCAACTGAGCTTCTTGATCACAGACAGGCGCATCGTGCTGATGCAACGAACAGACCATCACTCGCTCTCGCGTTGTCCCGGCAGCCTTGGCAATCGAATCACGCCATTGGTCGTAAGCACCATTGCGAATTTCACACCAATCGACGGCGACCAAAACGACTGGCTGATCAGGCCCGATGAGCACAAAGCCACGGGCTTCGAGTGGATCTAAGATTTCTTTGGCCTTCGTCGGCAGAATTCCCATGCAACGATGGCCAATGGGGATCGTCACATCGGCAGCAAAGGTCGCGATTTGATAGTCAGCCCCATTGGCATGATCGATTCCAAATGCAAACAGAAAGAGACTGAGACAAACGGTGATTAGATCACCAAAAGAGTGGGAAAGTTTATTGTCTGTCATCATTTTCTCTCGGAACAACGGGACGGTGGCGGTCAATCTGGGCATGAAAATCACCCAGTGAGTGCCAGTAGAGTGGTTTATTCAAATCAACTTCATGAACGGCAATCGATCCCCAATCGGTGGCTTGTGCCAGAGGCTTGCCATCATGTCCATAGACGGCAGAAATCATCCAGTCCGAAGAGACATCGGTGTAGGTACTGCTGATGACATATACATGATTTTCACACGCCCGAGCCTCACCCAGCATGGGGTTGCATCCCCAAACTGGCCAGGCGATGACTTCTGCACCGTTGTTGGAAAGTTCGCGGGCCACTTCGGGAAAGAATCCGTCATAACAAATCATCATGCCGACTTTGCCGAAGCGAGTCTCAAACACCGGGTATTCTTTGCCCGGCGTGATGCCTCCTTCGATCTCTCCACGTGGCAAAGTGACTTTTCGATACTTGCCAACCAGTTTGCCATCAGGTCCAACGAGCGCTGCCGTGTTGTAGACCAAATGACCGTCCCGCTCCAACAATCCCGCGACGATATACATGTTGTGCTGCTTGGCGAGCTTACCGAAATATTCTGTTGATGGTCCGGGGACAGCTTCTGCACACGCTTCATAAGTCGATTTGCGACCATAATAAGTGAGAGTCTCCGGCAAGACCAACAAATCGACTTCTTTTTGTGCCGCCTCGGAGATCATGGGTGCGAACTGCTGACACTTCTCCAGATTGGTGTTACCTCCAATTGGCTTGTGATGCACGGTTGCCAATTTGACTTTGCGTGGTTTGGGAGCCTCGGTCGGAGTCAGTTTTACATTCCGCCAAGCCACCTGCCCGTTCGCTTCCCAACGATAATTCAGTTCCACCAAGACTTGGGATGCAGAAGTGGGGACATGGTAGATATGATCGAGCTTTTCCCACCCACTTGGCTGCATTATTCCGGGAGGAACAAACTCCGGCTCGGCACGAGGATTTGTTCCCGGACGGTAAGAAGAATAGGTCGGCTCGTCACGAATCGCTTTGTTGCCTGCTTTGTCCTGCCAGAGGAGCCGTACGACAGCCGTGCGACGAGAATATTTTAGGCCCGTGGTTTGTTGTTCCGCAGAGAATCGATACCAACGGCCTCCCTCCACAGGAAACCTCGCCTGCCAAGTTCCGACGAGTCCCTCGCGATCATCGGCAGTAATCGTCAATGCCCCCGAGACATCCTCTTTGGATGCCGGTGATGATGAGAACTCTGGCCGAATCTCGTCTCTCGGAGAATGAGCCGTCCATCCGGGAGAGTTGTTCGCCGCATTGACGGGTTGCTCTTCGGCAGACAGCATTCCCAATCCAACCAATGCCAGCGCGACAGAAACAGAAAGTAAAGAAACCAATCGCATCGAGACAACTCCTGCGTCATGGAAAAGAGTTGGCTGGACTTAAACTTTGTGCGCACAATCCAGCCCGAACATGATTCCCTCTACCATAACGCAGAAACGTCCATTCATGCGATGCTTTCTTTGAGAATTTAAGGAGTTCAGGTTCAAACACATCGACATGAGTAAATGTTCCCGTAGTCCCTTGCCAAGCACCCCAAGAGATCCGAGCAGAGTATCTGGGGGAATGGAATGATTTTGGCGAGACCTTACGCTCTTTCCGATATCAGCTTGCACTCTCATGAGACATAAAAAGCGATATTTATAACTTCTTCCTCTCAACATCGAGGGGATTAAAAACGGTTCATCAACCGAAGTCTGGCTTGATAGTGACATACATTTATTCCTGTCGGATAGTCCATCACGTCAAACTCGAACCGAGACTCACAGCTAGCTTGGTTGAAAGCATATTGATACACGCAGTACGCGATCCCGTATGGTCAAACAACTCAGCCGAACCTTAACTCCTATTCAAGAGAGCAGTTACATCCCGATACTTTCCCCCCGTTCAGCCACTTGATTTCGCATCAAAACGCCCGGAAGCTGTTCAGACATCCTGATTCAACTTCTGGTGATCCATGAATTCCCTCTTCCCACCCTGGCAACTGCTGCTATTGTGCCTTGCCGGATGGATCAATCGCGAGCAGCAAGCAGCCATTGATTACCTGCGGACAGAAAACCGAGTGCTGCGAGAACATCTCGGCAAGAAGCGCATACTGCTAAATAATAATCAACGCAGGCGTCTGGCCGTCAAAGGCAAAGTTCTCTGTCGCAAGCTGCTCGAACAAGTCGGCACTCTGTTCACGCCCGACACCATCCTCCGCTGGCACAGGCAATTGGTCGCCCGGAAGTGGGATTACTCGGACCGAAAGAACAAAGTGGGCAGGCCCAGAATCAGGCAGGTGATCGTCGATCTCATTCTGCGTTTCGCTCGCGAAAACACGAACTGGGGTTGTGACCGCATTCAGGGAGCACTGGCCAACATCGGTTATCACATCTCGGATACGACGGTCGAGAATGTCTTGAAGAAACATGGCATCGAACCTGCTCCCGACCGCAAGACATCGCTCCGGTGGTCAACTTTTTTGAAAGCACACTGGGAAACTCTATTTGCGACCGACTTCACAACGGTGGAAGTGTGGACGCCGCGTGGATTGGTGACACATTACATCATGGTGGTGATGGAACTGAAGTCTCGCCGAGTGGAGATCGCCGGTATTACGACCAACCCGCATAAACAGTGGATGCAGCAGACTTGTCGAGAGTTGACCAATGACGTTGACGGCTTCCTGAAAGGTGCTTCGCACTTGATTATGGATCGAGATACGAGTTTCATCGCTCTACGAGATTTCCTCAATACGAAAACGGACACCGAGGTTGTT